>NZ_JAKQYH010000064.1:0-512883 GCF_022343545.1 Streptomyces arenae
CGCGAGCTGGGTTTAGAACGTCGTGAGACAGTTCGGTCCCTATCCGCTGTGCGCGTAGGAGTCTTGAGAAGGGCTGTCCCTAGTACGAGAGGACCGGGACGGACGAACCTCTGGTGTGCCAGTTGTTCTGCCAAGGGCATGGCTGGTTGGCTACGTTCGGGAGGGATAACCGCTGAAAGCATCTAAGCGGGAAGCCTGCTTCGAGATGAGGACTCCCACCTCTATAAGAGGGTAAGGCTCCCAGTAGACGACTGGGTTGATAGGCCGGATCTGGAAGCCAGGTAACTGGTGGAGGTGACCGGTACTAATAGGCCGAGGGCTTGTCCTCAGTTGCTCGCGTCCACTGTGTTAGTTCTGAGGCAACGACTGTTGCCGGCTAGAGCTGAACACACAATTGAAGAGTGTGCTTGTTCGCTCGAAACCATCAGGGTTTCGGTGGTCATAGCGTGAGGGAAACGCCCGGTTACATTTCGAACCCGGAAGCTAAGCCTCACAGCGCCGATGGTACTGCAGGGGGGACCCTGTGGGAGAGTAGGACGCCGCCGAACAATCTTTGGAAGGACCCCTGGTCCCAGCGTTCAGCTGGGACCAGGGGTCCTTTTGTTTTTACAATGCTTGCGGTACCTAAGACAGGAGTCACCATGTCCACCAACTCTCCCGACGACCGACCGGAGCGCGACCAGCGCCGACGGGACAGTGGTGACCGCAACGACCGCAACGACCGTGGCGGCTACCGCGGAGGCGACCGCAACGACCGTGGGGATCGCGGTGGTTACGGTCGGCGCGACGACAACCGCGGTGGTGGGTACGGCCGCCGTGACGACAACCGAGGCAACGGCGGTTCCGGTCGCCGTGACGACCGCCGTGACGACCGTCGCGACGACCGTCGCGATGACAGGGGTGACCGTCCGGCGTTCCGCCGCGACGACAACCGTGGTGGCGGTGGCGGTGGTTACGGCCGTCGTGATGACAACCGTGGCTCGCGTCCGGGGTTCCAGCGTGATGACAGCCGCGGGGACCGGCGTGATGACCGGGGCGGTTACGGCCGGCGCGACGATCGTGACCGTGGCCCGCGCCGTGACGACCGCGGTGACCGCCCCACGTTCCGCCGCGACGACCGGCGCGATGACCGCCGTGACGACCGTCGCGATGACAGGGGTGACCGTCCGGCGTTCCGCCGTGACGACAACCGTGGTGGCGGTGGCGGTGGTTATGGCCGTCGTGATGACAACCGTGGCTCGCGTCCGGGGTTCCAGCGTGATGACAGCCGCGGGGACCGGCGTGATGACCGGGGCGGTTACGGCCGGCGGGACGACCGTGACCGTGGCCCGCGCCGTGACGACCGCGGTGACCGCCCCACGTTCCGCCGCGACGACCGCCGCGATGACCGTCGCGATGACCGCCGTGACGACCGTCGCGATGACAGGGGTGACCGTCCGGCGTTCCGCCGCGATGACCGGGGTGACCGTCCGGCCTACCGCCGCGACGACCGGGACGACCGCGGCGGTTACGGCCGTCGCGACGAGCGCCGTGACGACAACCGTGGTGGCGGTGGCTACGCGCGCCGTGACGACAACCGCGGTGGCGGCTTCCGCAGGGACGACCGCCGCGACGACCGCCGCGACGACCGCCGCGACGACCGTGGGCGTGACGACCGGAGCCGTGGCCCGCGTCGGGACGACAGCCGTGGTGGCGGTGGCTACGCGCGCCGTGACGACAACCGCGGCGGCGGCTTCCGTAGGGACGACCGCCGTGACGACCACCGTGGAGGCGGCGGCTACGGCCGGCGCGACGACAACCGTGGCGGCTTCCGCGGCCGCGACGACCGGGACCGTGACAGGGACCGCGACCGCGAGCCGATCAAGCGGCTGCCGATCCCGGAGGACGTCACCGGCGACGAGATCGACAAGGACGTACGGCAGGAACTGCTGAGCCTGCCCAAGACGCTCGCGGACGACGTCGCCAGGAACCTGGTGATGGTCGCGCGGCTCATCGACGAGGACCCCGAGGGCGCCTACGGCTACTCCAGGGTGGCTCTGCGGCTGGCGTCCCGTGTCGCCGCCGTACGCGAGGCCGCCGGTTTCGCCGCGTACGCGAACCAGAAGTACTCCGAAGCCCTCGCCGAGTTCCGGGCGGCGCGCCGCATGACGGGCAACGTGGACCTGTGGCCGGTCATGGCCGACTGCGAGCGTGGGCTCGGCCGGCCGGAGAAGGCGCTGGACATGGCCGGCGCCCCCGAGGTGCACAAGCTCGACAAGGCCGGCCAGGTCGAGATGCGGCTCGTCGCCGCCGGCGCACGGCGTGACATGGGCCAGCTGGACGCGGCGATCGTGACGCTGCAGAGCCCCGAGCTGGCGTCCAGTTCGGTCCAGCCGTGGACCGCCCGGCTGCGGTACGCCTACGCCGACGCCCTGCTGGCCGCCGGCCGGGTCGACGAGGCACGGGAGTGGTTCGCCAAGGCCGTCGAGTCCGACCGGGACGGCAGCACGGACGCCTCCGACCGGCTGGCCGAGCTGGACGGGGTCGAGTTCCTCGACGCCCTGGACGCGGACGAAGAGATCGAGACCGACGACGAGACCGACGAAGCCGAAGCCGACGAAGCCGAGGCCGACGTGGTCGACGACGTGGCCGAGGCCAAGGCTGAAGCCACGGATGTCTCCAAGGAGACGGCCGCCGACGCGTCCGACGAGGACGGTGCGGGCACCGAGCGCGACTAATCCCGGCGCCCGGCACGGCGGCGGGAGACGACAACAGGGGCAGGCTCCGATCCGGAGCCTGCCCCTTCCGCATGCCCCGCCGGGGTTTTCAGACGTCGAGCGCCCGCAGCACCAGTCCCGATGCCGGCTTCGGGCCGAAGGACGTCGACTTGCGGGGCATCGTCACGCCCTGGAGGGCCAGGTCGCGGACGACGTCCTCGCGGACCGGGTGCATGAGGACGGCCGTGCCGCCGTCCTGTTCGGCCTTGGCGACCGTCGCCGCCGTGTCGTGGATGTAGGCGATGTGCGCGGGCGAGTCCTCGGGGATGTGCCAGACGTGTTCGAGGAGCGTGGTGTGCAGGACGGTGGCGTCCAGGGTGCGCCAGGCGGTCGGCCGGTCGGCCGGGATCGTGCGGGCCAGCAGGTCCGGGTCGGGACGGTCGAGCAGGTCAAACGTGCCGTCACCGGCCAGCAGGAACGCGTTGCCGGCGCAGGCCGCGTCCGCGAGGGCCTCCAGGGCCTTCGGCAGGGGGACGTCGAGCCGTCGTACCCGGAAGTGGCCCTCGACGGCCGTGAGGGCGTCCGCGACCGGCAGGCCGTGCAGCAGACGGTGGATGGCACGGACGCGCAGCGGGTAGCGGGCGGTGTCCACGAGGAGGACCAGGCCGTAGTCCCAGGGGCTGGGCGAGGCGTGCTCCGCGCGTAGACGCAGATAGGTGGCCCAGCGGTGGTGACCGTCGGCGATCAGCGCCCGGTGGTGGGCCAGGTCCGACTGGACGCGGGCCACCTCGGCGGGGTCGGTGATCGACCACAGGCGGTGGTGGAAGCCGTCCTCCGTGGTGGTGGCGAGCAGCGGGGGGCGGTCGGCGACCGCCTCGACGACCTCGGCGGTCGTGCCGTTGCCCCGGTAGGTCAGCAGGAGGGGCTCGAGGTTCGCGGAGGTGGCGCGCATCAGGGCCGCACGGTCCGCGACGACCGGGGGCATGACCTCCTCGTGCGGCAGCACCACGCCCTCCGAGGGCTCCGAGACCCGCAGGGCGCCGATGACCCCGCGCTGGAGCATGCCGTCGTCGTCGCGCTGCTCGTAGACGTAGAGGCCGGGTTCGGGGTCCGTGGCGAGGATGCCCTCGGCCTGCCAGCGGGTCAGGGTGTCCGCCGCCTGTTCGGTACGGGCGCTCGGGGTACCGGCCTGGGGGAGGATGAGGCGGACGATGTTGTGCGGGTCCGCGGACTGGAGATGGTGCACTCCGTCGGGGCGTACGACGACGTCGTAGGGCGGGGAGGTGACGGCCGCCAGGCTGCCGACCCGGTCGGGGTCGTAGCGGAGGCCTCGGAACGGGGTGAGTTCCAGGCCTCGGCGCTCCGTTGCTTCCGAGTGACCTGCAGTGTTCATCCCGGCATCGTACGTGTGTCAGTGGCGTGCGGGATGATCGACGGTGAAAGGCGGGTCGACCAAGAGTGACAAGGAGCGATGGGGCATGAGCCAGGGCGTCAGGACTGGTCCCGAGGGCAGCGGACAGGCTCTGAGCACGGCGTACGACACGGCGTTGCTCGATCTTGACGGAGTGGTGTACGCGGGCGGCAGCGCCATCGCGCACGCCGTCGAGTCGCTGGAGGTGGCCCGGTCGGGCGGCATGCATCTGGCGTACGTGACCAACAACGCGCTGCGCACGCCGGACGCGGTGGCCGGGCATCTCACGGAGCTGGGGATCCCCACGGGGGCCGAAGACGTCATCACTTCGGCGCAGGCGGTCGCGCGGCTGATCAGTGAGCAGGTGCCGGCGGGCGCGCGGGTGCTGGTGATCGGCGGCGAGGGGCTGCGGGTCGCGCTGCGGGAGCGCGGGCTCGAGCCGGTGGAGTCCGCCGACGACGATCCGGCGGCGGTCGTGCAGGGCTTCGGCGGTCCGGATCTCCCCTGGGGGCGGTTCGCGGAGGCGTCGTACGCGGTGGCGCGCGGGGTGCCGTGGTTCGCGTCCAACACCGATCTGACGATCCCCAGCGGGCGGGGCATCGCGCCGGGCAACGGCGCGGCGGTGGAGGTCGTCCGGATCGCGACGGGCGCCGAACCGCAGGTGGCGGGCAAGCCGCTGCCGCCGATGCACCGGGAGACCATCCTGCGGACGGGCGCGAAGCGGCCGTTGGTGGTCGGGGACCGGCTGGACACGGACATCGAGGGCGCGTTCAACGGCGAGGTCGACTCGCTGCTCGTGCTGACCGGTGTCACCGACGGGCCGCAGCTGCTCGCCGCGCCGCCGCAGCACCGGCCGACGTACGTGGACGCCGATCTGCGGGGGTTGCTCACCGGGCAGCCGGAGGTGAGCGCGGCGCGCGACGGGTTCCGGTGCGGGGGATGGACCGCCACGGCCGGAGCGGAGGAACTGGAGCTGACGGGCGACGGCGATGCGCTGGACGGGCTGCGGGCATTGTGCGCGGCGGCCTGGACGGCGGCCGGGGACGGTTCGTGCGGGCTGGACGGAGGCAAGGCGCTGGCACGGCTCGGACTCTGAACGGCGGGTTGTACCCCGGACCGTGAACGGCGGGGTACGCCTCGGACGATGAACGGTGGCGTACGGCTCGGAGTCTCAACGGCCGGGTGTGGGACCGGTGCTGGATGCGGGGCCGGTCTCGAAGTCGAATGCGAGGGTAGGCTAACCTAACCTCGTGTTGGTCGACAGTCCCCCCGAACAGCGCGCGGAGACCGCCCCCGCGCCCCCGACCCGCCGGGCGATACGGGCCCTCGGCCTCCTCGGCTCCGTCGTGATCCTGGTGCTCGTCGCCCTGGCGAGCATCGCGATCGGGGCGAAACAGCTGCCGTTGGACCAGGTCTGGCACGGCCTGTTCCACGGCACGGGGACGTACGGGGACGTGGTCGTCGACGAGCGGCTGTCGCGGACCGTCCTCGGTCTGCTGGCCGGTGCCGCCCTGGGCCTGTCCGGCGCGGTGCTCCAGGCGCTCACCCGCAACCCGCTCGCCGACCCGGGGCTGCTCGGCATCAACGCGGGCGCGTCGGCGGCCGTGGTCACCGCCATCACCTTCTTCGGCGTCACCTCGCTGAACGGCTATGTGTGGTTCGCGTTCGCGGGCGCGGCCCTGGTGGGTGCCCTCGTGTGGTTCCTGGGCGGCAGCCGGGGCGCCACCCCGGTACGGCTCGCGCTCGCCGGTACGGCGATCAGCGCGGCCCTCTACGGCTATCTCCAGGCCGTGATGATCACGGACGGCGCGGCGCTCAACAAACTGCGTTTCTGGACGGTGGGTTCACTGGCCTCGGCGAGCGACGCGACGATCGCGCAGGTGCTGCCGTTCCTGGCGGCCGGCGCTCTGCTCGCCCTCGGTCTGGCCCGGCCGCTGAACGCGGTGGCGATGGGCGACGACACCGCCCGCGCCCTCGGCGCGCACCTGGGCCGGACCCGGGCCCTCGCCATGCTCGCCGCCACCGTGCTGTCCGGCGCGGCCACCGCGGCCTGCGGTCCGATCGTCTTCGTCGGCCTGATGGTGCCGCACGTGGTGCGTTCCTTCACCGGCCCCGACCTGCGCTGGATCCTGCCGTACGCGACGGTCCTGTCGCCCGTGCTGCTGCTCGGCGCCGACGTCGTCGGCAGGATCGTCGCCCGTCCCTCGGAGCTCCAGGTCGGCATCGTCACCGCGATCATCGGCGGGCCGGTCTTCATTCTTCTCGTACGACGGCGGAGGACGGCCCAGCTGTGAGGAACACGCGTACCCTGCGCACCCCCGGCGGGCTCTCCCTGCGGGCGGACGTCCGCTCGCTGGTCGTCGTGGTGGCGCTGCTGCTGGCCGCGGCCGCCGCGAGTGTCGTGCTGATCGGCACCGGCGACTTCCCGATCTCCTTCGGTGACGTGCTGAGGACGCTGGCCGGCAACGGCACCGCGGGACAGGACTTCATCGTCAACGAACTGCGGCTGCCCCGGGTCCTGGTGGGCCTGCTGGTCGGCGCCTCGCTGGGTCTCGGCGGCGCGCTGTTCCAGTCGGTCTCCCGCAACCCGCTGGGCAGCCCGGACGTCCTGGGCCTCTCCCAGGGCGCCACGTCCGGCGCGCTCGTCGTGATCGTGCTGATGTCCGGCAGCGCCGCCCAGGTCACCGTCGGCGCGCTGATCGGCGGACTGCTGACCGGGGCCGGCCTCTATCTGCTGGCCTGGAAGCAGGGCGTGCACGGCTACCGTCTGGTCCTGGTCGGCATCGGGGTCTCCGCGATCGTCACGGCGGTCAACGGCTACCTGCTCACCAAGGCCGACCTGGTCGACGCCACGCGCGCGGTCGTCTGGATGACCGGTTCCCTCGACGGCCGGGACTGGAGCCAGGTCTGGCCGCTGCTCGCGCTGTGCGCCGTCCTCGTCCCACTGGTCCTGGCCAACGCCCGGGCCCTGCGCATGACGGAGATGGGCGACGACGTGTCGTACGCCCTCGGGGTGCGGGTGGAGCGGGTGCGGCTGCTGCTGATGGTGTCGGCCGTGCTGCTGACCGCGGCCGCCACCGCCGCCGCCGGTCCCGTCAGTTTCGTGGCGCTGACCGCGCCGCAGCTCGCCCGCCGCCTGACCCGCTCGCCGGGCCCCAATCTGGTGGCTTCCCTCTGCATGGGCGCCACCCTTCTCGTGACCGCCGACTGGGCCTCCCAGCGCGCGTTCGGCGCCGACCAGTTGCCCGTGGGCGTGGTCACCGGCGTCCTCGGCGGGGTCTACCTGCTGTGGCTGCTGGTCACCGAGCGGAAGGCGGGCCGGATATGAGCACGATCCCCACCGGCGAGACGAACGACCCGAGGAGCCCGAGGAGCACTGTGAACCGCCTGTCCGCCGAGAACGTCACGCTCGCCTACGACCAGCGTGTCATCGCCGAGGAGTTGTCGGTGGAGATCCCCGACAACTCCTTCACGGTGATCGTCGGCCCCAACGCCTGCGGCAAGTCGACGCTGCTGCGTGCCCTGTCCCGGATGCTCAGGCCCAGCCAGGGCCGGGTGCTGCTCGACGGGCAGGTCATCCAGTCGATGCCGGCGAAGAAGGTCGCCCGCACCCTCGGCCTGCTCCCGCAGTCGTCCATCGCGCCCGACGGCATCACCGTCGGCGACCTGGTCGGCCGCGGCCGCTATCCGCACCAGGGGCTGCTGCGCCAGTGGTCCGCCGAGGACGAACGGGTCGTCCAGGAGTCGATGGAGCGGACCGGGGTCGCCGAACTCGCCGACCGGTACGTCGACGAGCTGTCCGGGGGGCAGCGCCAGCGCGTCTGGATCGCCATGGCGCTGGCCCAGCAGACCCCGCTGCTGCTCCTCGACGAGCCGACCACCTATCTGGACATCCAGCACCAGATCGACGTCCTCGACCTGTGCGCGGAACTCCACGAGGAGCAGGGGCGGACGCTGGTCGCCGTGCTGCACGACCTCAACCACGCGGCCCGGTACGCCACCCACCTGATCGCGCTGCGCGGCGGCCGGGTGATCGCCGAGGGCGCGCCGAACGACATCGTCACCGCCGAGCTGGTGGAGGAGGTGTTCGGGCTGCGCTGTCAGGTCATCGACGACCCGGAGACGGGCACCCCGCTGGTGGTGCCCGCCGCCCGGAGGACGAGGGTCACAGCAGCTTCCTGAGCCGGAACAGGTCCAGCAGGTTGGCCTCCAGCTTCACCCGGCCCGACCCCCAGGCCCCGGCGAAGTTCAGCTCGCCGTCGACCAGGGCGACCAGGTCGTCACCGGCCATGGCGAGTCTGATCTGCGCCTTCTCCCGCGGTGGTCCGGGGAACGTGTCCTCGACGTCGATCCGGCCGCCGGTGAGCCGGCCCGCGAAGGTGACGTCCAGGTCGGTGACATGGCAGCTGACCGTGCGGTCCATGGCGGCGGCCGCCCGGACGTCGCCCTCGGCGCCACCCATGTTGTGCGAGAGCTTGTCGAGTGCGGCGCGGCACTCCTCGATCGTGGCCATCGCGATCGACGGTACCCCAGCGGTTCGAGGTAGCGTCGGGGCATGACCGACTCTGTGCCCGAGGGCCAGGCGGCGGAGGCGGCGGAACCGGAACCGGTCGCGGTACCGGTCGAACCCGAGTACGACCCCGCCGCCCCCGCCCCGATCGACGTGCCCCGCACCCCCACCGGCGACGCCGAGGTCGACGCCCGGCTCGACCGGCTGGCCGACGCCGACCACCTCGCCACGGACGGGCATCTGGAGGTGTACGAGGATGTACACCGGGGCCTGCGCGACGCGCTCACCGCGCTCGACACCCGTCCGGGACCTCCGGGGCCCCCGGTGCCCGCACCGTCGTACCACCAGAGCAGGAGCTGAACCCACCGTGGCAGGAGTCGCACGTCGCCGTCTGGACGCGGAGCTGGTCCGCCGGAAGCTGGCGCGCTCGCGCGAGCACGCCAGCCAGCTGATCGCCGCCGGGCGGGTCTCCGTCGGCAAGACCGTCGCGACCAAGCCGGCCACGCAGGTGGAGACCGCCGCGGCGATCGTCGTGCAGAGCGACGACAGCGATCCCGAGTACGTGTCCAGGGGCGGGCACAAGCTCGCCGGCGCGCTGGCGGCGTTCGTGCCGCGGGGGCTCGTGGTGGCCGGGCGGCGGGCGCTGGACGCCGGCGCGTCGACCGGCGGGTTCACCGACGTGCTGCTGCGGGCGGGGGCCGCGCACGTCGTCGCCGTCGACGTCGGGTACGGCCAACTCGCGTGGTCTCTGCAGAGCGATGAACGCGTCACCGTCAAGGACCGTACGAACGTACGCGAGTTGACGCTTGAAGCGATCGATGGGGAGCCTGTGGATCTTGTCGTGGGTGATCTGTCCTTCATCACGCTCGGGCTGGTGCTGCCGGCCCTGGCGCGGTGTGTGAAGCCGGACGCCGACCTGGTGATGATGGTCAAGCCGCAGTTCGAGGTGGGCAAGGAGAGGCTGGGCAGCGGGGGAGTCGTACGGAGTCCGCAGCTGCGGGCGGAGGCCGTGCGGGGGGTTGCCGAGAAGGCGTGGGAGCTGGGGCTCGGGGTGAACGGTGTCACCGCCAGTCCGCTGCCCGGGCCGTCCGGCAACGTCGAGTACTTTCTGTGGCTGCGGGCCGGCGCACCCCAGTTGGATCCGGCCGATGTTGACCGTGCAGTGGCGGAGGGGCCGCGTTGACACAGAACCGAGCTCGTACTGTTTTCCTCCTCGCCCACACCGGGCGGCCCGCTGCGATCCGCAGCGCCGAACTCGTGGTCAAGGGGCTGCTGGCGGCCGGGGTCGGCGTACGGGTCCTGGACTTCGAGGCCGCGGATCTGCCACTGCCCGACGAGGTCGAACTCGTCGCGGAGGCCTCCCCGCACAGCCTCGACGGCTGTGAGCTGCTGATCGTGCTCGGCGGTGACGGGACGCTGCTGCGCGGTGCCGAGTTCGCGCGCGCCTCCGGGGTGCCGATGCTCGGCGTCAACCTCGGCAGCGTCGGGTTCCTCGCGGAGGCCGAGCGGGACGACCTGGACAAGGTCGTCGACCGGGTGGTGAGCCGGGCGTACGAGGTCGAGGAGCGGATGACCGTCGACGTCGTCGTGCACCGCAACGGGGACATCGTGCACACGGACTGGGCGCTGAACGAGGCGGCCGTGCAGAAGGCGGGCGCCGAGAAGCTCCTCGAAGTGGTGCTGGAGATCGACGGGCGGCCGGTGACGGGGTTCGGCTGCGACGGGATCGTGCTGTCGACGCCGACCGGGTCCACGGCGTACGCGTTCTCCGCGGGCGGGCCGGTGGTGTGGCCGGAGGTGGAGGCGCTGCTGATGGTGCCGATCTCCGCGCACGCGCTGTTCGCGAAGCCGCTGGTGACGTCGCCGGACTCGGTGCTGGCGGTGGAGGTGCTGCCGCACATCCAGCCGGGGGTGCTGTGGTGCGACGGGCGGCGGACCGTCGAGCTGCCGCCGGGGGCGCGGGTCGAGGTGCGGCGGGGCGCCGTGCCGGTGCGGCTCGCCCGGCTGCATCATGCGTCGTTCACGGACCGGTTGGTCGCGAAGTTCGCGTTGCCGGTCTCCGGATGGCGGGGGGCGCCGCAGTAGCGCGTGGGTGGGGGCTGGTTCCGGTGCGTCGGCGGGTGCGGGCGCGTGGGGGCTGGTCGCGCAGTTCCCCGCGCCCCTTCAGGCCGGGACAGTGACCGGCGTGCCGGTGCGGCCCCGCGCTCCTTTGGGGCGCACCTCCACTCGCCCGGGTGACAGGGTGCCTCGCGCTTCTCGTGTCGTACCTCGTAAGGTCTTCTCCGTGCTGGAAGAGATGCGGATACGGTCCCTCGGAGTCATCGACGACGCCGTCGTCGAGCTGTCGCCCGGGTTCACCGCCGTCACCGGTGAGACCGGTGCGGGCAAGACCATGGTGGTCACCAGCCTCGGGCTGCTCCTGGGCGGGCGGGCGGATCCCGCGCTCGTGCGGATCGGGTCCGAGAAGGCGGTCGTCGAGGGGCGGGTCACCGTGCCTCCGGGCGCCTCCGCGGGCGTGCGGGCCGAGGAGGCCGGTGCCGAGCTGGACGACGGGGCGCTGCTGATCAGCCGTACCGTTTCCGCGGAGGGGCGCTCCCGGGCGCACCTGGGCGGGCGGAGCGTACCGGTGGGGCTGCTCGCGGAGCTCGCCGACGACCTGGTGGCCGTGCACGGGCAGACCGACCAGCAGGGCCTGCTGAAGCTGTCCCGGCAGCGCCAGGCCCTCGACCGGTACGCGGGCGACGGCGTCGCCGTACCGCTCGCCAAGTACGCCGAGGCCTACCGGCGGCTGCGGGCCGTGACGGTGGAGCTGGAGGAGATCGTCACCCGCGCGCGCGAGCGGGCCCAGGAAGCCGACATGCTGCGCTTCGGGCTCGACGAGATCGCGGGCGTCGAACCGCGGGCCGGAGAGGACGTCGAGCTCGCCGAGGAGGCCGAACGCCTCGGCCACGCCGAGGCGCTGTCGTCGGCCGCGACCGCCGCGCACTCCGCGCTCGCGGGCAACCCCGAGGACCCCGAGGGCATCGACGCGGCCACCCTCGTCGCGGGCGCCCACCGGGCCCTGGAGGCCGTCCGGTCGCACGACCCGGCGCTGGCCGCGCTCGCCGACCGGATCGGCGAGATCGGGATCCTGCTGGGTGACGTGGCCGGGGAGCTGGCCGGCTACGCCGACGACCTGGACGCCGATCCGCTGCGGCTCGCGGCCGTGGAGGAGCGGCGGGCCGCGCTCACCGCGCTGACCCGGAAGTACGGGGAGGACGTCAGCGCGGTGCTGGCCTGGGCCGAGCAGGGCGCCGCACGGCTCACCGAACTCGACGGCGACGACGAGCGGATCGACGAGCTCACCGCCGAGCGGGACGCACTCCGCGTCGAACTGGGCGGGCTCGCCCAGGCGTTGACCGACGCGCGGACGGAGGCCGCCGAGCGGTTCGCCGCCGCCGTCACCGCCGAGCTGGGCTCGCTCGCGATGCCGCACGCGCGGGTGTCCTTCGCGATCCGGCAGACCGAGGACCCGGAGGGCGTCGAGGTCGGCGGCCGGGCGGTGGCCTACGGCCCGGCGGGCGCCGACGAGGTCGAACTGCTCCTCGCCCCGCACCCCGGCGCCCCGCCCCGCCCGATCGCCAAGGGCGCCTCCGGCGGTGAGCTGTCCCGCGTGATGCTCGCGGTGGAGGTGGTCTTCGCCGGCACCGACCCGGTCCCGACGTACCTCTTCGACGAGGTCGACGCGGGTGTGGGCGGCAAGGCGGCGGTCGAGATCGGGCGACGGCTCGCGAAGCTCGCGAAGTCCGCGCAGGTGGTCGTGGTCACCCACCTTCCTCAGGTGGCCGCCTTCGCCGACCGGCAGTTGCTGGTCGAGAAGACCAACGACGGCACGGTCACCCGGTCCGGCGTGAAGGTCCTGGAGGGCGAGGAGCGGGTCCGGGAGCTGTCCCGGATGCTGGCCGGCCAGGAGGACTCGGAGACGGCCCGGGCCCACGCTGAGGAGCTGCTGGCGACGGCCCGCGCGGACCGCTGACGGAGTGCGGGACGGCCGGCGGGACATCACCCGCCGCCCGATCCCGCACCCCGGCCCGCGGGGCCTTCCCGTCCCCTCGGCCCACCCTCGGCCGCGGCTCCTCCGCCGCGGCCTTTTCGTCACTCTCCCGGGTGACACGCTCCGGCGCATTGCCCCGGCCCGCCTCGGTATGTGCCGTCCCGGAGTACGCGGAACACCCTTGTGTGCTGGCATCCTTGACGGGGACGCGGTGTCCGGGGGAGGCGCGCGCGGCGATGTCCTCGGCCCGATACCTTCTGTACGTTCCCTCGTGACCGCCCCACGCCGAACCAGGAGCCCGGCCGCGTGAGCCCCCTGAGCAGCAACGCACCGCACGGCCTGTCGCCCCTGCGCACCGTGCAGGTGCTGGGCGGCGGCAACGCCGGCAGCAGCGCACATGTGCGTTCGCTGGCCGCCGGCCTCGTCGCGCGGGGCGTGCGGGTCACGGTGTGCGCCCCCGCCGAGGCCGATCGCGCCTACGACTTCTCGGGCGTCGGCGCCGACCACGTGCACGTGCCCCGCAGCAGCGACCCCGGGTCGGTCGCCGCGCTCCGTGCCGCCTGCGCGGACGCCGACCTGGTGCACGCCCACGGCCTGCACGCCTCCTTCCGCGCGGTGCTGGCGCTGAGCGGCCGTACCACTCCGCTCGTCGTCACCTGGCACAACCGGGCGCACGCCGAGGGCGCCCGCGCGCATCTGCTGCGGATGCTGGAGCGGCGGGTGGTGCGGACCGCCGCGGTGGTCCTCGGGACCACGTCCGACCTGGTGGACCGCGCGCGCCGGACCGGTGCCCGGGACGCCCGGCTCGCCGCCGTGGCGCTGCCCGGCCCGCGGCCGCCCGTGGACCAGGACGACGGGGAGGGGCCCCGGTCCAAGGTGCGCGCCGAACTCGGTGCCATGGGGCGGCCGTTGCTCATGGCCGTCGGCTCCCTCGACCGGCACCGCGGATACGACGTGCTGCTGGACGCGGCCCACGCCTGGCGCCGGCTCGATCCGGTACCGCTGCTCGTCATCGCGGGGGAGGGGCCGCTGCGCACCGAGTTGCAGCGGCGGATCGAGGGCGAGGAGCTGCCCGTCCGGCTCATCGGCCGCCGCGACGACGTCACCGAACTGCTCGCCGCCGCCGATCTCGCGCTGCTGCCCAGCCGTTGGGAGTCCCGCTCGGTCCTCGCCCAGGAGGCCCTGCACGCGCGCGTACCCCTGGTCGCGACGGCCGTCGGAGGCGTCCCCGACCTGGTCGGCGACGCGGCCGAACTCGTCCCCTACGGCAACGCGCCGGCCCTGGCCGCCGCCGTCGTACGGCTGCTCGGCGACCCCGGCCGCTGCGCGGAACTGCGTGAGAAGGGCGCCCGGCAGGCGGCCGGCTGGCCGACGGAGGACGAGACAGTAGCCCAAGTCCTCAGCGTGTACGACGAGTTGACCCAGCCCCGGCCGCTGCCCTGAGAGACCCGCGGTCTAGGGGACGTGCCGGCGGGCTCGCAAGGCCAGGCTCAACGCCAGGACCGCCTGCGGGTCGTCGAGGTCCGTGCCCAGCAACTCCCCGATCCGGGCGAGGCGGTTGTAGAGGGTCTGCCGGTTGAGATGGAGTTCGCGGGCCGTCTCCGCCTTGCGGCCGGCATGCGCGAGATAGGTCTCCAGGGTGGGCAGCAGCGGCGGCCTGGAGCGGTGGTCGTGGTCGCGGAGCGGGCCGATCGCCCGGTCCACGAAGGCCGCGAGGTCGGGATGGTCGCGCAGCCGCCACAGCAGCAGGTCGATGTCGAGGCGGCGGGCGTCGTACCAGGGGCGGTCGGAGAGCCCCTGGGCGGCCGTCGCCGTCTCCGCCGCGTGCCGCAGCCCCACCGAGGCCGCCGCCCAGCCGCCGGCCACGCCGACCACCACGACCGGCGGAGCGGCCCCGGGGCGCTGCATCCCGGCGCGCTCCACGCCCGCCCGCAGCGCCGCCGCGACCCGGTCCGCGACCGTCGTCCGCTCCGCCTCCGAGCGCAGGCCCAGCAGCAGCGGCACCCGGCCCTCTACCGGCCGCACGCCCAGCAGGACCGGGACACCCACGGCCGCCAGCTCCTCGCCGACCGCGCGGGCCAGCACGGCCCAGCCGCCGCCCGGGGAGCCCGGGGAGAGCGAGTCGCCGACCCGCATGACCACCGGCAGCAGCGGACTGCTGCCGGGCTTGAAGCCGAGCACCCGGGCCTGCGCCGGGGCGTCCTCCGCGGTGATACGGCCCTCGGCGAGGTCGGTCAGGAAGTCGCCGCGCCCGCGGGCCGCCAGCTCCTCCTCCTGGCGGGCCTGCATCAGCACGACGGCCAGGATGCCCGCGGCGCGTTCGGCGGCGATGCGGTGGACGGGAGCGAGCGGACCGCGCACGGGGAGCAGGGCCAGCCGGGCGCGCACCGAGCCGTTGCCCGGCCCGCCGCCGGGCACGTCCACCAGGACCGCCCCGGCCGGCGGCGGCACGTCCCCCCGCTGGCCGCGCAGCCCCTCCCACACCTGGAGCGGGTCCGCGCCCTGGGGCCCCGCCCCGGCGGCGTACAGCAGCTGGCCGTCGGGGGTCTCCAGGAAGACCGGGTTGCCGCAGAAGTCGGCCAGGATGACGAGCACCTGCGGCACCCCGCCGCCGCTCAGCAGGGCCTCGGTGCAGCGGCGGTGCACCTCCTCGGCGCGCTGGAGGAGCGTGTAGTGATGGTTGACGATCTCGGTGTGGATCTCCTCCGTGACCGTCACGAAGGGCACCTCGCGGTGCAGCACCACGAGTGGCAGCCCGGTCGACCGCGCGGTGTCGACCAGGGTGGCGGGCAGCCGGGAGAAGCGCGGGCCCAGCTCCACCACCAGGGCGGCGATGCCCCGCTCGGCGAGGGTGCGCACGAACGCCCGCTGGTCGGTGGGCCGGGTGCCCAGCCCGTAGCCGGTGGTGAGCAGCAGCTCGCCGCCCTTCAGCAGCGAGGCGATGTTCGGCACCTCGCCGGCGTGCACCCAGCGCACGGTCCGCCCCAGCCGGTCGGCACCGGCCAGGATCTCCGGGAGCCCGCTGCGCAGCCCGGGCAGCTCCAGCGCCCGCTGCACGGTGATCCCGGCGCCCTGGGTGTCGAATCCGCTCCCCGTTCCGCTGTCCATGGAGCGGACGCTACCTGGGCGAACGCCCCCACGGCACTTTCCGCCGAGCGCTGAGCCGGAAATGCGGCTGTGCGACCGCCGCGCTGCGCAGTCCGTCGGCCGCGGCGCCGTCGTGGCCGGTCGCGCAGTTCCTCCCCCAGCCTTCGGCCGGGGGGACCCCCAGCGCCCCTTCGGGGCGCCGAAGAGCCCGGTCGCGCAGTTCCCCGCGTCCCTTCGGGGTGCCGGAGAGCCCGGTCGCCCCCGCCCACCCGCACACGACCGACGGCCTTCACCCTCCGTACGCCCCGGAGGCCGTCAGCCGCAGCGCGGTGTCGATCAGCGGCACGTGGCTGAACGCCTGCGGGAAGTTGCCCACCTGCCGCTTCAGCCGGGGATCCCACTCCTCCGCGAGCAGCCCGAGGTCGTTGCGCAGGGCGAGGAGCTTCTCGAAGAGCTTGCGGGCCTCGTCGACGCGGCCGATCATCGCGAGGTCGTCGGCCATCCAGAACGAGCAGGCCAGGAAGGCGCCCTCGTCGCCGGGCAGGCCGTCCACGCCCTCCTCGCCGCCCGAGGTCGGGTAGCGCAGGATGAAGCCGTCGGAGGTGGACAGCTCGCGCTGGATCGCCTCGATGGTGCCGATGACCCGCTTGTCGTCCGGCGGCAGGAAGCCCATCTGGGGGATGAGCAGCAGCGACGCGTCCAGCTCCTGCGAGCCGTAGGACTGCGTGAAGGTGTTGCGTTCCTTGTCGTAGCCCTTCTCGCAGACGTCCCGGTGGATGTCGTCGCGCAGTTCCTTCCAGCGCTCCAGCGGGCCGTCCGCGTCCCCGGACTCGATCAGCTTGATGGTGCGGTCCACCGCGACCCAGGCCATCACCTTGGAGTGCACGAAGTGCCGGCGCGGCCCGCGGACCTCCCAGATGCCCTCGTCGGGCTCGTCCCAGTGGTCCTCCAGGTAGCGGATGAGCTTCAGCTGGAGCAGGGAGGCGTAGTCGTTGCGGGCGAGGCCGGTCATGTGGGCCAGGTGCAGGGCCTCGGTGACCTCGCCGTAGACGTCCAGCTGGAGCTGGTGCGCCGCGCCGTTGCCGACCCGGACCGGCGCCGAGCCCTCGTAGCCGGGCAGCCAGTCCAGCTCGGCCTCGCCCAGCTCGCGCTCGCCCGCGATGCCGTACATGATCTGCAGGTTCTCGGGGTCGCCCGCGACCGCGCGCAGCAGCCACTCGCGCCAGGCGCGGGCCTCCTCGCGGTAGCCGGTGCGCAGCAGCGAGGACAGCGTGATCGCCGCGTCGCGCAGCCAGGTGTAGCGGTAGTCCCAGTTGCGGACGCCGCCGATGTCCTCGGGGAGCGAGGTGGTGGGCGCGGCGACGATGCCGCCCGTGGGCGCGTACGTCAGGGCCTTCAGCGTGATCAGCGAGCGGACCACGGCCTCGCGGTAGGGGCCGTGGTACGTACAGTGCTCGACCCAGTCCCGCCAGAAGTTCTCCGTCGCCTCCAGCGACTGCTCCGGCTCCGGCAGCGCCGGGGGCTCCTTGTGCGAGGGCTCCCACGAGATGGTGAACGCGATCCGGTCGCCGGGGGCCACCGTGAAGTCCGCGTAGGTGGTCAGCGACTTCCCGTAGGTCTCCGCGGAGGTGTCGAACCACACCGAGTCGGGGCCCGCGACGGCGACCGTACGGCCGTCGTGCTTGTGCACCCAGGGGACCACCCGGCCGTACGAGAACCGCATCCGCAGGACGGAGCGCATCGGGACCCGGCCGGTGACGCCCTCGACGATCCGGATCAGCTGGGGCGCGCCGTCACGGGGCGGCATGAAGTCGGTCACCCGGACGGTGCCGCGCGGGGTGTCCCACTCGGACTCCAGGATCAGCGAGTCGCCGCGGTAGGTGCGGCGGGCCGCGGTCGGCGGCTCGGAGTCCGCCGCGTGCGCCGGGCCGAGCCGCCAGAAACCGTGTTCCTCGGTGCCGAGCAGACCGGCGAAGATGGCATGCGAGTCGAAGCGGGGCAGGCACAGCCAGTCGACTGTGCCGTCCCGGCAGACCAGGGCAGCGGTCTGCATGTCTCCGATGAGTGCGTAGTCTTCGATGCGCCCGGCCACGTGCAACTCCAGTCGAACGGCCACGTCACCCCCCACGCATACGGGGGGCTGTCGCTAGTGCGGTCAAGGGGGGTTGTTGTTGTGCGTCGTTGAGCGGTGAAGCAAAGCAGCCCGCCATGCCCTGAGGCAAAACGACAGTCATAGCTCAACGAACTGCCAAGCTCTCGTTGTTCCGGGAGATACGGGCGGGGGTGTGCCGTGTTTTCCGGCCGGACTCGGCAGCGAGTGTCCGAGCAGGATACGACGCACGTAGATGATCTGCGCGCCGCTCCGGGCAACCCGTGTGGGCCGAACGGGTGAGCGCCGGGTGAAAACCCGGTGACCAGGACCCCATATCCGTGCCGGCCTGTGTACGGAACGTGGTCGGAAGCCATCTCTCCGCGGCGCTGATACCCTGGTAGCCCGTGGACCGGTGGGCACGAAACCCCCGAACCGCAGCGACGGCACCACCCCGGAACCGACCGGGCGGCAGCCGTACCGCACGACAGATCGCGACCACGGGAGCCCCCTCTTGGCCATGCCGCCGCATGCTTTTCGGAACAGCACAGCTACGACGACCAAGCACATCTTCGTCACCGGGGGTGTCGCCTCCTCGCTCGGCAAGGGCTTGACCGCCTCCAGCCTGGGCATGCTGCTCAAGGCCCGCGGCCTGCGCGTCGTGATGCAGAAGCTCGACCCGTACCTGAACGTCGACCCGGGCACGATGAACCCCTTCCAGCACGGTGAGGTGTTCGTCACCAACGACGGCGCCGAGACCGACCTGGACATCGGCCACTACGAGCGCTTCCTCGACCGCGACCTGGACGGCTCCGCCAACGTCACCACGGGTCAGGTCTACTCCACGGTGATCGCCAAGGAGCGGCGCGGCGAGTACCTGGGCGACACCGTCCAGGTCATCCCGCACATCACCAACGAGATCAAGCACCGCATCCGGCGCATGGCCACCGACGAGGTGGACGTCGTCATCACGGAGGTCGGCGGCACGGTCGGCGACATCGAGTCGCTGCCGTTCCTGGAGACCGTCCGCCAGGTCCGGCACGAGGTCGGCCGGGACAACGTGTTCGTGGTCCACATCTCGCTCCTGCCCTACATCGGCCCGTCCGGCGAGCTGAAGACCAAGCCCACCCAGCACTCCGTGGCCGCCCTGCGCAACATCGGTATCCAGCCGGACGCGATCGTGCTGCGCTGCGACCGCGAGGTGCCGACCGCCATCAAGCGCAAGATCTCGCTGATGTGCGACGTCGACGAGGCCGCGGTCGTCGCCTGCCCGGACGCCCGCTCGATCTACGACATCCCGAAGACCGTGCACGGCGAGGGCCTGGACGCCTATGTCGTCCGCAAGCTGGACCTGCCGTTCCGCGACGTGGACTGGCGGACCTGGGACGACCTGCTGGACCGCGTCCACAACCCCGACCACGAGATCACCCTCGCACTGGTCGGCAAGTACATCGACCTGCCCGACGCCTACCTGTCGGTCACCGAGGCGCTGCGGGCCGGCGGCTTCGCCAACCGGGCCCGCGTGAAGATCAAGTGGGTCACGTCGGACGACTGCAAGACCCCGGCCGGTGCCGCCGCCCAGCTCGCCGACGTCGACGGCATCTGCATCCCCGGCGGCTTCGGCGACCGCGGTGTGCTCGGCAAGGTCGGCGCCATCCGCTACGCCCGCGAGAACCGGGTCCCGCTGCTCGGCCTCTGCCTGGGCCTCCAGTGCATCGTGATCGAGGCCGCGCGCAACCTGGCCGACATCCCGGACGCCAACTCCACCGAGTTCGACTCCGCCACCGGCCACCCGGTCATCTCCACCATGGCCGAGCAGCTGGACATCGTCGCCGGCGAGGGCGACATGGGCGGCACCATGCGGCTCGGCATGTACCCGGCCAAGCTGGCCGAGGGCTCCATCGTGCGCGAGGTGTACGACGGCAAGGAGTACGTCGAGGAGCGGCACCGGCACCGTTACGAGGTGAACAACGCCTACCGCGCGGAGCTGGAGAAGAAGGCGGGCATCCAGTTCTCCGGCACCTCCCCGGACGGCAAGCTGGTCGAGTACGTCGAGTACCCGCGGGACGTCCACCCCTACCTGGTCGCCACCCAGGCCCACCCGGAGCTGCGCTCCCGGCCGACCCGCCCGCACCCGCTGTTCGCGGGCCTGGTGAAGGCGGCCGTCGCGCGTCAGCAGGCCGAGGGCGAGCAGGCGAATTCGAAGTAACACACCAGTTGTACGGTGGCCGGGGTGCATACCTTCAAAGGTGCGCACCCCGGTTTTTCTCGTGTACGTCTGGAAGGGCTCGGTATGACGATCAAGGACACCCCCGAGGAGTGGGAGATCCGCGCGACGGAGACCCCCTTCGTGGGCAACAAGACCTCCGTCCGCACGGACGAGGTGGTCATGCCCGACGGTTCGGTGGTCCGCCGTGACTACCAGGTCCACCCCGGCTCGGTCGCCGTCCTCGCCCTGGACGAGGAGGACCGCGCCCTGCTCATCCGCCAGTACCGGCATCCGGTCCGGCAGAAGCTCTGGGAGATCCCGGCCGGGCTGCTCGACGTCCCGGGCGAGAACCCGCTGCACGCCGCCCAGCGCGAGCTGTACGAGGAGGCGCACGTCAAGGCCGAGGACTGGCGGGTGCTGACCGACCTGTACACCACCCCCGGCGGCTGCGACGAGGCCGTACGGGTCTTCCTCGCCCGTGATCTGGCGGAGGCCGAGGGGAACCGCTTCGAGTCGGAGCACGAGGAGACCGACCTGGAGTACGCGCGCGTGCCGGTCGACGAACTGGTCCGGCTGGTGCTGGCCGGCGATGTGCACAACACGTGCCTGGTGACGGGCGTGCTCTCGCTGGTCGCCGCCCGCACCGGCGACGGTCTGGACGCCCTGCGCCCGGCCGACGCGCCCTGGCCGGCCCGCCCCTTCGAAGCCTGACCCGGCCCTCCGTGGCGCCGGCGCCGCCCTCCGTAGGGTCGGCCCGGCCCTCCGTGGCGCCGGCGCTGCCTTCCATAGGCTCGGCGCCGCCTCCATGGTCCTGAACCGGCCCTCCGTGGTCCTGAACCGGCCCTTCGAGGCCGGAATCCGCCCTTCGGGTGTACCGGTGTGACCATCGCCTGATCCGATCGGGCGATGCGCTCGCCGTGCTCCGCCGGGAACGTCCGCGCACGTGAACTAGGCTCGACGCGATTGAGCCGAAACGCCCGAACCGGAGTCCCGGCGGGCTTGCGCGTGCGGTGGGACGGGAGTGTGGCCCGTGACGGACCAGGCGGTGGACACAGGCGGTGCACGACTGGCGGCGCCCGCGGCCCCGGACGCTCAATTCCTGGGCCGTACAAGGGAGTTGAAGGAACTGCGCGCGGACATCGAGCGCGCGGGCCTGGACACCATCGCGGGCCGCAAGGCCCCCCGCGCCCGGGTCCTGCTGATCGCGGGCAGACCGGGATCCGGACGCACCGCCCTCGCCGCGGAACTCGTCCGGCGGGTCGCCGACGACTACCCCGACGGGGTGCTGCGGGCCCGCCTCACCGAGCCCGACGGCACCCCGGTCCCCGTCGAGCGCACCGCCCGCGAACTCCTCACCGCGCTGCGGCTGCCCACCCCGGCCGGCGCCGCCGAGGACGACCTCACCCACGCCCTGCGCACCGCCCTCGCCGAGCGCCGCATGCTGCTCCTGCTGGACGACGCGCCCGGCGCCGAAGAGGTCGACGCGCTCCTCCCGGACACCCCGGACTGCCTGGCCGTCGCCGTCTCCGGCGGCCCGCTCACCGGGATCTCGGACGTCCGCCCGTGCACTCTGGGCGGCCTCGACACCAAGTCGGCCGTGGAACTGCTCGCCCGCTACACCGGCTCGGTCCGCATCACCGTCGACCCGCGGTCCGCCGAGGCGCTGGTCGAGGTGTGCCAGGGACACCCCGCCGCGCTCACCCTGGCCGGCGGCTGGCTGGCCGCCCGCCCCCAGGTGGCCGTCTCCGACCTCGCGAAACGCCTGCACGCGGACGCCGACGACAGCAGCGCCCTGACCCGGCTCTTCCGGTTCGTGCACGACCAGCTGCCCGCCCAGGCCGCCCGGATACTGCGACTGCTCAGTCTGGCCCCGGCCGGACTGGTCGACCCGCACACCGCCTCCGCCCTGGCCGGCTGCGCGGTCGACACCGCCCGCGTCACCCTGGACGAACTGGTCCGCCTCGGACTGCTGCACGTCGCGCCGTCCGTGCTGCCCCAGTACGAGGTCCCGGGCTGTCTGCACCCGCTGATCCGGGCCATGGCCGAGTCCCAGGAGCGGCCCGGCGAGCTCCAGCTGGCCCGGGCCCGGATGCTGGAGCGCACGGTACGGCTGCTGCAGTCCTGCCGGGCGATCACCGAGACCGACAACCCGCAGGCCCGCGAGAAGCTCCAGGCGCTCCCGCGCGAGCTGCGCTTCCCCACCCCGCGCGCCGCCGCCGACTGGCTGCGCGCCCGGCGCCCCGCCCTGCTGTCCGCCGCCCGTGCCGCGGTCGCCGACGGCGAGCTGGACACCCTGGCGCGCCGGCTGATGGCCCAGCTGGTCAAGGCCATGGTGGCGCACTTCGGCACCCGGGCCGCGGCCCCGGACCTGTACGGCATCCACCGGCTCGTCCTCGACGTCGCCGAGCGTCGCGACCTGCCCCGCGAGCAGGCCGCCGCGCTGCTGAACCTGGGCGACCTGGACGCCCAGACCGGGCGCACCGGAGATGCGCTGGTGCGTTATCGGTCTGCATTGGACGCCGGACGCAGAGCAAATGACCCGTACGCGACCGCTCGCGCAATGGAATCCGTAGGTGGCGCGCATCAGGAGCTGGGCGACTACGACCGGGCCGCCGACTGGTTCGGCCGCGCCCTCGCCCAGCGGCTGGCCCGCGACGAGCGAGCCGAAGCCGCCCGGCTCTACGGCCGTATCGCCGGCGCGCACACCTACGCGGGCCGGTACGGCGAGGCCCTCAGGGCGTGGCGGGCGGCGGTTTCCGGCCATCGTAAGAACGGCGATGTCGCCGCGCAGGCACGGGCGTTGAGCGAGCTGGCGCGGGTACAGGAGTACGCCGGACGCCCCGAGGAATCGCTGCGCACCTGCCAGGAGGCGGTGGAGTGGGCGCGCCGTGCCGGGGACGTCCGGCTTCAGGCGGCGCTCCAGCTCAGGCTGGCCGACACGCTGGAGCGGCTCGGCGACTCCACCGCCGCGAGCCTGCACCGCGCGGCGGCCGAGCGCATGCTGGGTGAGGAGGCCCAGGCCTCCTCGGACCCCGACTCCGACCCGGAACAAGGCGCTAACACCTACGAAATCCGTACCGCGCCCGGCGAAGATTGATGCAATGAAAGGCTAGACAGCCGGAACGCCTTCATTAAACTGGCTCTGCCGCCGGTTCTCCTGCGGTGTCTCCTGGTGTATCCCGTATGCCGGGTATGTGCAGCTATGCCCCCACACCCTCTGAGCCAAGGACCGTGATCGACGTGAAGGTCGGCATCCCCCGCGAGGTCAAGAACAACGAGTTCCGGGTGGCCATCACCCCGGCCGGCGTGCACGAGCTGGTGCGTCACGGCCACCAGGTCGTCATCGAGCGCGGCGCCGGTGTCGGCTCGTCCATCCCGGACGCCGAGTACACCGCCGCCGGCGCCACGATCCTGGACACCGCCGACGAGGTGTGGGCCACCGCCGACCTGCTGCTGAAGGTCAAGGAGCCCGTCGCGGAGGAGTACCACCGGCTCCGCAAGGACCAGACCCTCTTCACCTACCTGCACCTGGCCGCCTCCAAGGAGTGCACCGACGCGCTGCTGGAGTCCGGCACCACGGCCATCGCCTACGAGACCGTCGAGCTGCCGAACCGCGCGCTGCCGCTGCTCGCGCCCATGTCCGAGGTCGCGGGCCGGCTCGCCCCGCAGGTCGGCGCCTACCACCTGATGCGCGCCAGCGGCGGCCGCGGGGTGCTGCCCGGCGGTGTCCCGGGCGTGCTCGCCGCCCGGGCCGTCGTCATCGGCGGCGGGGTCTCCGGCTGGAACGCCGCCCAGATCGCCATCGGCATGGGCTTCCACGTGACCCTGCTCGACAGGGACATCAACAAGCTCAAGGAGGCCGACAAGGTCTTCGGCACCAAGATCCAGACCGTCGTCTCCAACTCCTTCGAGCTGGAGAAGGCCTGCCTGGAGGCCGACCTCGTGATCGGCGCGGTGCTCATCCCCGGCGCCAAGGCCCCGAAGCTCGTCACCAACGAGCTGGTCTCGCGCATGAAGCAGGGAAGTGTCCTTGTCGACATCGCGATCGACCAGGGCGGCTGCTTCGAGGACTCCCGCCCCACCACCCACGCCGAGCCGACCTTCAAGGTCCACGAGTCGGTCTTCTACTGCGTCGCCAACATGCCCGGCGCGGTGCCCAACACCTCCACCTACGCGCTCACCAACGCCACGCTGCCGTACATCGTGTCGCTCGCGAACAACGGCTGGGTGGAGGCCCTGCGCCGGGACGCCGCGCTGGCCAAGGGCCTCAACACCCATGACGGCAAGGTCGTTTACAAGGAGGTCGCCGAGGCGCACGGCCTGGACCACGTGGACCTCGAGACGCTGATCGGCTGAGTCGGTACGGCGGAGCGGCCGCTAAGTCACCTTTTCGTAAAGGCGATACGTCAACAAGCCGCGTCAATCACGCACATCCG
This sequence comes from Streptomyces arenae, assembly GCF_022343545.1. NCBI lineage: Bacteria > Bacillati > Actinomycetota > Actinomycetes > Kitasatosporales > Streptomycetaceae > Streptomyces > Streptomyces arenae. The sequence continues at coordinate 24,472 of NZ_JAKQYH010000064.1, forward strand.
GCCGGACCTTGCCCGACAAGGTCCGGCCGGATGTGTGTATGGTCACTTTGCGACTCTCGGTCAACTCGCCTCGAACGTAACCCTTCGACCGATTCGCACACCGGTGAAACCTGCTGTGCGACGGCCGTACGCCCTTGACAGCGACATGTTTCATTGCCGACACATCGTGCCGGGTCCGGCGGATTGTGTTGCTGCGGACGCCCGACACGCCATAGAGTCGCCAACCGTCGGCATGGTGCCACGCTGACCTGTCTAGAAGTTTCCTGGTCACCAAGGAGGTAAGACGACTTGTGAATGAGTCGACATTTTCTCCCGGGGGTGGTCAACCAGGAATGCCGGTACGGGACCAGGGTCCCGCGGGGTTCGAGGCTGTCGGCTCCGTCGCGGTGCGCACCTTCACAGCAGCCCGGACTCCGCTGACCACGCGGACAGCACACCAGAGCATGGATGGCCATCACGTGAACGCCATGGCCGGCGACGGAAGTGGCGCGCCCCACAACCACTTCGCCGACTACGACGAACTGCCCGAGGGGCACTTCTACGACCCCGACGCCGAATACGAGCCGGACCCGGAGTACGCGGCCACGCTCGCGCCCGACGCCGCCCGCCAGCGCCGCGAGCGCGTGGGCCCGACCGGACGCCCGCTGCCGTACTTCCCGATCCCGGGCCCGCTGACCGATCACGGCCCCGCGAAGATCATCGCGATGTGCAACCAGAAGGGCGGCGTCGGCAAGACGACGTCGACCATCAACCTGGGTGCCGCGCTCGCGGAGTACGGCCGGCGCGTGCTGCTCGTGGACTTCGACCCGCAGGGCGCGCTGTCGGTGGGTCTCGGTGTCAACCCGATGGAGCTCGACCTCACCGTCTACAACCTGCTCATGGAGCGGGGCATGTCGGCCGACGAGGTGCTCCTGAAGACCGCGGTCCCCAACATGGACCTGCTGCCCTCCAACATCGACCTGTCGGCCGCCGAGGTCCAGCTGGTCTCCGAGGTCGCCCGTGAGTCGACGCTCCAGCGCGCCCTGAAGCCACTGCTGCCCGACTACGACTACATCGTGATCGACTGCCAGCCCTCGCTGGGTCTGCTCACGGTCAACGCGCTGACCGCCGCGCACAAGGTGATCGTGCCGCTGGAGTGCGAGTTCTTCGCGCTGCGTGGTGTCGCCCTGCTGACCGAGACCATCGAGAAGGTCCAGGAGCGGCTCAACCCCGAGCTGGAACTCGACGGCATCCTCGCCACGATGTACGACTCGCGCACGGTGCACAGCCGTGAGGTGCTGGCCCGTGTGGTCGAGGCCTTCGACGACCACGTCTACCACACGGTCATCGGCCGCACGGTCCGCTTCCCGGAGACCACGGTCGCCGGTGAGCCGATCACCACGTACGCCTCCAACTCCGTCGGTGCCGCCGCCTATCGCCAGCTCGCCAGGGAGGTGCTCGCCCGGTGTCACGCCGAGTGAGTCTGCCCGGGGCCGACGAACTGTTCCGTACGACCGGGGGGACGGCACTGCAGCCGTCCAGCCCCAGGCGCCCGGCCAACGGCGAGGCCCGGGTGCCGGCTCCCGCGACTCCCGCGGGGGAGAACGGCGAGACGGCGGCCGAGCCCGCCGAGGACGCGCCGCACGCGGTGCCCGTGCAGGGCGGCGACGGCGAGGGCGCGGAGCACGTGGCGGCGGAGGCCGAAGCGGCCGACGCCGGCGAGTCCCGCAACCGCGCCGCGCAGCCCACCACGGTCGCCCCGGCGGGCGAGCGGTCCGCGCGCCGGCAGGCGGCGCAGGAAGGTTCTGCCGGGCCCGCGGCCCAGGCCCAGCCCCGCAAGCGCGGCGGCAGGGCGCCCGCCCGGCGGCCCAGCGGACGGGAACGGCACGACGAGAAGATCACCGTGTACGTCTCCGCCGAGGAGCTGATGGACCTGGAGCACGCCCGCCTGGTCCTCCGCGGCGAGCACGGCCTCGCCGTCGACCGGGGCCGGATCGTCCGCGAGGCGGTCGCCGTGGTCCTGGCGGACCTGGAGTCCCGGGGAGACGCGAGCATCCTCGTACGACGGCTGCGCGGCCGGTAGGGGTAGCCTGCGGGGGCTATGACCTCGACCGACGCTCCCGCTCCCGGCGCCTCCGGCGGCCGCCGCCCGCTGGGCAGGGGCCCGGGGGCGACACCTCCGGAGGCCGCGGCACCGGCGGTCGCGGACCCGGAGCCGGTGGCACCCGAGCCCCAGCCTGAGACCGGGACGCAGGCCCCCGAGGCCATGGCACCCGGGTCCGGGGCTGAGGCGGGCGTGGCGGATCCCGAAGCCGTGGCACCTGACACTGAGCCTGAGGCGGGCGTGGCGGGTCCCGGAGTCCTGGCGGCCGCCGGGCCCGCCGCGCCGGAAGCCGTGGCCGACGGGGTTTTCAAGGTGCGGCTTGCCAACTTCGAGGGGCCCTTCGACCTTCTCCTCCAGTTGATCTCCAAGCACAAGCTGGACGTCACCGAGGTCGCGCTCTCCAAGGTCACCGACGAGTTCATGGCGCACATCCGGGCCATGGGACCGGACTGGGACCTCGACCAGACCACCGAGTTCCTCGTCGTCGCCGCCACGCTGCTCGACCTGAAGGCCGCGCGGCTGCTGCCCGCCGCCGAGGTGGAGGACGAGGCCGACCTGGCGCTGCTGGAGGCCCGCGACCTGCTGTTCGCACGGCTCCTGCAGTACCGCGCGTACAAGCAGATCGCCGACATCTTCAACCGGCGCCTGGAGGACGAGGCCCGCCGCTGGCCCCGCACCGTCGGACTCGAACCGCACCTCGCCGAGCTGCTGCCCGAGGTCGTCATCAGCATCGGGGCGGAAGGATTCGCCAGGCTCGCGGTCAAGGCGATGCAGCCCAGGGCCAAGCCACAGGTGTACGTCGACCACATCCACGCTCCGCTGGTCAGCGTGCAGGAGCAGGCCGGGATCGTGGTGGCGCGGCTGCGGGAGCTGGGCGAGGCGAGTTTCCGGACGCTGGTCGAGGACACCGACGACACGCTCACCGTCGTGGCCCGCTTCCTCGCCCTGCTGGAGCTGTACCGGGAGAAGGCCGTGGCCCTGGACCAGGAGACCGCGCTCGGTGACCTGCTGGTGCGGTGGACCGGCGGGGACGGCGAGACCGGCCCGGTGGTCACCGACGAGTTCGACCGGCCGCCCGAGCCGCCCAAGCCGCCCAAGGAGGAGAAGCCGTGAGCGAGGAGACGACGGAACTGCCGGCGGGGCTGCGTCCCGTCGCCGACCTCGACCTGAAGCCGGCCCTGGAGGCGGTCCTGATGGTCGTGGACGAGCCCGCCACGGCCGAGCACCTGTCCAGGATCCTGGAACGGCCCAGGCAGACGATCACGAAGGCGCTGCGCGCGCTGGCCGACGAGTACACCGCGCAGGGCCGCGGCTTCGAGCTGCGGTTCGTCGCGGGCGGCTGGCGCTTCTACACGCGCGGCGAGTACGCGCCCGCCGTCGAGCGGCTGGTCCTGGACGGGCAGACGGCCCGCCTGACCCAGGCCGCGCTGGAGACCCTCGCGGTCGTCGCGTACCGCCAGCCGGTGAGCCGCAGCCGGGTCTCGGCCGTACGAGGGGTCAACTGCGACGGTGTGATGCGCACCCTGCTCCAGCGCGGTCTGGTCGAGGAGGCGGGCGCGGAACCCGAAACAGGTGCGATCCTGTACAGGACGACGAACTACTTCCTGGAGCGGATGGGCCTGCGCGGCCTGGACGAACTCCCGGAACTCGCGCCCTTCCTCCCGGAGGCGGAGGCGATCGAGGCCGAGACCCAGGAGGGCGTGCCGTCGTTCGATCCGGACGCACCCGATGCGCCGGACGCAGACGACGCAGACGACTAGACGGAAATTTGATGCGAAGCAGCAGCGGCAGGAACAGCAGCGGAAACAACGGCGGGAGCCGTGGTGGCAACAGCGGCGGCCGCGGCGGGAGCAGCGGTGGGCGCGGCAACTACCGCGGCGCCGGCAACTCCCGCGACGACAAGCAGGGCACCGGCCGGCCGAAGAAGCCGCGCCCGGAGGAGCGCCGCTACGACGTGGGTCCCGGCGCCACCCAGGACGGCCCGAAGTCGGGCCGCGGCGCCTCGGCGCGCGGCGGCGCCAAGGGCGGACCCCGGCAGGGGCAGGGCACCGGGCGCGGCCGTAGCGCGCCGGCGAGTTCCCGTGAGTACGACGCCCGTGCCGAGGAGCGCAACCGCGAGCGGTACGCGGGCAAGAAGGACGTGAAGCTCCCGAAGACCTTCCCGGGCGCCGAGCAGGAGGGCGAGCGGCTCCAGAAGGTCCTCGCCCGCGCGGGCTACGGCTCCCGGCGCGCCTGCGAGGAGCTGATCGAGCAGGCCAGGGTCGAGGTCAACGGCGAGATCGTCCTGGAGCAGGGCAAGCGGGTCGACCCGGAGAAGGACGAGGTCCGCGTCGACGGCCTGACCGTCGCCACGCAGTCGTACCAGTTCTTCTCGCTGAACAAGCCGGCCGGTGTGGTCTCCACCATGGAGGACCCGGACGGCCGGCAGTGCCTCGGCGACTACGTCACCAACCGGGAGACCCGGCTCTTCCACGTGGGGCGGCTGGACACCGAGACCGAGGGCGTCATCCTGCTCACCAACCACGGCGAGCTGGCGCACCGGCTGACCCACCCCAAGTACGGCGTGAAGAAGACCTACCTCGCGCACATCGTCGGCCCGATCCCGCGCGACCTGGGCAAGAAGCTCAAGGACGGCATCCAGCTGGAGGACGGCTACGCGCGCGCGGACCACTTCCGGGTGGTCGAGCAGACCGGCAAGAACTACCTCGTGGAGGTCACCCTGCACGAGGGCCGCAAGCACATCGTCCGCCGCATGCTGGCCGAGGCCGGGTTCCCGGTCGACAAGCTGGTGCGGGTCGCCTTCGGGCCGATCACCCTCGGCGACCAGAAGTCGGGCTGGCTGCGCCGGCTGTCCAACACCGAGGTCGGGATGCTCATGAAGGAAGTCGACCTCTAGAACGCCCTGTGCGTCCTTGTGACGGCCGGTCCCGGGTCCACCGGGGCCGGCCGTCGCCGTTCCCGCGAACAGGGGTCCAGCGGGCGCTGAGAGCTTGCGTGACGATCCCCGCCAGCTTTATAGTCGTAGCGACTATTACTCACATGACGCCAAGGAGGTGACGGAACCGTGCGGGGCTATGACAAGTACGCCTACGAACCCTTCGCCGTCACCGTCGACCTCGCCGTCCTCACCCTCCGCGCGGGCGCCCTGCACGTGCTGCTCGTCGAGCGCGGACTGGAGCCGTACGCCGGACGGTGGGCGCTGCCCGGCGGCTTCGTCCTGCCCCACGAGTCGGCCGAGACGGCGGCCCGCCGGGAACTCGCCGAGGAGACCGGTCTGTCGGACGTGTCGGGGCTGCGCCTCGAACAGCTGCGCACCTACAGCGAGCCGGACCGCGACCCGAGGATGCGGGTCGTCTCGGTCGCCTTCACCGCCCTGCTGCCCGACCCGCCCGAGCCGCACGGCGGCGGCGACGCCGCGCAGGCGCGCTGGCTGCCGTACGACCCGGGCCGGCCGCTCGCCTTCGACCACGACCGGATCCTCGCCGACGCCCACGACCGGGTGGGCGCCCAGCTGGAGTACAGCTGTCTCGCCACCGCCTTCTGCCCGCCCGAGTTCACGCTCGGCGAGCTGCAGAACGTCTACGAGACCGTGTGGGGCGTCACGCTGGACCGCCCCAACTTCCGCCGCAAGGTCCTCACCACGCCGGGCTTCGTGGAACCGGTGCCCGGCGCGGCCCGGTTGACCGGCGGCCGCGGCAAACCCGCCGCGCTCTACCGCGCGGGCGACGCCACCTCGCTCCACCCTCCCCTGCTCCGCCCGCCCCGGGAAGGACGCCCCGCATGACCTTCACCGCCCACAAGCGCGCCGCCACCGGCTCCCTGATCGGCCTCGCCCTCGGAGACGCGCTCGGCTTCCCGACCGAGTTCAACGACGTGCCGTCCATCCTCGCCAAGACCGGCCCCTGGCGGCAGATGCAACTGCCGGCGCGGGCCTTCGTCTCCGACGACACCCAGATGACCCTCGCCGTGGGGCACGCGCTGCGCACCGCCATGGACCGCGGGGTGCTCGGCCCCAAGCGGCTGGAGCGGCCGCTGCGCGAGGAGTTCGTCAACTGGTACCAGTCACCGGAGAACAACCGCGCACCCGGCCGGACCTGTCTGCGGGCGTGCGGCCTGCTGAAGGAGGAGGGCCGGATCTGGCAGGACGCCAGCCAGGTCGACTCCAAGGGCTGCGGCGCCAACATGCGGGTCGCGCCGATCGGACTCGCACCCGGGCTGAGCGACGAACAGCGGTCCGGCGCGGCCCAGTTGCAGTCCGCCCTCACCCACGGCCACCCCACCGCCCTGGCCGCCTCGGACCTCACCGCACGTGCCGTGCTGCTGCTGGCGCGGGGGACCGATCCGGTGGACCTCGTCGGACGGCTGCGGTCGTACGCCGCCGAGAACCGCACCCGCTACCACCACACCTGGCTCGGCGACCTCTGGACCCGCGGCCACGACGCGACCCCCGAGGCGTTCGTCGCGCGCGGCTGGGACGAGTGCCTGGAGATCCTCGACCGCCTCGCCGCCGCCGTGCGCACCGCCTCCCCGGAGGACGACCCGTGCCTGGCCACCGGCGCCGGCTGGATCGCCGAGGAGGCCCTCGCGACCGGGCTGCTGTGCTTCCTGCTCTTCCCCGAGGAACCGCTGACCGCCCTGCGCCGGGCCGCCTGCTCCTCCGGCGACTCCGACTCGATCGCCTGCCTCACCGGCGCGTTCGCGGGGGCCTGGCTGGGCGAGGAGGCCTGGCCGACGGAGTGGGCCGACCGGATCGAGTACCGCGGAGACCTGATGACCCTCGGCGCGCTCTGGGACGCCTGAAACCGGTCGGACGGACGCCTGGTCCCGGTCCGGACGGACGCCTAGACCTCGCCCGGACGGGCGGCTGAGGTGCGGCGGGCGCGGAACAGCAGGTCCGCCACGCGCGCGTGGTCGGGTTCGGCCGGCAGCGGGGTGCGCTCCAGGGCCTCGTCGGTCTCCTCGGCCAGCCGGGCGAACCGGGACTCGACCACCGGCCAGGGCACCTCGCCCCGCTTCACCGCCAGCAGCGCTTCCCGGGCGTCGCCGGCCTCGATGGTCAGCTCGCCGGTGCGCAGCAGGTCACGGGCGCTGGTCAGCAGCCGCAGCAGGTGCATCGCGTGTTTCCAGCGCGGCGCGCCGTGGGTCCGGACGTCGTCGTGGAGCTTGCGGCGCTGGGCCAGGGCGTAGCGGGTGAAGGTGCCGTGGACGCGACGGGACAGGAAGGCGCCGCGCAGCGCCAGCAGCTCGTGGCCCGTGTCGTCGGCGTACTCGACCAGGGGCGAGTGCAGGCACTCCAGGATGTTCGGATTGCCCCGCAGCGCCAGTTCGCAGAACCGCTCCAGCTCCCAGGAGAACCGCTCCTCGCCGGGGCCCTCGACATGCGTCGGCGGCTTCTCGAAGCGCCAGAACAGGGGAGTGGGGGCCAGGAACACCCCCCGCCGGTCGGTGTCGCTGCCCTCCGTGGCCAGGCCGAAGGCACGCGACCCCATGACACAGGCGTAGATCGTGTGGTCGCGTACCAGGTCCTCGGGCTGCATGCCCGGGAGCGTACGGGGCGGGTCAGGCCAGCGTGATCGAATTTCCGCTCACGTCGATGGACTTGGCCGGCAGCGGTCGGGTGGCCGGGCCATGGGCGACCGAACCGTCGGCGATGTTGAACTTGCTGCCGTGGCAGGGGCAGTCGATGGTGCCGTCCAGCACCTGGTTCACCGTGCAGCCCATGTGAGTGCAGATCGCCGAGAAGGCCTTGAACTCGCCCGACTTCGGCTGGGTCACCACGATCTTCTGGTCCTTGAAGACCGTGCCACCGCCCTCCGGGATGTCACTCGTGCTCCCCAGCGCCATCCCGGCACTGGCGCTCGCACTCGGACTCGCACTCGGACTCGCGCTCGCGCCCGCCGACTCCGAGGCGGACGACCCGGCGGTGGGCGACTCCGAGGAACTGGAGGAACCGTTGTCGTTGCTGTTGCCGCATCCCGCGCAGCCCACGGCGAGTGCGGCGGCACCCGTCGCGAGAACCGCGCGCCTGGTGGAGCCGTCGGTCATGTCGTCACCCCGAACGTACGGAAAAACCACAGGGAGTCGCTCCGAGCGGAGCACCAGCATCTTGGCACCGAACCCACCGAAGACGAAGCAACCCGGGAGGGAGTGCCACAAAACGCGTGTTGCGTACGCCTGACAGCCCAACGCGTCTCACCGGGCGAGCGCCGCACACCCGCCCGGCCCGGTCTGACTAGGCTGGACGCACCGACAGACCGACGTCAGAACAGGAGCGTGCCGTGGCGGTACGAGCGGTCCGGGGGGCCGTCCAGCTGGAACGGGACGAGGCCGGTCACATGGCCGAGCAGGTCGGAGCGCTGCTCACCGCCGTCCTGGAACGGAACGGGCTGACCACCGACGACCTGATCAGCATCTGGTTCACCGCCACGCCCGACCTGCACAGCGACTTCCCGGCGGCCGCCGCGCGCAAGCTCGGCCTCGTCGACGTCCCCCTGATCTGCGCCCAGGAGCTGGACATCGAGGGCGCCCTGCCCCGGGTCGTGCGGATACTGGCGCACATCGAGTCCGACCGGTCCCGCGCCGAGGTCAACCACGTCTACCTCGGTGCCGCGGCCGCCCTGCGCAAGGACATCGCCCAGTGAGAACCGCGCTCGTCATCGGTACCGGCCTGATCGGTACGTCCGCCGCGCTCGCCCTCTCCCGGCGGGGTGTCGTCGTCCACCTCACCGACCACGACCCCGAGCAGGCCCGGACCGCGGCAGCGCTCGGCGCCGGCACCGACGAGCCGCCGGCGGGCCCGGTCGACCTGGCGATCGTCGCCGCCCCGCCCGCGCACGTGGCCTCCGTCCTCGCGGACGCCATGAGCCGGGGTGCGGCCCGCGGCTACATCGACGTGGCCAGCGTCAAGGGCGGCCCGCGCCGCGAGCTGGAGGCGCACGGCCTGGACCTGTCGTCGTACCTCGGCACGCACCCCATGTCCGGCCGGGAGAAGTCCGGCCCGCTGGCGGCCACCGCCGACCTCTTCGAGGGCCGCCCCTGGGTGCTCACCCCGACCCGGGACACCGACACCGAGGTGCTGAACCTCGCCCTGGAACTGGTCTCGCACTGCCGGGCCGTCCCGGTCGTGATGGACGCCGACGCCCACGACCGGGCCGTGGCCCTGGTCTCCCACATGCCCCACCTGGTGTCCAGCATGGTCGCGGCCCGGCTGGAGCACGCCGAGGAGGCGGCCGTACGGCTGTGCGGGCAGGGCATCCGGGACGTGACCCGGATCGCCGCCTCCGATCCCCGGATGTGGATCGACATCCTCTCCGCGAACCCCGGCCCGGTCGCCGACCTGCTCGCGGACGTCTCCGCCGACCTCGACGAGACGGTCACCGCGCTGCGCGCCCTCCAGTCCTCGGACGAGTCCAAGCGGCGCGAGGGCGGCGCCGGCGTCGAGGACGTGCTGCGCCGCGGTAACGCCGGCCAGGTGCGGGTACCCGGCAAGCACGGCTCGGCGCCCCGGGCCTACGAGGTCGTGGCCGTGCTCATCGACGACCAGCCCGGCCAGCTGGCCCGGATCTTCGCGGACGCCGGCGCCGCCGGGGTCAACGTGGAGGACGTACGGATCGAGCACGCGACCGGCCAGCAGGCGGGTCTGGTCCAGCTCTGGGTGGAGCCGACGGCGGTGCCGGTGCTGACGTCGGCCCTGCGGGAGCGGGGCTGGGCGCTGCGTCAGCAGCGCTGAGAACGGCGCTCCCGGGGGCCGGTAACCTTGTGCGGGGCGTGTTCGCGTCCCGCACACCACCCACCACCCTGCACCCGGAAGGTGTCCCCCCGTGGAAAACGGCGCCGTAAAGCCCGTGATTGTCGCCATCGACGGCCCCTCGGGCACCGGCAAGTCGAGCACGTCCAAGGCCGTGGCCGCACAGCTGGGCCTCAGCTACCTGGACACCGGCGCCCAGTACCGGGCGATCACCTGGTGGATGGTGACCAACGGCATCGACCTCACCGACCCGACCGCGATCGCCGCGGTGGCCGGCAAGCCGGAGATCGTCTCCGGTACCGACCCGGCCCACCCCACGATCACGGTCGACGGCGTCGACGTCTCCGCCCCGATCCGCACCCAGGACGTCACCTCCAAGGTCAGCGCGGTCAGCGCGGTGCCCGAGGTGCGCAGCCGGATCACCGAATTGCAGCGCACCCTCGCCTCCTCGGCCGAGGCCGGGATCGTCGTCGAGGGCCGGGACATCGGCACCACCGTGCTGCCCGACGCCGACCTGAAGGTCTTCCTCACCGCCTCCGCCGAGGCCCGTGCGGCCCGCCGCAGCGGTGAGCTCAAGGGCGCCGACGTCAACGCCACCCGCGAGGCCCTGATCCAGCGGGACGCGGCCGACTCGACCCGCAAGACCTCCCCGCTCGCCAAGGCGGGCGACGCGGTCGAGGTGGACACCACCGAGCTGACGCTCGCCCAGGTCATAGAGTGTGTCGTCACCCTCGTCGAGGAGAAGCGGGCCGGGCAGTGAGTCTTCCGTCGCAGCGCGGCGCCGAGACCGGGCGGCGCATCGGGGTCGGGCTGATGTACGGCCTGTGGAAGCCGCGCGTCCTCGGCGCCTGGAAGATGCCCGCGCACGGCCCGGCGATCCTCGCCGTGAACCACTCCCACAACATCGACGGGCCGATGGTCATGGGCGTGTCGCCGCGGCCGACGCACTTCCTCATCAAGAAGGAGGCGTTCGTCGGCCCGCTCGACCCGTTCCTGACCCGGATCGGACAGCTGAAGGTGGACCGCAGGTCCACCGACCGCACGGCGGTCACCCGGGCGCTGGGCGTCCTGGACGCCGGGGGAGTGCTCGGGATATTCCCCGAGGGCAGCCGGGGCGACGGCGACTTCGCCGCGCTGCGCGCGGGCCTCGCCTACTTCGCGGTGCGCTCCGGGGCGCCGATCGTCCCGGTGGCCGTGCTGGGCAGTGCCGAGCGGCGCGGCCGGCTGGTCAAGGGGCTGCCGCCGCTGCGCTCCCGGGTCGACGTCGTCTTCGGCGACCCGTTCGAGGCGGGCGACGGCACCGGCCGCCGCACCCGCAAGGCCCTGGACGAGGCCACCGAGCGCATCCAGAAGCAGCTCACCGACCACCTGGAAAACGCCAGGCGTCTGACCGGACGCTAGGCGACACTTGAGTAGTGGATCGGCCCCCGGCGGGAACGCGAGGGGGTCGGTGATCCACCGATCACCACGATGAACGACGAGGTACGCACTTCATGAACGACCACAGCCAGCCCGGCGACTCGGCTGAGCACGAGTACGACCACGGGGCGCTCGGCGACGCCGAGTACGCGGAGTTCATGGAGCTCGCCGCGGAAGAGGGCTTCGACATCGAGGACGTCGAGGGCGCCATCGAGGAGGCCGGCCACGGCCCGCTCCCCGTCCTCGCCGTCGTCGGCCGCCCGAACGTCGGCAAGTCGACACTCGTGAACCGCATCATCGGCCGCCGTGAGGCCGTCGTCGAGGACAAGCCCGGTGTCACCCGCGACCGGGTGACCTACGAGGCCGAGTGGGCGGGCCGCCGTTTCAAGGTCGTCGACACCGGCGGCTGGGAGCAGGACGTCCTCGGCATCGACGCCTCCGTGGCCGCACAGGCCGAGTACGCGATCGAGGCCGCCGACGCGGTCGTCTTCGTGGTCGACGCCAAGGTCGGCGCCACCGACACCGACGAGGCGGTCGTACGACTGCTGCGCAAGGCCGGCAAGCCCGTGGTGCTGGCCGCCAACAAGGTCGACGGCCCCAGCGGCGAGGCCGACGCGGCCTACCTCTGGTCCCTCGGCCTCGGCGAGCCGCACCCGGTCTCCGCCCTGCACGGCCGCGGCACCGGCGACATGCTCGACGCCGTCCTGGAGGCGCTGCCCGAGGCCCCCGCGCAGACCTTCGGCGGCTCCGGAGTCGGCGGCCCCCGCCGGATCGCCCTGATCGGCCGTCCGAACGTCGGCAAGTCCTCCCTCCTGAACAAGGTGGCCAACGAGGAGCGCGTCGTCGTCAACGAGATGGCCGGCACCACCCGCGACCCCGTCGACGAGCTGATCGAACTCGGCGGCGTCACCTGGAAGTTCGTCGACACCGCCGGAATCCGCAAGCGCGTGCACCTCCAGCAGGGCGCCGACTACTACGCCTCGCTGCGCACCGCCGCCGCCGTGGAGAAGGCGGAGGTCGCGGTGATCCTCATCGACGCCTCCGAGTCCATCTCCGTGCAGGACCAGCGGATCGTGACGATGGCCGTCGAGGCGGGCCGCGCGATGGTCATCGCCTACAACAAGTGGGACACCCTCGACGAGGAGCGCCGCTACTACCTGGAGCGGGAGATCGAGACCGAGTTCGGCCAGGTCGCCTGGGCGCCCCGGGTCAACGTCTCGGCGCGCACCGGCCGTCACATGGAGAAGCTGGTCCCGGCGATCGAGACCGCCCTCGCGGGCTGGGAGACCCGGGTCCCCACCGGCCGTCTCAACGCCTTCCTCGGCGAGCTGGTCTCCGCCCACCCGCACCCGGTCCGGGGCGGCAAGCAGCCGCGCATCCTGTTCGGCACCCAGGCCGGCACCAAGCCGCCGCGGTTCGTCCTCTTCGCCTCCGGCTTCATCGAGGCGGGCTACCGCCGTTTCATCGAGCGCCGGCTGCGCGAGGAGTTCGGTTTCGAGGGCACCCCGATCCACATCTCCGTACGGGTGCGTGAGAAGCGCGGCGCCAAGAAGAAGTAAGGACATGGGTGAGGGGGCGGCCACCGGTCACGGTGGCCGCCCCCTCACCCATGTGTCACATGCCCCGGCGCGGGCCCGGCGGAAGCGCCGCGGGCACCGGTGTCATCCCGGGGTCCTGGGAGCGGCCGAGCGGCCCGATCCGCTGCCACTGCGGCGGCTGAGGCTGGCCGACGCCGTGCCGGCCGCCGTAGGCACCCATGCCGTACGCGCTGTACGCGCCCCCTCCGTACACCCCCGTACCGTGTGTGCCGGTGCTGAACGGGGTGGTCCCGAAGGCGGTGAACCCCAGCGCCTCCTCTCCGCTGCGGTCGCCCGGCAGCGTGCGGAAGCTCTTGACCCACTCCGCGTAGAGCGAGTCGTAGATCGGCGTGGCCGAGAGCCCGGCTGAGGCCTCCTGGGCCACCCGGGCTGCCGGAACGGTGGAGAAGGACGGCCGGCGCGGCGGAAGGTCGTATGCGTGCACGTATGTCCAAACGACCGGATTGGTGAAGAGATGCGGCCTTTCGCGGCTTCGGGGGGTCCTCAGATCCCCGCGAGCGGCAGCGCGGCCGCCACCAGCTTCCCGTTCGCCGCGGCCTTGTCGATCGCGTCGCGCAGCAGGTCCTCCCGGGGCTGCCGCCCGATCGACCCCACCGGAGCCGCGAACATCAGCACCTGCTGGTGCTTGTTGGCCGCCGCCCGCCAGCCGTCCGTCACCTGCAACGGCTGGTGCGCCTGCCACCAGGCCACCGGCTGCCCGCCGTTCGCCCCCGGCTGGAGCACCGCGTGCAGCTGGCCCACCGCCAGCAGTACCGACCACCCGTGCAGGACCGGCGGCACCGCGCTGAGCTGGGGCACCGGCATGAAGCCCTGCTCGATCAGCAGCGGCAGGAAGTCGTCGCCCACCCCGTCCGTACCGGGCCGCACGATCGGCGAGGTCGGCTCGACGACCAGGGCGGGGTGCAGTTCCCCGGCGATCAGCACCAGTCCGCTGGTCACCCCGAGCACCGCCTGCTCGGGCACGGCCTGCTGCGAGCCGCCGGGCGCGCTGTCGCCGCTGATGGAGCGGACCGCGCCCTGCAACTGCTCCTCGGTGACCTGGACGACCTGGGAGGGCAGGCAGGTGGCGTGGGCGAAGGCGAGGACGGCGGTCTCGTCCCCGATGAACAGGACGGTGCTGGTGCGCTCCTGTTCGGAGTCGCCCGGGGTGCGGCAGGACGTGCAGTCGTAACTGCCGGGGGCGTTGTCTCCGGCGAGCAGCCGGTCGGCTTCTTCGTCGCCGATCTCGGCGCGTACCTCGTCGCTGACGTCGAGCATGCGCGGCACGGTGGCTCCCTCGGGATGCGGTGCGTGAAGGGCCGGGTGGCTCCCGGTCCGTGAGCCCCTCGGGGTTGCGGGCTCATGAAGAAGACAACGGGCGATCTGTGGTGGGGGTCACGCGTCGCGGGGATCGGGATCGAACCAACCACTGCGCAGGGTCACGGTACGTGCGGAATTCCGCACTCAAAGTCAACTCTTCGCAAGCCAAAGGGGTTTGACGCGGTGAACTGAATCACAGATCCGTCGAACCCATGGTCGACAAATCCGGAAATCAAGGAATGTAGTGGGTGGCCGAAAATCGCTGCTACCTAGGGTAACGCCGAACTGGCCTGGCCTGACAGGGAGTTGGTTGATTTCGGGCGTTCCCGCTCTCTAGATTCCTCCGCCGTGTGCAACGAGCACCGCTCGGGAACGTCCGCCGGCCGAACCAGGCAGAGCACCACCGCAGTACCGGCCGCGGCGGACGGGGCGGGCCCGGGAACCGCGTCCATCGCGCGGGGACCGGGCCTCGCCCGGGGGAGCCCGGGTACGTGGAGAGGGAAATACATGTCCGAGTGTGCCGATACCACCCGTGAGACCGCCGCGAAGAACGGCTCCCGCAAGGGCCGTACGACGGCCGCCCTGGCCGGAGCGGCACTGCTCGCCCCGCTGGGCGTGCTGGCCGCGACCGGCAACGCCGCCGCGGCGGACAACGGAGTGTGGGACCGCATCGCCCAGTGCGAGAGCGGCGGCAACTGGCACATCAACACCGGCAACGGCTACTACGGCGGACTCCAGTTCTCCGCCTCCACCTGGCGCGCGTACGGCGGCACCGCCTACGCGTCCACGGCCGACCAGGCCTCCAGGGAAGCGCAGATCGCCGTCGCCACCAAGGTTCAGCACGCCCAGGGCTGGGGCGCGTGGCCGGTCTGCTCGGGCCGCGCCGGAGCGAGCGGCTCGGCGCCGGAGAACGCCTCGGCGACCAGCAGGAGCAACACGGAGTCGGCGACGAGCTCGACGCCCACCCGGAAGCCGAAGTCCACCTGGAAGTCGGCCCCCGCGGCGAAGGCGCCGCAGCGCTCGACGAACCACACCGGCCGCGCCTCGTCCCGCGGCGGCGATTACACCGTCCGCGCGGGCGACACCCTGAGCCGGATCGCCGAGCGGCACGGCACCAGCTGGCAGCGCCTCTACGCCGCCAACAAGGCCGTCATCGGCGAGGACCCGAACCTCATCGTGCCCGGGCAGCGCCTCGCGCTCTGACGCACACCCCGCCCCGCATCAGCCTGCCCCGCCCGGACCGATCCGGGCGGGGCAGGCTGCGTTGCGGGCGGGCCCGGGCATGCTCCAAAAGGGCCGTGCTCGTCCCGGTGTGACGGCGATTCACGCGTGGACGGCACCCCGGAGTTCGCGAAGCCACCGCCCCCGGGCGGCCCGCCGGTGCTGGGGGGTTCTGTGTCGGAGCGGTGAAACTCTTATGCGGTGTCAGCTGCCGTCGCGGCCCGTGGAATCGGAATGAATTGGGTGCCTGGAGCGGCCTCGAACCCCGGGTCCGGTCCTTTCCGGCTGCTTATCGGAAGACCCCGCCGACATCAGGGAATTGTGTTCGAATGCGCCAGGAAGGCGTACGGAACCGCTCGTACGGGTGACCAGGTCCGACACAAACGCGTGTCGTGATTCTGTGACAGAAGTGTGACCGGCACCGGACTCGGGATAGCGTGGCCGCATGGCACCGAATCCCGCTCCGCGCGAGGAGCCCCAGGACAGCCCGCATGGGTACGTAGGCCTCGACGCGGACGAGGCGCAGCGGCTGGCCCGGGGGCGGGGCTGGTCGACGGTGCGCTCGCTGCCGCCGGGCGCGATCGTCACCATGGAGTACCGGGCGGGCCGGCTCAACTTCGAGGTGCGCGACGGGGTCGTGGCGCGGGCCTGGAAGGGCTGACCGGCGAGTGCCGCCGTACGACGCTGACCGGCGAGTGCTGACCTGAGACGCTGACCGGACGGCGGCCGGTCGTACGACGGCGAAGGCCCTGGAGCCCGTACCGCGGGTTCCAGGGCCTTCGCCGTGCGGGGGATGGGTCTGTGCGTACCGGACCCCGCCGGGGTGCTGTCAGCCGCCCGTCAGCGGGCGGGCCGCCTGGGCGGCGGTACCGCGCGGCGGACGCTCGGGGTGCTGCGGGCGGCGGCTGCCCGCCGGAGTCACAGGGGTGCGCTCCGAACGGGCCGTGTGCGGGCCGGGCGCCAGATGGATCGGGGCCCTGGGCGCGCGGGCCGAGGAGACCGGCTCGCGCTCCGGCGCCGCGAGCTCGACGGGCGCCGGGCGCGGCTTGAGGACCACGGGGACCGGGACGGGCGCGGGTGCCGGGACGCCACGGCGGGAGCGCCAGCGGTCGCGCAGGTCGAGGATCGAGGTCTCGGCGCGGGCGATGAACGGCTCGCACCACGGCAGCGCCAGCAGGATCAGCAGGCCCGCGGCCCAGCCCAGCAACACGTCGCTCAGCCAGTGCGTACCGAGGTAGACGGTGGACATGCCGACGCCGAGGGAGGTGACCGCCGAGGCGGCGGAGAGCCAGCGGCGGGCTCTCGGGGTGGAGGCCAGATAGGCCAGGATTCCCCAGGTCACCACCGCGTTGGCGGTGTGGCCGCTGGGAAATATATCGCCGCCCAGGCCCATCTCGTTCGAGCCGATCACGGTCGCGTAGTGCGGTCCGAGGCGCCCCATGCCGAGCTTGGCGGCGCCGACCGTGATGTTGAGCAGCAGCAGCGAGGCACCGAGGGTCAGCAGTGGGCGGATGGTGTGCTGCCGCCAGGAGCGCCAGCCCAGCCAGGCCGCGACCATCACGGCGGTGGGGCCGCGCTGGCCGAGGACCACGTAGTAGTCGACGAACCAGTGGATCCCCGCCCACTGCTGGTACGGCCGGAAGAACATGACCTGCCAGTCGAGCCGGACCAGCCACGACGTGATCACGACGGCCCACACGATCGCCAGGTAGAAGGCGAGGGTCGCGGTGAACAACACGACCCGGTGCCGGCTCATCTTCGGCACATCAATGTGGGCCGGCCGTTCCGGCTCACGGTCCAGCCTGGCGAACACCCGGTCCAGACGGGTGAGGTTTCGTTCGGTACGCACCCAATCGACGTTACAGCGAGTGAGCTCTGTTCCCGGTCGAAACAGCGGGTTTGTGATGACGATGTGATGTGGGAAACCTCTCAGGAGGCTTCCGAATTCTAAGGATTCCGTAATGCGCGGCCGGTCCGTCCTTCAATTCCATTGATCATGTCGGGTCGCCGTTTTATGGCACTTATGAATTCGTTAACCAAAGCATGGGGCGGAATTCTCCGGCCGCTCATCGGGCGACCGGGAACGATCACGGAGGACCGGAGCCGTTCAGCCAGAACGCGCCATAGACCGCCGTGGCGATCGCGACACCGGCCGTGACCAGCGCCGATCTGCCCGTGCGCAGCCGTGCGAGGGCGCGGGCGAGCGGCAGCAGCACCGGGAAGGCGGGCATCAGCAGCCGGGGCTTGGAGCCGAAGTAGCTCGACGCGCACAGCGCCAGCGCGAGGACGGCACCCGTGTAGACCAGCAGCGCGAGCGGCTGGCGCTGGCGGACGCCGGTCACGTAGAGCCACAGCAGCAGGCAGACCCCGACGGTCAGACCCGCTCCGGCGAGCGCGGACGGAAATGACGTGAACTTGTCGGCCACGAAGCGGGCGAACGCGTAACCGCCGTCGAACCCGTTGCGCCAGCCCGCCTGGACGTCCAGATAACCGAGCGGGCCGCCGCCGGTGCGGTGGCCGACCCACAGGACGTAGGCGGCCGTGCCGACGGGTGCGAGGACCATGCCGAGGGCGCGGCGCCAAGGGGGTGCGGCGGGAGCGCGTCCGTCACCCCGCACGCCGGGCGGATGACTCTCACCCCGGTCGCGCACGGCCCCCACGCTCTGGCCGCGCGCGCCCTCACTCCGGTCTCGCGCGCCCTCACTCCGGTCTCGCGCACCTTCACTCCCGGCTCGCGCGCCCTCACTCCGCTCTCGCACGAACGAGACCACGCCCACCGTCCACACCGCCGCCACCACGGCGATCCCCACCGGCCGGGTCAGCCCCGCCAGCGCGGCCAGCGCGCCCGCGGTGAGCCACCGGCCGGTCAGCACGGCGTACAGCGACCACGCGGCCAGCGCCGTGAACAGGGACTCGCTGTACGCCATCGACTGCACGATCCCGACCGGCAGCACGGCCCACAGCAGCACCGCGCAGACCCCCACCCGGCGCCCGTACACGTGGTCCGCCACCGCGAAGATCCCCCAGGCCGCCGCGAGCGAGGCGAGCAGGCTGACGGTGAAGCCCGCGCCGGCGTACGACAGCGGGGTGAGCGCGTGCAGCAGCCGCTCCAGCCAGGGCAGCAGCGGGAAGAAGGCGAGGTTCGAGTGGACGTCGCCGTCGGGCAGCCGCACCTCGTAGCCGTAGCCCAGTTCGGCGACCCGCGTGTACCAGAGCGAGTCCCAGCGCGCCGTCAGCAACGTGTACGCGCTCTTGCCGCGCGCCGCGCTCCACCCGGCCAGGGTCAGCAGGCCCAGGGCGCGCACGGCCGCGTACCCGAGCAGGGCCGGAGCCGCGCGGCGCAGGACCGGCGGACGCGGAGGGGCCGCGACGGGCGTCTCAAGATCGGTCACGGGCTCGATTATCGACGGGAGGCGGAACCACGGGGCCCGCCGGGGCGTGCTGCGCGACGGGGCCAGTGGCGTACACCACACAGGTTCGGTCCGGAGTGTGAGAGGTCCGCCACGCGCCTCCGGAACGAACTCGCGTACGCTGACGTGTCACTCGCGTTCGTATGCGCGGGCCGGAGACCCCGCTCCTCTCCGGCCGTACGACGGGGAGTCCCCGCCCCGCCGGTCCGCCGCACGCGAGGGATCATCTGGGAGGTACGTAGATGTCCGGGACGACCACGGCTGCCGGGCGCCCGCGCCGTCGGGCGCCCGGGGCCGGTGCCGGTGCCAACCGCTGGGTCGTCCTCGTCGTCCTCTGCGTCAGCCTGCTGCTGGTCGCCCTCGACGCGACCGTGCTGCATGTCGCGGTGCCCGCCGTCACCGAGGACCTCAGGCCCGGTGCCATGCAGCTGCTCTGGATCGTCGACGTGTACCCGCTGGTCTGCGCCTCGCTGCTGATCCTGTTCGGCACGCTCGGCGACCGCGTGGGCCGGCGGCGCGTGCTGCTCCTCGGCTACACCCTGTTCGGCATCGCCTCCGCGGCGGCGGCCGTCGCGCCCAGCGCCGAGGCGCTGATCCTGGCGCGGGCGCTGCTCGGCGTCGGCGGCGCGATGATCATGCCCGCGACGCTCTCGATCCTCCGGCAGGTCTTCCCCGACCGCCGCGAGAGGGCCCTGGCCATCGGCATCTGGAGCGCGGTGGCGGCGGTCGGCGCGGCCGTCGGACCGCTCCTCGGCGGCTTCCTCCTCGAACACTTCTGGTGGGGTTCCGTCTTCCTGGTCAACATCCCGTTGATGCTGGTCAGCCTCCCGGTGGGGCGGCTTCTGCTCCCCGAGTCCCGCGGCGACCGCGACGGCCCCTGGGACGTGATCGGCGCGCTGATGGCGGCGGCCGGGCTGTTCGGCGTGGTGTTCGCGGTCAAGCGGCTGGGCGGCGGCGAACCGGCCGGCAGCGTCCTGACGCTGGCGCCGCTGCTGCTGGGCGCGCTCCTGCTGGTCCTCTTCGTACGACGGCAACGGCGTCGGACGTACCCGCTGGTGGACCTCAAGATGTTCGCCCGTCCCGCGTTCAGCACCGCCGTGTGCTGCATCGTGCTGGCGATGCTCGCGCTGGTGGGCCTCGAACTGATCGCCGCGCAGTACCTGCAGCTGGTGCTGGGCCTGTCCCCGCTGGAGACGGGGCTGCGGCTGCTGCCGCTGACGCTCGCCGCGATGGCGGCGGGGCTGGCCGGGGCCCGGCTGCTCCGGCGTTTCGGACCGCGCCGGATGGTGTGCTTCGGGTTCTTCCTGACCGCGGCCGCGGTGCTGACGCTGACGGCGATGGGCGGGGTCGACAACGCCGGGCTGCTGCTCTTCGGCTTCGTCCTCCTCGGGTTCGGTCTGGAGACCACCCTCTTCGGGGCGTATGAGTCCATGCTGAGCGAGGCGCCGGCCGCCCAGGCGGGCGGGGCGGCGGCCATCGGCGAGACGTCGTACCAGCTGGGGGCGGGTATCGGGATAGCGCTGCTCGGCAGCGTGATGAACGCCGCGTACGCGCCCGGGCTCGAGCGGGTGCCGGGTGTACCCGAGTCGGCGTCGGCCGCGGCGGGGCATTCGCTGGGCGAGGCCTACGACGTCGCCGGGCGGCTCGGCGGACCGGCGGGCACGGCGCTGCGCCGGGCGGCGCGGGACTCCTACGTGCACGGCCTGCACGTGACGCTCCTGGTGAGCGCGGGCCTGCTGCTCCTGGGCGCGGTGATGGCCCTGCGCCTGCCGCGGGTCATGCAGTGCGGCGAGACACCGCTGGAGGTCCCGGCCCCCAGGGAACCGGCCCGCCCGCGCGTCTCGGCGTAGCCGCCACGGCCACGGCCACCACCACCGCCACCGACACGGCCATCACCACCGGCACCGCCACGGTCGCCACCACCGGCACCGCCACTGCCCACGCCGACGGGTGGCGCGGTAACCTGTGATAACTAGCGGTGCTAGTTTTGGGAGGGTTCGCCATGTCCGCGTCCGTGAAGTTGCCCCCGTTCGACCCCGGTGACCCGCTCGGCATCGACGATCTGCTGGAGCCGGAGGACCTGGCCGTGCGGGAGACCGTGCGGAGCTGGGCGGCGGACCGCGTGCTGCCGTTCGTCGCCGAGTGGTACGAGAGCGGTGAGCTGCCCGGGATCAGGGAGCTCGCCAAGGAGCTCGGAGCGATCGGCGCCCTCGGCATGTCGCTCGACGGGTACGGCTGTGCCGGGGCGTCCGCCGTGCAGTACGGGCTCGCCTGTCTGGAACTGGAAGCCGCCGACTCGGGGATCCGGTCGCTGGTCTCCGTGCAGGGCTCGCTCGCCATGTACGCCATCCACCGGTTCGGCAGCGAGGTCCAGAAGCAGCGGTGGCTGCCGGGCATGGCCGCCGGTGACGTCATCGGCTGCTTCGGGCTCACCGAGCCCGATCACGGGTCCGACCCCGCCTCCATGCGCACCCACGCCCGGCGCGACCCCGGCGGCGACTGGGTGCTCAACGGCCGGAAGATGTGGATCACCAACGGCTCGGTGGCCGGGGTGGCCGTCGTATGGGCGCAGAGCGACAACGGGATCCGGGGTTTCGTCGTACCCACCGACACGCCCGGGTTCTCGGCGCCCGAGATCAAGCACAAGTGGTCGCTGCGGGCCAGTGTCACCAGCGAGCTGGTCCTGGACGACGTGCGGCTGCCGGCGGACGCGGTACTGCCCGAGGTCACCGGGCTCAAGGGGCCGCTCAGCTGTCTGTCGCACGCCCGGTACGGGATCGTGTGGGGGGCCATGGGCGCGGCGCGCAGCTGCTTCGAGGCCGCCGTCGGTTACGCGAAGTCGCGGGAGCAGTTCGGTCGGCCCATCGGCGGCTTCCAGCTCACCCAGGCCAAACTCGCCGACATGGCGGTCGAACTGCACAAGGGGATCCTGCTCGCCCATCATCTGGGGCGGCGGATGGACGCCGGCCGCCTGCGTCCCGAGCAGGTCAGCTTCGGCAAGCTCAACAACGTACGGGAGGCGATCGAGATCTGCCGTACGGCGCGGACGATCCTCGGGGCGAACGGGATTTCGCTGGAGTACCCCGTGATGCGGCATGCGACGAACCTGGAGTCCGTGCTCACCTACGAGGGCACCGTGGAGATGCACCAGCTGGTGCTGGGCAAGGCGCTCACCGGACTCGACGCCTTCCGGTGAACCCGGCGCGGGGGCAGGGCCGGTGGACGGCCCTGCCTCAGCTCTGGTTGTAGAAGCCGTCCTCGCGCCGCGCGGCCGGCTCGCCGCTGACGATCTCCGTGTGCGCGGGCGTCAGCAGGAAGACCCGGTTGGAGACCCGCTCGATCGAGCCGCGCAGGCCGAAGATCAGGCCGGCCGCGAAGTCGACGACCCGCTTGGCGTCGCCGGACTCCATGGCCGTGAGGTTCACGATGACCGGCACACCCTCACGGAACAGCTCGCCGATCGCGCGGGCGTCCCGGAAGCTGTCCGGGGTGACCGTGCCGATCCGGCGGCCCTTCTCCTCGGCGGTGTCCGAGGCCACCTTGACCCGGGGGTCGGTGACCCAGGCGTCCCCGGGCTGCTCGGTCCCTTCGGAGTAGTCGTCGTCGTAGTAGCGCTCGTCATCGTTGTCGTCGACGAGGCCAAGCCAGGCACTCGCCTTGCGTACCGATCCCATGGACGCCTCCTCTCACAGCGGTCTTGCTTGCTTCCGCATCCCTATGGTCGTCCATGATGCGGATGGTGCGCCAAGTGGATAGACGCCGCACGGGGGGTTTGTGACGGTACTGGTGCAGAGCCAATACGTCGAGAGCCCAGGTGCCCCAAGGGCCGTGACTCACACCTCTGCTGACTGAGAGTGAAATATGATTGTTCGGGGCGTACGGGTGATGAACAGTGCGTCAGGGTGAATCGGCACGGGGGGAATTCGCGGATGTTCGGGATGGTCAGACCATGTGGTCATCGACTCGGGGACCGGTTCCGGGCGCAGTGGCTTGCGCACCTGTGCGGGCTGTGTCTCGCGCTCCGCGGTGACCACGGACAGTTCGCACGAGTCGTCACGAACTACGACGGACTGCTGATATCCGTCCTGACGGAGGCCCAGGCGGAGCGGCCCGCCGACGGCCGGCGCACGGCGGGACCGTGCCCGCTGCGCGGGATGCGGACCGCCTCGGTGGCGCGGGGCGAGGGCGCGCGGCTCGCCGCCGCGGTCTCCCTGGTGCTCGCCTCGGCCAAGGTGCGTGACCACGTCGCCGACCGGGACGGGCTGCTGGCACGCCGGCCGGTCGCGGCGGTCGCCCGCCGGGTCGCCGCCGACTGGGGACGGGCCGGGGCCCGCAGCGGCGCGGCCGTCGGGTTCGACACCGGGATCCTGGTCGACGCCGTCGACCGGCAGCTCGCCGTCGAGGCGCTCGCGGGGCCGGGCACGCCGCTGCTGTCGGTCACCGAACCGACCGAGACGGCCACCGCCGCGGCCTTCGCGCACACCGCCGTCCTGGCCGGCCGGCCGGGCAACGCCGCACCGCTCGCCGAGGCAGGCCGGCTCTTCGGCCGGCTCGCGCACCTGCTGGACGCCGTCGAGGACCGCACGGCCGACGCCGCGGCGGGCGCCTGGAACCCGCTCGCCGCGACCGGGACCTCACCGGCAGAAGCACGCCGGCTCGCCGACGACGCGCTGCACGGGATCCGGCTGGCGCTGCGGGACGCGGAGTTCGCCGACGGCGGGCTGGCCCATCTGCTGCTCGTGCACGAACTGGGGCGTTCGGTGGACCGGGCGTTCGGGACCGCGCCGGTCTGCTCGGCCCACGGACCGGAGCCGCAGGCCCCGCCGGAGAAGCGCGGCCTCCTGGCGGGGTGCGGGATGTTCGCGCTGCTGTGCTGCAGCTGCCAGATGTGCTGCGCGGAGGAGTACGAGGGGCCCTGGTCGCGCAAGAAGCGCGAGGGCTGCTGCCGTAACTGCGACTGTGACTGCCCGTGCGACGGCTGCGACGGTTGCGATGGCTGTGACTGCTGCTGCCCGTGCGACGGCTGCTGAGCACGACGGCTGCTGAGCACCACGGTCGCTGGGCACGACGGTCGCTGGGCATGTGGAGAAGAAGGTGTCCAGGGGCGGCGGTCTCCTGGGGCGGCAGGTGTACGGGGCGCGAGGGGAGGGGTGCGCGTGTGAAGGCGAGGGGCGGTACGCGAGGAAGAACGCGAGAGATCCCCGCCGTCGGCGGGGGCGCGCAGTGGGTCAGCTCAACAGGAACAGGACCACACGCGACCGAAGTCGATGTGGGAGCGGGTGACCAGCCACTGCTGTGGATGCATGGGCCAAGTGGAACAGGTCTCCGGTTTTCCGTCAACCAAGATGAGACGCACCGACCACACTCTGGACACCCTTGACAACGAGGGGAAACACCGCCGTAGAGTCGACAGGCGGCCCTGCTGAGGGGCTCGGCCGCAGCGCACCGCACAGCGGCGCGCCCGTGTGAAGGCGATCACCGTGTTCGTGCTGTCCGCCACGGAGCCTTCACATGTCATTCGACGCCCTTGCCCAGACCGCCGGCGCCCCCGGGCCCGCACACCTCCCGCGGATCGTTCCGCCGCGCCGCCGTGATCGGCGGGCAGCCCGATGAGACCCCAGCTCGTGATCGTGGGGGCCGGGCCGCGGGGGACCGGCCTCCTTGAGCGCATCGCCGCCAACGCACCCGAGCTGTACGCCGGTTCGGGCCTCGACATCCATCTGATAGACCCGCACCCGCCGGGCGCGGGGCGTATCTGGCGAGCCGCGCAGTCGCCGCTGCTGTGGATGAACTCGCACGCCGAGGACGTCACCATGTTCACGGACGAGACGGTGCGGATGACCGGCCCGGTGCGCGAGGGACCCACCCTGCACGAGTGGGCGGGCCTGGACGGCCGTACCTTCGCCGACCGCCAGATCCAGGGCCACTACCTGCGCCACGTCTACGACCGCGCCGTCGCCGACCTGCCCGACGGCGTCACCGTCCACCACCACGCCCGCCGCGCCCTGCGGGTGAGCGGACCGCGCGAGGGCCGCCAGCAGGTGTGGCTGGAGGGCCGGCCGCGTCCCCTTCTCGCCGACCTCGTCGTCCTCGCCCTCGGCCACCTGGACGCGGAGCTGGACGAGGAACAGGCGGAGCTGGCCGGGTACGCGGACGCGCACGGACTGGTCCACCTGCCGCCCGACTTCACCGCCGACAGCGACCTGTCCGCGGTGCGCCCCGGCGAGCCGGTGCTGGTACGCGGGTTCGGGCTCGCCTTCGTCGACCTGATGGTGCTGCTCACCGAGGGACGCGGCGGCCGGTACGACGGGGACACCTACCTGCCCTCCGGACAGGAGCCGGTGCTCTACGTCGGATCAAGGCGCGGAGTGCCGTACCACTCGAAGATCGGGTACGACTGGACCGGCGAACGCCCCCCGCTGCCCCGCTTCCTCGGGCCCGCCGAGATCGACGCACTGCTCGCCCGGCCGGGCGGCTTCGACTTCCGGCGGGACGTGTGGCCGCTGGTCGTGAAGGAACTGGGGTTCGCCCACTACCACCGGCTGTTCACCGTCCATCCGGAGCGGACGGCCGTCGCCTGGCGGGACTTCGAGGAGAAGTACGCCGCCGCCGAGTCCGACGCCGAGGTGCGGGCGCTGGCCGCCGCCGCCGTACCGGATCCGGCCGACCGGCTCGACCTGGCCGCGCTGGACCGCCCGCTGGACGGGGTGCGGTACGGGTCGCACGAGGAGTTCCAGGACGGACTGCGGGAGTACGTGGAGGCCGACCTCGGCCGCCGCCACGACCCGGAGTACAGCGCCGACCTCGCCGTGTTCCTCGGGCTGCTCTCCGTCTACGGGCAGTTGGTGCGGCTCGGCAACATCGGGTCCTGGTGGCACGGGTTCTTCAGCTACCTCGCCTCCGGGCCGCCCGGACCCCGGCTGCGGCAGATGCTCGCGCTGTCCCGGGCGGGTGTGCTGAGATTCGTCGGCGCGGGGATGACGGTGACCGCGGCGGACGGGGTGTTCCGGGCCGCCACCGACACCGTGCCCGGTTTCACCGTCGAGGCACGGACGCTCGTCGAGGCACGGCTGCCCGAACCCACCCTCGGACGCGCCCGGGACACGCTGCTGCGCGAACTGCACGCGGACGGGGCCGTCGAGACGGCCGGCGGGCTGCTCGCGGTGGACCCCGCCGACGGGCGGATCCTCGACGGGGACGGGCGACCGCATCCCCGGCGGTTCGCGCTCGGGCCGTTCACCGACAGCCGTACCCCCGGCGCCTTCACCCGGCCCCGCACCGGCGGGCCCGCGTTCCGGCAGAACGACGCCACGGCACGCGCGGCCCTGGCCTTCCTGCGAACCCTGACGGAACAGGCCGCCGCCTAGCCGCCACCACAACGCCCGGTCGGCTCACGCGTCCACCGACAGGCGCCCCGCTCACCGAGAAGCGTGTCGTTCATCGAGAAGGAGGAGCTTTCGTGGTTTCCGAAGAGGTTGGTGGCTTATGAGCGGCTCGTACGGCCGGGGGCTGCTGCACCTGGCCGCCGCCGTGGACCAGGTCGGCGTGTTCGACGCCGAGCGGTACGTCGAACTGGTCCGGCTCGCCGAGAGCGGCGGGCTGGACTTCGTGACGCTCGACGGCCGGTTCGGGTGGGCGGAGAGCGATCCGCTGACCGTGCTGTCGCAGGTGGCCCCGGCCACCCGGCGGATCGGTCTGGTGCCGTTGGCGCCCGCCCCGCAGGCCGCCGCAGTCCGTCTCGACGAGGTCAGCGGAGGGCGGGCCGGCTGGTGGAGCGAGGCACCGGGGCCCGCCGAGGAGTGTCCGGTGCGGGTGGCCGACGCCACCGAGGAAGCCGCCCGCCGCCCGGCCGCCCGGTACGCCGACGTGGCCCT
Source organism: Streptomyces arenae (assembly GCF_022343545.1). NCBI lineage: Bacteria > Bacillati > Actinomycetota > Actinomycetes > Kitasatosporales > Streptomycetaceae > Streptomyces > Streptomyces arenae. The sequence continues at coordinate 51,123 of NZ_JAKQYH010000064.1, forward strand.
GGTGCGCGCCGCGAGCTCCGTGCAGGCCGCCGTCGTACGCGACGAACTGCGTTCCCATGCGCGGGAGTCCGGGCGAGAGCCCGAGGAGCTGCGGGTGCTGGTGAGCCTGATGGTGGATCTGGGGGACGGGGAGCGGGCGGCCGAGCCGGGGCACGGCGGCGGCGGGCCCCGGCAGACCGTGCAGGGCCCGCTGTACCGGGGCGGCCCGGTGGACCTGGCGGAGCTGATCGCGAGCTGGCACGCCGAGGGTGCCACCGACGGCTTCCACCTCGTCCCCGCCGAACCCCGGCGCGACCTGGAGCGGCTGGTCAACGGCACCGTGGCGCTGCTCCAGCACCGCGGTCTGTTCCGCACCTTCTACCCGGGCAGCACCCTGCGCGAGCACCTCGGCCTCGCCCGCCGCGCCGACCAGTTGGCGGCGCCCTGAGAGCCGCTGCGAGAGCCATGTCCAGAGGCATGTCCAGAACTATGACCAGATGCATGACCAGATGTATGACGAGCAACATGACGAGAGTTGTGAAAGGGCTGATCGTATGACCGCCGAAGACGCGTCCGGCGACTGGAAGCGCTGGCACGAGCAGCGTGAGGAGCAGGTGTCGGCGCCCTACGGGCCGCTCGCACTGGTCGGCACACACTGGATCGAGGATCATCCGGACGGCCGCCTTCCGGGCGTTCCCGGCACCTGGGCGGTCGACGGAGAAGGGGTCGTCCTCACCGCCACCGGGGCCGACGGCCTGGCCGTGGACGGCGAGCCCTTCGCCGGGGAGATCCGGCTCGCGGCCGACGCCGAGCCGGCGGCCCGGGTCACGCTCGGCGAACGCCACCTCGTCGTGCTGGTGCGCGAGGGCGTCTGGGGGGTACGGGACTACGACCCGGACGCCGGGACGCGCCGCGCCTTCCGGGGCATCGACGCCACTCCCTACGACCCGGGCTGGTCGGTGCCGGGCCGCTTCACGCCGTACGACGGCGACCGGCGCTCCGTCCGGGTCGGCAACGCGGACGGACGGGAGCGCGCACTGGTCCTCGCGGGTGAACTCGCCTTCACCCTGGCGGGTGAAGAACGGACGCTCCAGGTCGCCGAGCAGGCCGACGGCCGACTGTGGGCGGTGTTCGCCGACAGCACCAGCGGCCACAGCAGTTTCCGGTTCAGGTTCCTCTATTCGGCCGCCCCGGCCGCCGACGGCTCCACCACCGTCGACCTCAACCGGGCGCAACTGCCGCCGTGCGCCTTCGCGGACCACTTCATCTGCCCGTTCCCGCCCCCGGGGAACACGCTGGACGTCGCCGTCGAGGCGGGGGAGCGCCGGCTGCGCTGAGGGTCACGGCGGGGGTACGACGGGAGACGACCGGGACAAGATCGCACAAATACGCCACAGTTCGCGCACAGCCGCACGGCCGAAAGGCGCCCTTGCGGCTACCGGTCGTTCGCCCGAATACTCCCCCACAGCGCTTGTCAGGGGCATTGCGTGTTCGGAATCCGGGCGTCACCCCCTGGCTGCGCCTCACGGGCCCCGACCCCACGCGGGCCCCCGACTTCCCCTGGGAGGGAACGACAAGTGAGGATCAAGCGCACGACCCCCCGCAGCGGTATCTCGAGACGGACCCGGCTGATCGCCGTGGGCACCGGTTTCCTGGCCGCGGCAGCGTTCGCCGTCCCCACCGCGAGCGCGAGCGACGTCCACACCTTCAGTGCGACCCAGCTGAAGTCCGTGGACAGCTCTGTTCTGAAGGCCGACATCCCGGGCACCGCCTGGGCCGTCGACAGCAAGACCAACCGTGTCGTCGTCACCGCCGACTCCACGGTCTCCAACGCCGAGATCGCCAAGATCAAGCGGCAGGCGGGCGCCAACTCCGGCGCGCTCACCATCAAGCGCACCCCCGGCACCTTCAAGAAGCTGATCACCGGCGGCGACGCCATCTACGGCGGCTCCTACCGCTGCTCGCTCGGCTTCAACGTGCACAGCGGCAGCACGTACTACTTCCTGACCGCCGGGCACTGCGGCGAGGTGGCCTCGACCTGGTACAGCAACTCCGGGCACACCACGGTCCTGGGCACCAACGTCAGCTACAGCTTCCCGACCAACGACTTCGCGCTGGTGAAGTACACCAACAGCTCGATCGCGCACCCGAGCGCGGTCGGCAGCCAGACCATCTCCAGCGCGGCCACGCCCAGCGTCGGGACCACGGTGTACCGCCGCGGTTCGACCACCGGCACCCACAGCGGCCGGGTCACCGCGCTCAACGCCACCGTCAACTACGGCAGCGGTGACATCGTCTACGGCATGATCCAGACCACGGTCTGCGCCGAGGGCGGCGACAGCGGCGGCCCGCTCTACGGCGGTTCCGTGGCCTACGGTCTGACCTCCGGCGGCAGCGGCGACTGCACCTCCGGCGGTACGACCTTCTTCCAGCCGGTCACCGAGGCGCTGAGCTACTACGGCGTGAGCGTCGGCTGACGATCCGTACGGACCGTCTCCCGGCACTGGCCCCCGTACGCAACCGGCGTGCGGGGGCTCCCCTTTGCCCGGGGGCGGGGTTACCTTCGAAGGATCCGTCCTGGAAGTCACCCCTTGGGGGCCGGCATGGTCGAGGCGCTGGTGGCGGCCGGAGCCGCTCTCGTGTCCGTCGGAGCGGTCTACGCGATGGCCGCGGCACGGGTCGTCAAACAGTACGAACGGGGTGTGGTGTTCCGCCTCGGCAGGCTCCGGCCGGAGGTGCGCGGACCCGGTCTCACCACGATCGTCCCGTTCGTGGACCGGCTCCAGAAGGTCAACATGCAGATCGTCACCATGCCGGTGCCCGCGCAGGAGGGCATCACCCGGGACAACGTGACCGTACGGGTCGACGCCGTCGTCTACTTCCGGGTGACCTCCCCGGCCGAGGCGCTCGTCCGGGTCGAGGACTACAAGTTCGCGGTCTCCCAGATGGCGCAGACCTCGCTCAGGTCCATCATCGGCAAGAGCGAGCTGGACGACCTGCTGTCCAACCGCGAGAAGCTCAACCAGGGACTGGAGTTGATGATCGACAGCCCGGCCGTGGAGTGGGGCGTCACCATCGACCGGGTCGAGATCAAGGACGTCTCCCTGCCCGAGACCATGAAGCGGTCCATGGCCCGGCAGGCCGAGGCCGACCGGGAGCGCCGGGCCCGTGTCATCAACGCCGACGCCGAACTCCAGGCCTCCAAGAAGCTCGCGGAGGCCGCCAAGGAGATGTCGGAACAGCCCGCCGCGCTGCAACTGCGGCTGTTGCAGACGGTGGTGGCGGTCGCCGCCGAGAAGAACTCGACCCTGGTGCTGCCGTTCCCGGTGGAACTGCTGCGGTTCCTGGAACGGGCCCAGCAGCAACTGCCCCCGGCGGGCGGGGCCGATGGTTCCGGTGGGCCGGGAGGGGCGAATTCAGGACAGGAGTAGGGGTCGCCGTCCGCCGTCCATGACTCGCCCCTGATGTTTGCGGCGCAAATCCTCCTGCGGTGACTGTGAACGCCTCGCGCACCGGGGGCGCACAACATCCGCGCACGTCCGTCCAGGAGTCGACCTTGTGTGCTCCCTGTGGGTCTCGGAATAGTGGGCGCCCGTCAACCAGCCTTCCGGCCCCGGGATCCCCACAACTCCTCGGGCCGACCCCCCACAGGAGGACATGAGTTGAGGCACCGACGCATACCCGGGCGCCGGGCGGTCCTGGCCGGCGCGGCCGCGGCCGCGCTCGTCGCCGCCGGAGTGACCTTCCAGACCGCGAACGCCAGCGAGCCGGCCAAGGCCGCCGCACCGCAGATCCTGTCCGCCCCGGCGGCCGGAAAGCTCGCCTCGGCGCTCGCCGCCGACCTCGGTACCGGCACGGCCGGCACGTACTACGACGCGCGGTCGAAGAACCTCGTCGTCAACGTGCTCGACGACACCGCCGCGAAGGCCGTCGAGGCGGCCGGGGCCAAGGCGAGACTCGTCGCCAATTCCCTCGCCGCGCTCGACGGCGCGCGTACCACGCTGAAGCGGGACGCCACCATCCCCGGCACCTCGTGGGCGACCGACCCGGTCGGCAACAAGGTCGTCGTCACCGCCGACAGGACGGTCTCCGGGGCGGGGCTGGCCAAGCTCGCCAAGGTCGTCGACGGGCTCGGCGAGAAGGTCGAACTGCGCCGTTCGAAGGGGGAGTTCAAGCCCTTCATCGCCGGCGGCGACGCGATCAGCGGCTCGGGCGGGCGCTGCTCGCTCGGCTTCAACGTGGTCAAGGGCGGCGAGCCGTACTTCCTGACCGCCGGGCACTGCACCGCCGCGATCTCCAGCTGGTCGGACGCCTCCGGCGGCGTGATCGGCCAGAACGCCCGGTCCAGCTTCCCCGGCGACGACTTCGGCCTGGTCAAGTACACGTCCGGGGTGGACCACCCGAGCGAGGTCGACCTCTACGACGGCTCCAGCCAGCGGATCACGGGCGCGGCCGAGGCGACCGTGGGCATGAAGGTGACCCGCAGCGGCTCCACCACCCACGTCCACGACGGCACGGTCACCGGCCTGAACGCCACCGTGAACTACTCCGAGGGCACGGTGAGCGGGCTCATCCAGACCGACGTGTGCGCCGAGCCCGGCGACAGCGGCGGCTCGCTCTTCTCGGGCAGCGACGCGATCGGCCTGACCTCGGGCGGCAGCGGTGACTGCACCTCCGGCGGGGAGACGTTCTTCCAGCCGGTGACGGAGGCGCTGGCGGCCACCGGCACCCGGATCGGCTGACGCCGGCCCGCTCCCTCACGAGGCCCCGCCCTGTCCCTGGGGGCGGGGCTTCCGCCTGCGCCAGCCGAAGCGTTTGCGCAGGTGAGAGGCGTTCGGACGGATGTCGTACACACGTTCGAGAATGGGGGTATGGTGGGGTGAGGAAGTTGGGAACTGATGTTCGATAGCGCTGTTCGGGTGGTCCGGCGGGGCTCATGAGTGCGGGAGGTGCGGATGCCGGGTTTCACGCATCTGCACACCGTCTCCGGCTACTCCCTGCGCTACGGCGCCTCGCACCCGGAGCGGCTCGCCGAGCGTGCCTCGGAGCGGGGCATGGACGCCCTCGCCCTCACCGACCGCGACACCCTCGCCGGCGCCGTGCGCTTCGCCAAGGCCGCCGCCCGGGCCGGCGTCCGCCCGCTCTTCGGGGTGAACCTCGCGACCGTCCCGGCGGAGGCACTACGACAGGACAAGCGCCGTGCCCCGGTCCGCGGCGGTGCCTTCGTCGACGAGTCGGCACCCCGGGCCACCTTCCTCGCCCGGGACGGCGCCCGGGGCTGGGCCGACCTGTGCCGCCTGGTCACGGCCGCGCACCGGAGCGCGGGCACCCCCCTGCTGCCCTGGCCCGACAACCACGGCGACGGCGTGACCGTGCTGCTCGGGCCCGCCTCCGACGTCGGCCGCGCACTGGCCGCGGGCCGCCCCGACCGCGCCGCGCGGCTCCTCGCGCCCTGGCGGGAGGTCCATGGCGACGCCCTCCGCCTGGAAGCCGTCTGGCACGGCCGCACGGGGACCGGCCCCGGCTCCCTGCGCCTGGCCGCCCGTACCGTCGGCTTCGCCGCCGAGCAGCGGATCCGCCCGGTGCTCAGCAACGCCGTCCGCTACGCCGACCCCGGCCAGGGCCCGGTCGCCGACGTGCTGGACGCGGCCCGCCGGCTGGTCCCGATCGACTCGACGAAGGAACTGGACTCCGGGGAGGCCTGGCTCAAGGACGCGTCCGCCATGCTCCGGACGGCCGAGCGGATCGTGGAGGCGGCGGGCTTCCGGCGCGACACCGCGCACCGGCTGCTCGAACAGACCCGGGCGACGGCCGCGGAGTGCCTGGTCGACCCCGAGGACGACCTCGGCATCGGCACCGTCCACTTCCCCGAACCGCACCTCGTCGGCGCCGGCCGGCGCACCGCCCAGCGGGCGCTGGCCTCGCGGGCGGCGGCCGGGATGGTGCTGCACGGGTACGCCGGGAGGCGCGCGTACTGGGAGCGGATGCACCACGAGCTGGACATCATCGCCCACCACGGCTTCGCCTCCTACTTCCTGACCGTCGCCCAGGTCGTGGACGACGTGAAGGAGATGGGCATCCGGGTCGCCGCCCGCGGCTCCGGCGCGGGCTCCCTGGTCAACCACCTCCTCGGCATCGCGGGCGCCGATCCGGTCGAGCACGGGCTGCTGATGGAGCGCTTCCTGTCCAAGGAGCGGGTGGTGCTGCCCGACATCGACATCGACGTGGAGTCCGCGCGCCGCCTGGAGGTCTACCGGGCGATCATCGGCCGGTTCGGCGGGGAACGGGTCGCGACCGTCGCCATGCCGGAGACCTACCGGGTCCGGCACGCCGTCCGGGACGTGGGCGCGGCCCTGTCCATGGACCCGGCCGACATCGACCGCATCGCCAAGTCCTTCCCGCACATCCGCGCGCGTGACGCCCGCGCCGCCCTGGAGGAACTGCCCGAACTGCGGCAACTGGCAGGGGAGAAGGAGAAGTACGGCAGGCTCTGGGAGCTGGTCGAGGGCCTGGACGCCCTCCCGCGCGGCATCGCCATGCACCCGTGCGGGGTGCTGCTCTCCGACGCCTCCCTGCTCTCCCGTACGCCGGTGGTGCCGACCAGCGGCGAGGGGCTGCCCATGTCGCAGTTCGACAAGGAGGACGTGGAGGACCTGGGGCTGCTCAAGCTCGACGTGCTGGGCGTGCGGATGCAGTCGGCGATGGCGCACGCGGTCGCCGAGGTGGAGCGGGCGACGGGCACCAGGGTCGACCTGGACTCCGTGCCGCCGGGCGACCCGTCGACGTATCGGCTCATCCGGTCCGCCGAGACGCTGGGCTGCTTCCAGATCGAGTCGCCGGGCCAGCGGGACCTGGTGGGGCGGTTGCAGCCGGCCACCTTCCACGACCTGGTCGTCGACATCTCGCTGTTCCGGCCGGGTCCGGTCGCCGCCGACATGGTGCGGCCGTTCATTGAGGCGCGGCACGGGCGGGCCCCCGTCAGGTACCCGCACCCCGACCTGGAGGAGGCGCTGAAGGGGACGTACGGGGTCGTGGTCTTCCACGAGCAGATCATCGACATCGTCGCCGTCATGACCGGCTGCGGGCGCGGCGAGGCCGACCGGGTGCGGCGCGGGCTCTCCGACCCGGAGTCGCAGGGGCGGATCAGGGTGTGGTTCGCGCAGCACTCGGCGGCCCGCGGCTATGACGCGGAAACGATCCAGCGGACCTGGGAGATCGTCGAGGCCTTCGGGTCGTACGGTTTCTGCAAGGCGCACGCGGTCGCGTTCGCCGTACCGACGTACCAGTCGGCCTGGCTGAAGGCCCATCACCCCGCCGCCTTCTACGCGGGGTTGCTCACGCACGACCCCGGGATGTACCCGAAGCGGCTGCTGCTGGCGGACGCGCGGCGACGGGGGGTGCCGATCCTGCCGCTGGACGTGAACAAGTCGGCGGTCGCCCACCGGATCGAACTGGTGTCTGAATCCTCGTCGGTATGGGGACTGCGGCTGGCGCTCTCCGACGTGCACGGCATCAGCGAGGCCGAGGCGGCCCGGATCGCCGACGGGCAGCCGTACGCCTCGCTGCTGGACTTCTGGGAACGGGCGCGCCCGAGCCGGCCGCTGGCGGGGCGGCTCGCCCAGGTCGGCGCGCTGGACGCGTTCGGCGCCAACCGCCGTGACCTGCAACTGCACCTGACCGAGCTGCACCGGGGCGCCCGGGGTGCCGGCGGCGGCCAACTGCCCCTGGCGGGCGGCCGGAAGACGGCGTCGGCCGGCCTGCCGGACCTGTCCTCCGCCGAGCGGCTGAGCGCCGAGCTCGGCGTGCTGTCGATGGACGCCTCCCGCAACCTGATGGACGACCACCGGGTCTTCCTCAAGGAACTGGGCGTGGTGTCGGCGCGGCGGCTGCGCGAGACCCGGCACGGGGAGACGGTGCTGGTGGCCGGGGCCAAGGCGGCCACCCAGACCCCGCCGATCCGGTCCGGCAAGCGGGTCATCTTCACCACCCTGGACGACGGCACCGGCCTGGTCGACCTGGCCTTCTTCGACGACTCGCACGACGCCTGCGCGCACACCGTCTTCCACTCCTGGCTGCTGCTGGTGCGCGGGGTGGTGCAGCGGCGCGGACCGCGCAGTCTCAGCGTGGTGGGGGCCGCCGCCTGGAACCTCGCGGAGCTGCTGGAGGTGCGCCAGGAGGAGGGACTCGACGGAGTCGCGGCCCGGCTCGCGGGGCCGCCCGCGGACGGCCCCGCGCCGGCGGACGGCACTTCGTCGCCGGCCCGGCTCGCCGGTTCGGACGGCCGGCCGGCGCCCGCGGGCTCGGCGGCCCGCGACCCGATGGAGGACCGGAGGATCCGTATGTCCACGGGGTACGAGATGCACCCCTGGGCCGATCTGCGCCCCGCGGGCGAAGGGCCCGCGGTGGGAAGGAAGTTGTGGCACCAGAGTCCGGGGAGTGCGGGATGACCATCCTCTGCGTACGTTTCCAGCTGCCGTCGGCGCACGAGGCCGCCCTGCCCGGGCTGCTCGGGCTGCTCGAGGAGTTCACCCCGGTCGTCGAGGCGCTGCCGCCGGACCGGGCACTGGCCGATCTGCGGGGCGCCGAGCGCTACTTCGGGCGCGGCGCCGTGGAGCTGGCGGCGGTGATCCGGGTCCGGGCCCTCGCCCTGCACGGCGTCGACTGCGCGATCGGTGCGGGGCCCGGCCCGATGCTGGCCCGGGTGGCACTGGGGGCGGCCCGGCCCGGCGTGACCTGCGAGGTCCCCACCGACCCGGAGGGCATCGCACGGTTCCTCGCGGACCGGCCGGTGACCGTGCTGCCCGGAGTCGGGACGGCGACCGCCCGCACCCTGTGCGAGTACGGCCTGGACACCCTCGGCCTGGTCGCCGCCGCGCCGCTCGGCACGCTCCAGCGGCTGATCGGCGCGAAGGCGGGCCGCGAACTGCGCGAGAAGGCCAACGGCGTCGACCGCGGCCGGGTCGTCCCGAACGCGGTCTCCCGTTCCTTGGCCACGGAACGCCCCTTCGAACGCGACGAGCTGGACCCCGACCGGCACCGCCGCGCCCTGCTCTCCGCGGCCGGGGAACTGGGCGCCCGGCTGCGCGCCCTGGAGAAGGTCTGCGCCACCCTGACCCTCACCGTCCGCTACGCCGACCGCTCGGCGACGACCCGCAGCCGGACCCTGGAGGAGCCGACCGCGCATTCTTCGGCGCTGGCCAGGACGGCGTACGGCATGTACGACGGCCTCGGCCTCCAGCGCGCCCGGGTCCGTGCGTTCGTCCTGCGCGCGGACGGCCTCACCTCCGCCGGACAGGCCACCCACCAGCTCACCTTCGACCCCGTGGACGAGAAGGTCCGCCGCATCGAGGAGGTCGCGGACCGCGCCCGGGCCAAGTTCGGCCCCCGCGCGGTGATGCCTGGGGCGCTGGCCGCGTAGCCCCTTTTCGTATACGTCAGTTGGCCCACGGCGGCACGATCCGGGTGCCGTCGGCCAGCTCCGCCTCCAGGCCGACGGAGGTGGTGACCCAGGAGAGCGCGGTGTGGTCGGTCGGGTTCTCGACGGCGAGGGTCGCGCCCGGGTTGACGATGACGGTGTCGCCGGCCCGGATGCGGTCGGTGCGGCCGTCGAGGGTGATCAGCAGCTCGCCGACCAGCAGATGGAAGATCTCCTCCCGGCTGACGGTGTGGGCGGGGGCCCTGGTCCCGGCCGGTATCTCCCCGCGCCACGCGCACAGCTCCTTGCTGCCGGTGAGCGGAGTGGCGTACGAGACGAAGCGGGCGCCGTGGATCTCGTGGGTGGTGGCCTCGGCGGAGCGGACGACGGGCATGGGAGCCTCCGTTGGCACTATGGTCAAGCTACTTGACTACCTGGGCCTATGGTCAACCTGCTTGACCATCCCGTCAAGGGTGTTTCAATGCCTCCGTGCAGAACTCCGAGGCCATGGCCCTGTCCGCAGCCCTGCTCGCCGCAGCCGGCGGGCTGACCCAGCGCATCAACGAGGGTGTCGTCGCCCGCGGTTTCGAGGGGATGAGGCCCGCCCACGGCTTCGCCTTCGCGCGGCTCGCTCCCGACGGGGCCACCGTCACCGAACTCGCCGCGCACCTCGGGGTGACCAAGCAGGCCGCGAGTCAGCTTGTCGACGAAGTCGTGCGGAAGGGCTATGTCGAGCGGCGTCCGCATCCCGGGGACGCGCGGGCGCGGCTGATCGTGCTCACCGAGCGGGGCTGGGCGTGCACGCGGGCCGCGGAGGAGACGGCCGCCGAGGTCGTGGGGGAGTGGGTCGAACTGCTGGGCGAGGGTGAAGTGCGCGTGTTGGGGGAGCGTTTGGCGCGGATCGCTCCCTATGGTCCGGTCAGGCCTGCGTGGTGATGGTTCGTCAGGGGTCGACGGGGTGCCGGATGCTACTGGAAAGTTTTACCGACGCGTAACTTCACGCTTGCACTACCCGTCCGTAACTTGATGAGTGAACAGCATCCTCGTGATCCGGATCACAGGGCGTAAGGCCGTCGCAACTCCCTTGAGCCGCAAGGAGATCACACGATGCTGCCCTGGAAGCGAGTGCTCAGACCCCTGACCGCGCTGCTCGTCGCCGCCGCCGTCGCCACCGTCCCCGCCGCCACCGCCCATGCGTCCAGCGCCCCCAGCACCGGCTGGAACGACTACTCCTGCCGCCCCTCCGCCGCCCATCCCCGCCCCGTGATCCTGGTCCACGGGACCCTCGGCAACTCCGTCGACAACTGGCTGTCCCTCGCCCCCTACCTGGAGGACCGCGGCTACTGCGTCTTCTCCCTCGACTACGGACAGCTGTCCGGTGTCCCCCTCTTCTACGGACTCGGCCCCATCGACAAGTCGGCACAGCAACTGTCCGACTACGTCGACAAGGTGCTCTCCGCCACCGGCGCCGCCAAGGCCGACCTGGTCGGCCACTCCCAGGGCGGCCTGATGCCCCGCTACTACCTGAGGTTCCTCGGCGGCGCCGCCAAGGTGAACGCCCTCGTCGGCCTCGCCCCCGACAACCACGGCGCGACCCTCAGCGGCCTCACCAACCTGCTGCCCTACTTCCCCGGCGCCTCCGACCTGATCAAGGCCACCACCCCCGGCCTCGCCGACCAGATCCCCGGCTCCGCCTTCCTCACCAAGCTCAACGCGGGCGGCGACACCGTCCCCGGAGTGCGCTACACGGTCATCGCCACCAAGTACGACGAGGTGGCGACCCCCTGGCAGAGCCAGTACCTGAGCGGCTCCGACGTCACCAACGTGCTGCTCCAGGACCTCTGCTCGCTCGACCTCTCCGAGCACGTGGCGATCGGGCTCTTCGACCGGATCGCCTTCCACGAGGTGGCCAACGCGCTCGACCCCGCGCACGCCACCGCCACCACCTGCGCGTCGGCGTTCAGCTGAGCCGGCAGCCCAACTGAACGCCCTCCCGGGGCCTGTCCGGCCTGAGCCGCCGGTCAGGCCCCGGAGCCATGAGGGCGCGACGGCCTCGGGGAGGGGCCGGGGACCCCGTGGGGGTGATCAGAAGCTAGCCCCAGAAGACCGCGAAATCCCCTGCTGGGGACGGCGTGCGGAGATCCTTATGGCTCCGTTAAGGGGGAGCTAACCGATAGCTCAGGAACGAGATCGGGCAGCCCGGGGGGACACCCTGAAGGGGCTCACTCGTCCTGCGTCGACAGATCGGGTTCCCCGTCCAGCGCCGACCTGCACAGAGCGGCCTGCACATCGGTGTAGGCCAGCAGGTAGACGACGCGTACACGCGATGTCGGACGGGAGCGGAAGTAACCCATGACCGCGGCCAGCAGCGTCTCCACGGTCTTGGGCAGATCACTGTTGCCGCCGCCCGTCCCGAGGAGCGGCAGCACGACCGAACGCAGGGGCTCGTCCATGGCGGCGAGCCGGTCCACCTCGGCAAGGACGTTGCGGACACACCGTTCCAGGTCGATGACCTGGCGAAACCCCGAGCCGGGCGCTCCCTCGACAGCCGCGACGTGCAGGATCCGCCGGACCTGGTGGCTCTCCGCCAGCTCTCCGGACCCGGTGACCAGCACCTGGCCGGCCGACACGTGCGAGCGGTCCGCCATGAGCGCGGCCAGTTCCTCGGCGATGACGTCCTCGACGAGATGGCCCATGCCGTTCCTGCGACCGCCGTGATAGCGGATCGTCGCGGAGATGGTGGGTTCGTCGACACGCGACATCTCCATCCGGGTGTTCTCCGGATTGACCCACACATCCGTCCCCAGGACATTAGCCAGATTCCCGGTGATCATTCCCACCCGGTGCCGGCGGCTGCCGCGCAGGGGCAGTTCATACCTGGTACTGCGGGTGAGGGGACGTGGCGCGTCGCCGACGGGACGCTCGCCGAGCAACTGCCGGCGCAACGCGGCGTTCTCCTGTTCGGCCTTCTTCAACCGCCCGGCGATCTCGTCGCGTCGGCGCGTCTTGGCGAGCCAGGTGAACGAGGCCGTCATGAAGAACGCCGCGAAGCCCGCGGCACCGCCGAGCCCGAACCCCAGAGCCCTGCCCTCGGTCAGCGAGTCGGGGAAGGCGGAGAACAGGAAGAGCGCCGATGCCAGGGAGTAGAGCAGGATCACGGGCAACTGGAGGGCGTACTGCCGTGCGGCACGACGAGGCGCCGATGCCCAGATCTGCAGCGCCACACCCGAGACGGTGAGGACCGCGGTGACGGCCAGGTCCAGCGGGCGCATCCGTGACAGCTCCTCCGCATCCGTGGCGGTGGTGGCTGGCCGGCCACCCTCCCCAGCCCGCCGAGCATATCGACTTCCGCGGAGGCTCCTGACGGGTCGTGGGAGAACGGTTCACGCGGCTCCCGGCCGGTGGCCGCGCCGGCGCGCGTCGGGGCACTCGTGACACCTGGTCAAAGTGTGTGCGGATAACGACGCAAGGTGAGCGCGGTGGACGCGTTGATCGACGACATCTCTGACCGGGTCGCGTTCAAGCAGGTGTTCGCGATGGTTCAGAACCTGTCACCGCTCGCCACCCGGGCGAGCCTGCGGGAGCGCAATCGCGGCGCGCGTCTGGTCGGCTACCTGATGACCGTGAACCACCTGCAGGCCAACTTCCCGAAGATCGAGCTGGAGTCGGAGTTCTTCGCCAAGCTGCACCCCGTCTTCGGCGAATGGAACGGCCGCTTCTGGGAACAGCGTGCGATCTACGCCAAGAGGCAGCGGCGCTGGGAGAAGGCCGATTCCTTCGCCGGCCGCGCCGTCACCCTGTACGACGACGTGTACACCAGGACCACGCACGGCACGATCCTGGTGAACAGGGCGGAGGACCTGGCCAAGTCGGGCGACCCCAAGTGGTGGGAGTTCTACCGGCGTGGCCGTGAGCAGTTCGAGACGGCGATTCATCGCGACCGGCTCAACCGTGTGACAGCCTTCGCCTACCTCAACGCGACCCTGGCACTGACGGAAGCGATGAACGAGATCCTCGCCGAGGGGGCGGTCCTGCCGACCTCTGCTGAGAACCTGCACGAGGTGATGGGTGACTGGGAGCGCGAGTACGCCGTCCTTCGGCTCTCCCTCTCGGGCGAGGAGAATCTGGAGTCGGCCAGGCGTGCCGAAGCTCTCTCCCAGAGGTGGGCGTCGCTGAAGATCAAGCCGGAGGACTCCGACTGATCACGGCGTCTCCCGGCGCCGGTCCCGGCCGGGAGTGCCCCGACGCGCCGGTCAGCCGTCCGGCCACCAGGTGCGTGCGATGTCCTTGCGGACCTCGGGGCGCCCGGCGGGGCGCTCGTCGGCCTCCTCGCGGATCCGGCGGCTGTCCGTCCTCTTCAGGGGCTTCTGCACGGTTGTGCGGCGCATGGTTGCCTCCTTCAGTGCCTACCGAGTTCCGCATTGGCACGGAGATAGACCCTTTTGGCGAGAGTTCCTCATCGGTGCTGGTCTGTCAGTGGTCGCTGTCACAGGACCGAGTGTCAGTGGCGGGTGTCACGCTGGGGGCATGACGAACGAAAGTGACCGGACGATCGCGGCGAGTGTCGACTGGGATGCCGAGGCCGCTCGGTTCGACGAGGAACCGGATCATGGCCTGGGCGCGCCCGAGGTCCGTGCGGCCTGGGCCGAGCGGCTGCGCACCTGGCTGCCCGGGCGCCCCGCCGACATCCTCGACCTCGGCTGCGGCACCGGCAGCCTCTCGCTCCTCGCCGCCGAGCAGGGGCACCGCGTCACCGGGGTGGACAGCTCGCCGGAGATGGTGGCGCGGGCCCGCACCAAGCTCGCCGGCCGTGACGCGGTGTTCCTCCTCGGTGACGCGGCGATACCGCCCGTGGGCGAGCGGCTCTTCGACGCCGTGCTCGTCCGGCACGTGCTGTGGGCGCTGCCCGATCCCGCGCGCGTGCTGCGGCACTGGCGGGCGCTGCTCCGCCCCGGCGGGCGGTTCGTGCTGGTGGAGGGGGTGTGGGGGACCGTGACCCCGGTCGGTCTCCCCGCCGACCGGCTCACCGCCCTCCTGGCCCCGCTGACCGCCGACGTACGCCTGGAGCGGCTCTCGGAGGCGGCCGTGCTGTGGGGCAAGGAGGTGAGCGACGAGCGGTACGCGGTGGTGGCGACGGTGTGACGGCGTCGTCAGGACAGCAGGGCCTCGAAACCGGCGCCCTCGCGGGCCAGGGCCTCCAGGGCGTCGAGTGCCGCCGTGGCAGCCGCCGCGGCCCGCGGGTCCCGCTCCGCCAGCCCGCTCTCCGCGAACTCGTCCTCGTCCAGCCGGCGCACGTCCGTGCCGCCGGCGGACCGCCACAGGTCCAGGTCCAGGTCCTCGACGACGAGTTCGCGGCCGGTGAGGGTCGCCGGGCGGGTGATGTCGCAGTACCAGCCCTTCAGCGTGCCGTCGGCGGCCCGGACCTCCTTGACGGCGTACCAGCGGTCGCGCCAGTAGAACTCGGTGAAGACGTCACCCCGCTCGAAGCGGACGAAGCCGAAGTCGCGGGTCACGTCACCGGCCCACGGGGCGCGTACGGCGATCCGGGTGCCGTCGTCGTGCAGCAGCTCGGCGGGGTAACGGATCTTCGTTCGGCCCGCCTTGACGAGGACGACGTCCACCACGGCCGTCGGCTCAGCCGAGTTCCCGGACATACCTGACCTCCGTCGCGCAGATGTCGTACCCGAACCACTTGTTGATCGCCAGCATCGGCCCGTTGCCGCTGTCGTTGCCCGTGAACGCCTCCGTGCAGCCGGCCGCGCGGGCGCGGTGCAGCGAGTCGTTCTTGGCGAGCTTGGCCAGGCCGCGGCCGCGGAAGGCGCGGGCCGTGCCGGTCATGACGGTGCCGTACCAGGTGCCGCCGTCGGTGCGGGCCGCGCTGAACGCCGCCGGCCGGCCGTCCACCAGGACGACCGAGGTCAGTTCGGGACTGAACAACGGGTGCCGCCAGGTCCCGTCCAGCCAGCCCTCGTAGTCGGAGAACTCGTAGTCGATGTCGCCGGGTTCGTCCGACATCGTGTCCGCGTCGAGGGCGAAGAGCGGCCGCGGGTCGTCGGCGAAGTCGGCGGCGGTGCGCAGTTCGACGCCAGGGGGCGGGGTCCGGAGCGGGGGGAGGGTGCCGTGCGCGAGGTCGAGCCGGAGGAAGTGCGCGGAGCGGCTCGCGGTGTAGCCGTGGCGCTCGGCGAAGGCGCGGTTGGCCGGGGCGTCCAGGACCCAGGCGTACGACATGGTCGCGCCGACGGCCGACAGGTGCTCCTCCGCCGCGCGGGCGAGGAGGGTGCCGGCGCCCCGGCCGGTGCGCTCCGGGTGGACGTACACGTTGGCGAAGCCCTGGCCGGGCTCCGTGCTCTCGTGGGCGAGCCCGACCTGGGCGGTGCCGATGACCTCGCCGTCCTCCTCCGCGATCAGCTGCCGGAAGCGGGCGTCCGGGTGGGTGTGCGTGAGGTCGTGGACCAGGGACTCCGGGGTGAAAAGGATGAAGGGGAGGGCCGACTGCCGGACCCGGGCGAAACCCTCGGCGTCGGACCGGACATCGGGGCGCAGGTCGCGCACGATCACTGTCATGGGGCGCACGCTATGCGCGGGGTGTGCGGGATGCCTCTCATTTTCCGGCGGGTGCGGGAGAATCGGGCCGTGACCTTGAAGATCCACATCGATGACAGCGCGCCGCCGTACGAGCAGGTGCGGGCGCGGATCTCGGAGCAGGCGCGGAGCGGGGTGCTGCCGGTGGGATACCGGCTGCCGACGGTGCGGGCGCTGGCCGAGACGCTGGGGCTGGCGGTGAACACGGTGGCCAAGGCGTACCGGGCGCTGGAGACGGACGGGGTGATCGAGACGCGGGGACGCAACGGGACGTTCGTCGCGGCGGCCGGGTCGGCGGCGGAACAGGAAGCGGCGGCCGCCGCACAGTCCTACGCCGAACGAACCCGACGCCTGGGGCTGGCCGAGCAAGAAGCGCTGTCCGCAGTCCAGGACGCCCTGCGGGCGGCCTACGGGGGATAGGAGCTTCCGGGTGGGGCCGAGCAGCGCTCGGCACCGCCGAATTCCACCGTCGTGGCCGAACGCCGTTGCGGCGGGGAGATGGGACCCATGGGTGGCGGAGAGGGACTGCTGGCGACTGTCTTTCCGCCGCAACGGCGACGATCGGCATCGCGGTGGGGACATGGGGCGCCCGTGGGTGGCGGAGAGGGACTTTCACCGCTCGTTCTTTTCCGCCGCAACGGAGATCGGCCATCGCGGCGACGAGATGGGGCCCATGGGCGGCGGAGAGGGGCTGCTGGCGACTGCTTTTCCGTCGCAACGGTGATCAGCCGTCGTGGTGCGAGCCGGCGGTGCCGGACCTTGCTCAGCAAGGTCGGTGTTGGTCAGGTGGTCGTGGTCAGTTCCGGGGTTCTGGTGGTCGTCAGCCCTGCTCGTTCCGCCGCCCTGCTGAACGCCACCGCGTCGCGGACCGCCGCGCCGCCCGGGTCGTTGTTGAAGTACGTGTAGACGTCGGCCCTCTTGGGGTACGCCGTGGCGATGCGGTCGATCCAGGATTCCAGGGAGCGGCGGCCGTAGCGCGGCCACGGTGTCGCCCGGCCCTGGTGGAAGCGCACGTAGGCCCAGTCGGTGGTGCGCCACAGCGGAGTCATGGGGCGGGCCTGGATGTCGGCCCAGCACAGGGCCGCTCCCCGGGACTCCAGGACCTCGCGGGTCTCCCGCGTCCACCAGGAGTCGTGGCGCGGCTCCACCGCCAGCCGCGTGCCGCGCGGGAAGCACGCCAGGCAGGCGTCCAGCAGGGCCGGGTCCGCCTTGAGCGTCGGCGGGAGCTGGAGGAGGACGGGGCCCAGCCGGTCGCCCAGGCCCGCCGCGTGGGTCATCAGGCGGCCGACCGGCTCCTCGGGCTCCTTCAGGCGTTTGATGTGCGTGAGATACCGGCTGGCCTTGACCGCGATCACGAAGTCCGGCGGGACCCGGTCCCGCCAGGACGCGAAGTTCTCGTGACTCGGCAGCCGGTAGAACGCGTTGTTCAGTTCCACCGTGGTGAAGTGCGCCGCGTACTCCTCCAGCCACGAGCGCATGGGCACGTCGGCCGGGTACAGGACGCCTCTCCAGTCCTTGTACTGCCAGCCCGACGTTCCGATGAACAGGGGCACACCTCCATCAAAGCACTACAGGTACAGCCCCGCGTCCGCGCCCTCCCTGGCCCCCGGCACCGAGGTCGGCGCGGTGCCCCGGCGCAGCGCGTACAGCTCCGCCAGGGTGGCCCCCTCGCGGCCCACGCCCTCTTCGGTGCCGAGCCAGTTCACCGACTCGGGGCGGGTGAGCGGGCCCACCTCGATCCGGGCGAGGCAGCGGCCGGGGCGGACCACGGCGGGATGCAGCCGCTCCAGGTCCTCGTTGGTGGTGACCCCGACGAGGACGTTACGGCCCTGGCCGAGCAGTCCGTCGGTCAGGTTCAGCAGCCGTGACAGCGCCTGCCCGGCCGTGTGCTTGGCCTCGCCGCGGATCAGTTCGTCGCAGTCCTCCAGCAGGAGCAGCCGCCAGCGGCCCTTGCCGGCGCCGTCCTCCTCGCCGATCGCGATGTCCATCAGGTAGCCGACGTCGGAGAAGAGCCGTTCGGGGTCGAGGACGCAGTCCACCTGGCACCAGTCACGCCAGGACCGGGCGAGGGTGCGCAGGGCGGAGGTCTTGCCGGTGCCCGGCGGACCGTGCAGCAGCAGGAGACGGCCGGCGATGTCCTCCGGCGTCGTCTTCATCAGCCGGTCCATCGCGTCGGCCACCGGCGCCGTGTAGTTGGCACGGACCTCGTCCCACGTACCGGCGGAGATCTGACGGGTGGTGCGGTGCGGACCGCGGCGCGGCGAGACGTACCAGAAGCCCATCGTCACGTTCTCCGGCTGCGGTTCCGGCTCGTCCGCCGCGCCGTCCGTCGTCTCGCTCAGCACCTTCGCGGCCAGCTCCGCGGTGGTCGCGGTGACCGTGACGTCCGCGCCCCGGTTCCAGCGGGAGACCAGCAGCGTCCAGCCGTCGCCCTCGGCGAGGGTCGCGCTGCGGTCGTCGTCGCGGGCCACCCGCAGCACCCGCGCCTCCTTCGGCAGCAGGGTCGCCCCGGACCGCACCCGGTCGATGTTCGCCGCGTGCGAGTACGGCTGCTCGCCGGTCGCGAAGCGGCCGAGGAACAGCGCGTCGACGACGTCGGACGGGGAGTCGGAGTCGTCGACGTTGAGCCGGATCGGCAGCGTCTCGTGCGGCTTGGCAGACATGCCGCCATGATCCGTCACCGGGGCCCGGCGCGCATCCGTTTTCCGAAGTGGGCGGCGAGTGTCGGAAGTGCGCCGGTCTTCCGGAGTGCCCCAAGTGCTCCCCGGCCCTGTCGCGCGGCTGCCGATCGCGGATACCTGCCCCGGCGGCGACATCCCCCACTACTGTTGTCCTTGATGGGACGTCATGGGTGGAATTCGGGGGCTGGGCGGTGGCGGCTGACCGCCCTGTTAGGGGTGGGTGTGGCCGCTCTCGCCCTGATCGTCACACTGGTCAACACGCTTCCCGGGGGCGGGAGCGGCGCCGCGGGCACCACCCGCGACGGCGACAAGGTGCACGGCACCCCCGCGACCCCGCCGGACACGGTCGAGCCGTACGTGGGGTGGGGCTTCACCCACACCCAGTACAGCGCCGACGAGGGCAGCGCGACCGCCACCGAACGGGTCGAGGGCCTGCTCGCGAAGGACACCGGGCTGCCGCAGAACCAGGCCGTCATGGGCTGGGGCGCCGACAACCCCGAACCGGTGAAGGGGCGTTACGACTTCGGCGCGCTGGACCGCCGGGTCGACTTCATGCGCGGGTCCGGCGGCACTCCGGTGATCACCCTGTGCTGCTCCCCGGACTGGATGAAGGGCGGCAGGGCCGGGGTGGACAACACCGACTGGAGCCAGGCCGCCCTGGAGACCGCGCCCACCCCCGACCACTACCAGGACTACGCGGACCTCGCCGCGACCGTCGCCAGGCGCTACCCGGACGTACGGCACTTCATCGTCTGGAACGAGTTCAAGGGCTTCTGGAACGACTCCAGGGCCCGTTGGGACTACGAGGGCTACACCGAGCTCTACAACCTCGTCTACAAGGCGTTGAAGGCGGTCGACAAGGACATCATGGTCGGCGGGCCCTACCTCGTCATGGACAGCTTCGACCCGCGCCGGACCGAGAACGCCTCCACGACCCTGAAGGGCCCGTGGGGCGTCATGGACCAGCGGGTCGTGGACGCCTTCGACTACTGGAACACCCACAAGGCGGGCGCCGACTTCGTGGTGGTCGACGGGTCCAGCTACACCAACGACGACGAACTGCTGCCGAACGAGTTCGCGGCCACGGACAAGCTGACCTACGTGAGCGAGTGGGTGCGGGCCCGGACCCACGACCTGCCGCTGTGGTGGGCCGAGTACTACGTGGAGCCCGCCGACGGCGCGGACGAACGCGACGGCTGGAGCGAACCGCACCGGGTCGCCGTCCAGGCCACCGGCATGATCGCGCTGGCCGAGGGCGGCACCGACTCCGCCTTCTACTGGAACCCGGAGGCCGAGCGGGGCGGCGACTGCGCGGGCTGCCTGTGGACCACGACCGACAGCGCCACCGGCGGGCGGCCCGAGCCCATGTACGACCTGGTGTCCCGCTTCGGGCGGGCCTTCCCGCCGGGGACCCGGTACGAGAACGTCTCCGTCGCCGCGGACGACGTGCCCAACGTCCGGGTCCTCGCCAGTGACAGGACGGTACTGGTCGTCAACACCCTCAACCGGGCGATCAGCGCCCAGGTGGACGGGGAACGGTTCGACCTGAAGGCGTACGAGGTGAAGTGGCTCACCAGGTGAGCCACTCGACCTCCCTCACTTGAGCGTCAGGAACCGCTGTGCCAGCGAAGCCAGCAGCACCGCGAGCAACGGCATCGAGAACCAGAAGCCGGCCTGGAGCAGCCGCAGCTGGCGCACCCCGGGCCGCACCGCGACCCGGACCGCCTCGCGCGCCGTCAGCAGCAGGATCAGCACGACGGCCGCGAGACCGCCCACCACCGACCACGGCGTCCAGGTGATCCGCGGCCCGATCGGCCCCGGATCCGGCTTCTCGACCGCGCCCGCCGGTGGGGTGCGCAGCGCGTACATGGTCACGTCGTCGTTGACCAGGACCTTCTTCAGATCCTGCCGGCCGTCCAGGTTCCGGATCAGCCGGCTCTCCCAGGTCGCCGAGTAACCGGCGTCCATCCGCAGGTAGGTGACCTGACTGCTGTTGACCATCAGGTACGAGTTCGGACCGGCGTCCCTGAGCCCCTTGACCAGGCCCGACACCAGCACCGGGTCGGTCGGCGCGAGCGTCGGCACGTAGTCGACCCGCTCCATGTCCTTCGCGCCCCACGGGATCGCCGGGGTCACGTCGGCGACGGTGTCGCTGCTCAGCCACAGCAGCCGTACCGTCGGTCTGTCGTGCGCGTAGACGTAGTCCATGGCGGCGACCTCGCCGGGCCGCACCCGCTCGAACGACTCGTTGCCCCAGCGGGCCACCAGGAAGCCGCCCATGAGCAGCAGCCCGGCCACGAGCGCGGCCACCGGCGCCAGGCTGACCCGGTCCCTCTCCCGCTCCTTCGCCGTGGCCCCGGTGCGCGGGAACAGGGCGAGACCGGCGAGCAGGGCCGCGCCAGGCAGGGCGAACATGAAGACCCGCAGCGCCATCTCGCCGCCGTAGGACTGCATGCCGAAGCCGAGGAACGGCACGAAGGTCAGCACCGGCAGGGAACGCTCGCGGTACCGGTGGAAGCGGCGCCGCCACCAGCCCCAGACGGCGAACGCCAGCGTGCTCCCGGCCAGCAGGACCCGGACGTACAGCACCAGCTTGTGGGTCGAACTGCCGCCCTGGATACGGCCGGAGACCGATGTCGACACATTGCTGCCGACCCCGCCGACCCCGCCGAACAGCTCGTCGAAGTGACCGGACCAGTACGGCTCGGCCATGAAGCCCAGCCAGACCGCCGCGACCACCCCGAACAGCAGGGGCAGACCGCGCAGTTCGGATCTGCCGACCAGCACCAGGACCGCGAGCACGCCCAGCATCACGAACGGGGTGAGCTGGTGCGCCGGGACCGTCGCCGCGTACAGACCGACCAGCACCATGAGCAGCACGGCCCGCTGCCGCCGGTCGGCCGGCTCGACCTCCGCCTCGCCGGGCCGGAACTTCGTCCAGATGACGTGCGGGGCACGGAACCAGACGAGCAGGATCGCCACGAACACCAGGTACAGGAGGTACGTGAAGCCCTGCGGGGAGAAGTAGTCCTGGCCGACCCAGCCGCACAGCACGAAGACCCAGATGCCGGTCCACTTCGCCCGCCAGCTCGCCCGCAGCGACCGTACGAGCAGGAACATCGGTGCCAGGTAGGCCAGTTGGATGAACGTCGGCCACCAGCGGATGACCTCGGTGAAGTCCGTGACCCCGCAGGCCCGGCCGACGAACGCGGCCGCCGCGAAGAACCCGGGCCAGCTCCAGCGGGCGTCCAGGTCCGGTACGGCCGACCCGGTGCGGTCGATGTAGTCGATGAACCCGAGGTGCTGCCAGGCGGTCGGGAACCGCGGCTCCGTCTCGATCACCGCGGGCAGCGCGTGCAGCGACACGACCGTCGCCAGCAGGGTGACGAGGAGCAGCGCCTTGTGCTCCCGGCGCAGCCACAGCAGCGCGGCGAACACCGTGACCAGCAGGGCCGCCCCGGCCAGTGTCGGTACCGGCAGCACCGAGACCAGCCCCAGGCCGCCCATCCGGTCCAGGTCGGCGTCGTCGAGCCGGGCGGCCGGCACCCAGTACAGCAGCAGGGCGGCGACCAGCAGACAGCCGAGGACCACTCCCGGACGGGTGGGTGTCAGCCGCTCCCGCAGCGACCGGGCGGGTTCCTCCGGAGCCTTCGCCTCTACCGCGGCTACTTCCCCCGCGGCTACTTCCTCCGCCGCTACCTCCCCTGCGGTCACCTCCTCCGCGGCTACCTCCGGTACGGCCGTCTCCCCGAACGGCGCGTCGACGGCCGCCGCCTCCTTCAGCAGCGCGACCTCGGCGGGCCCGAGCGAGGCCTCCGCACCCGGTTCACGCCCCGCCACGGGAAACCCGGGATTCCGCGGCGGCCGCAGCGCCCGCGTCGGCCGGTCGTCCGGGCGTACGACGGGCGTACCCGTGGGCGGGGTTCCCGGCCCCGGCCGTACGTCCGGCCGGCGTTCCACGTGGTCGAAGTCGACGTGGATGCCGAGGGCGAGGGTGTCGCTGTCCAGCGCCCACGCCGGACCCCGCCTGCGGGACACGGACGACGGCATCTCGCGTGCCCCCAGGTCGGCGAGGTCGCCGTCCGGTGCCGTGCCGTCGGGGATCTCGGCCGGGGCCGCCCGGAGCGTCCGCCACAGCCGGGGCGCCGCGACGGCCACGATCACCGCGAGACTGGAGATCTCGGCCACGCCCGCGCCGGTCAGCCCCATCCGGGGCAGGAGCAGCAGCGTCAGACCGAGCACCAGGAGGCACAACAGGCCCTGCAACCAGGCCAGTCCGGCGGTCCGGCTCTGTGCGCGCAGCACGGCGAAGTAGGTCTCCATGACGACCCGGAGCAGCGCCCCGACCGCGAACCAGCGCAGCAGCGGGGTGGCCGCGTCCGCGTAGCCCGGCCCGAACACGCCGAGGATCCAGGGCGCCCCGAAGAACAGCACCGCGCAGATCGGGATCATGATCCGGGCCATCCGCCGGAGCGCGGCCCGGGTGTTGGCGGCCAGCCGCGCCGGGTCGTGCGAGCCCTCGACGGTGAGCGACGCGCCCATGTTGATGGCGAGCAGGTTGGTGGTGCCGCCGATGGTGGTGGTGATGTAGAAGTACGCGTTGTCCTCGGAGCTGACCTGCGAGGCGATGATCACCGGGACCAGGTAGACCACGGCGAGGGAGAACAGCGAACCGGTGTAGTCGCCGGCCAGGAACCTGCCGACCTCCTTCGGCGTGGGCGGTCTCGCGTGGTCCTCGGTGGCCTTGACGTGCCGGGGCACCAGCCGCCGGAACACCAGCCAGCCCAGCGGCACGAACGAGGTGGCGATCGCGGCGACCCAGGAGACGAAGACCCCGGCCACCGGGACGGCCGCCGCGAAGGCGACCAGCAGCGCCAGCTTGACCGCCGAGAAGACGGTGTTGCCCACCGGCACCCAGGGTGCGTTGCGCAGCCCGGTCAGCACCCCGTCCTGGAGGGTGAGCAGGTTCCAGGCGACGACGGCCACCACGAACCCGGCCCCGGGCAGCGGCCCGTGCAGGAAGCGGTACGAGGGACCCCACACCCCGAGGGTCATCAGGAAGACGCCGGCCGCCAGTGCGACGACCAGCGAACTGCCGGCGTACGTACGGAAGATGAAGGTGCCGGTCTGGCGCCCGGCGACCGGGATGAAGCGGGCCAGCGCACCGGTCAGGGTGACCGCGGTGAGGCCCGCGAGGAGCTTCATGGCGGCGATCGCGGCGGACCCCTGGCCGACCGCGGACTCGGAGTAGTAGCGGGCCGCGGCCAGCCAGAAGCCGAGGCCGAGGACGGCGGAGATGCCGGTGTTCAGCATCAGCGCGTAGGCGTTCCGGAAGAGGGGGCCGCCGCCGGGCGAGCCGCCCCATCCGGGCAGGCGGAGGCGGCGTCCCGACTGCTCGGGTGCCGCCGTCCCGGTGATCGCGGCCTCGGTTGTGGTCGTCGTGTCAGACACGGGAACGGCTGGCCTTCCGGCGGACCTGGCGGGCTCTGCGGAGAACGGCGTACCCCTTGGTGAGGGCACGGTCCTTGGCGAAGTTGCGGACGATCGCCCGGCCTTCGAGCAGCCGGGTGAACTCCTCGGCGTCCGTGCCGCGGCGCACGGTGACACGGTGCAGTGCGAACGGACCCTGACGGCGGCGGGCGAGGCCGTTCCCGACGGCGAGCGCCTGGGCGAACCCGGCGGTCCGGACGGCCGTCCGCACCCGGCGGCTGGAGTAGCCGTACGGGTAGGCGAACGAGGCGGGCCGGGCCCCCAGTTCGTCGGTCACGATCTCCCGGCAGCGGACCAGTTCCTCGCGGAGCCGGTCGTCGTCGAGCTGGTCGAGCTGCGGATGGGTGTGACTGTGCCCGCCGATCTCGCAGCCCGCGCCTGCCAGTTCGCGTACCTGGTTCCAGTCGAGCATGGCGTCCAGACCGCCTCCGGTGTCGTAGGCGCCCCGGATCCAGCCCGTCGAGACGAACAGGGTGGCCGCGAAGCCGTGCTTGGCGAGGACGGGCAGGGCGTGACGGTGCACGCCCTCGTAGCCGTCGTCGAAGGTGATCAGGACCGGGCGCCGCGGGAGCGGGCTCCCTGAGCGCCAACTCGCCGCCAGCTCAGCCGTGGTGACCGGGATCAGCCCCAGATCGCCGATGAGCGCCAGCTGCTCGGCGAACGCCTCGGGCGCCACCGACAGCGCGCGGGTGGCGTCGTTCGGCGCGGTCGCGACCGAGTGGTACATGAGGATGGGCACGGATGCCTCAGCCATCGGATCTCCCCTCGATCCCGGCGACGGAGAAGGCCGCCCCGCCCCGCCGCGCCCGTACGCTCCCCACCAGGTAGCCGCCGGCCGCCGTCAGCACCCCGGCGACGATCGCGCCCGCCCGGCCCGCGCCGCCCGGCCGGGCCAGCAGTGCGTCCCGCAGGCCACGGGCGACCCCGGCGGGCAGCACCCGTGTGGTGTACCGGCGTTCGGACTCCAGCGCCTTGCCGGCGCCGACGCTCCGGGCGACCAGGGCCTTGGAGAGCCCCTCGGCGTAGGCGCGGGTGCGGAAGTAGCCGAAGTGCTCACGGGCTTCGGGCACCCGGTGGTGGATCACCGCGCGGTCGTCGATGAGCAGCACGGCGTCCGGCCGGGCCCGGGTGAGCCGGATGCACAGCTCGGTCTCCTCGCCGCCCAGCGGGCGCCGGTCGCCGTCGCGGCCGATGCCGGTGGCGAAGCCGCCCGCCGCGTCGAAGGCGGTACGCCGGAAAGAAGCGTTTCCCCCGAGGACGTTGCGGACCCGGACCCGCCCGGCGGGCAGGCCCCGGTACGTGCAGCCGACCACCCAGTCGAACTCCCCCGGGAACCAGGCGGGCCGGCGGCCCGAGGCCCAGAGCGGTACGGTCCGGCCGCCGACCGCCATCACCCGTGGGTCGGCGTACCCCGCGGCGAAGCGGCGCAGCCAGTCCCGCTCGGCCACCGCGTCGTCGTCGAGGAAGGCGATCACCGCGCCGTACGAGCCGGCGATGCCGGTGTTGCGGCCCGCGGACAGGCCGCGGGGGCCCGCGTTGGCGAGCACCCGCACCTCCGCGGTCTCCTTGTACTCCTTCGTGAGCCGTTCCAGGAGCGCCGGGTTGTGGTCGACGACCAGCAGGGTCTCCAGCGCCGGATACGACTGGGCGCGCACCGAGGAGACCGCCGCGAGGATGTCCTCCCAGCGGTCCTCGGTGTACACGCAGATCACGACGGAGATGTCGGGATCGCTCAAGACGACTCTCCCCGGCCCGGGCTGAGCAGCGGGGAGTGCCTTACCCGCCGGCGCAGGTCACGCCGGTTGGAGCGCTCCCCGAGGATCACCTTGAGCACCCGGAGCCCGTCGCGTACGGCGCGCAGGTTGCTGGTGCCGTGGATGCGGAGGTACTCGTAGCTGGGGATCTCCTGCACCCTCAGGCCGGCCTTGACGACCCGGATGTTGATCAGGGTCTCGATCTCGAAGCCGGTGCAGTCGAGGTCGATCTTGTCGAGGCAGTGCCGCCAGAACGCGTTGTACCCGTAGCACAGGTCGGTGTAGCGGGCGCCGAACTTGCGGTTGACGACCGTGCACAGCGCCCAGTTGCCGAGCTTGCGGATGAAGGTCATGTCGTCGGTGCCGCCGCCGTTGGCGAAGCGGGAGCCCTTGGCGAAGTCGGCGCCCGAGACCAGGGCGGAGACGTACGACACGATCTCGTGGCCGTCGGCCGAGCCGTCCGCGTCCACCATGACGATGATGTCGCCGGTGCACGCCTCGAACCCGGTGATCAGGGCATCCCCCTTGCCCTTGCCGTGCTGTTCGACGACTTTCACACCGGGCCACAGGTCCCGCGCCACTTCCACCGTGCTGTCCGTGGAATTGCCGTCGACAAGGACCACTTCGTGTATCCAGCCGGGCAGTGTCTTGAAGACGTACGGGAGATTCTCCGCCTCGTTCATGGCGGGGATCACCACGCTCACCGGCGGTGTGATCGCCAGGTGGGAGGAGATCGGTCGGTATTCGGCAGCCATTAACGGGTCCTGGCCCGAAGCCGGCTGGCGCAGAACGGAACTCATGAGTCTGGTCCCTCTCGTCCGGTGGACCGCCCGCCCCTGGGCAGCCCGCTTCCGTGTCCGGTTCGAAAGGGGGGTTCTCACCCACGGCACGGAAAACGGATCTCCGTGTCCGCGGGTCAGCTGGAAAAGCTGGCCGGTCTGCCGGAAAACGGCAGCCGGTCGCGCGGCACGACTCGGAAACGACAGTGGTCACAGCTGTTGTGTGTGCGTTCACCGAGCACGGCACCCCCCTACCGCGCCCCGCCCCGGAACACCGCGGTCCTCGAGCCCTCCCCTGAACCGCTGGGTGATGATCCGATGCGGGTGAGATGTACGACGATATTGATGATTGAGCCGATATGGCAAGACCCGCAGGTCGGTCTCGCGTTTTTCTTGGATTGGCCGTTGCGTAGCTTTGGCCAGGCATTCTCATTTACTCGAACGGATTTTCCTCGCCCGTTTGAGAATTCGCTCCACCGGTCGCAGTCGTACCAGCAGAAGCAGGAGAAGGCTGATCGCGGTGACGGCGACGATCCCGCCGCGCCACGACCAGCGATGGGTGGCGAGCATGCCCTGGGCGATCAGCATGTCCAGGGCGACGGCACCCGCGAGCGCGGTCAGGACCCGGGCGAACGGGTCGAGTCCGCGCAGCGCCAGGGTGATCGCCGCGGCCGGCGCGGCGAGCAGGAACAGCAGGACGAGCGGCGCACGCAACGGTGAGCCGGAGTCGGTCAGCGCGAGCAGCGCACCGGTCGCTCCGGTGGCCGTC
The DNA here is from genome assembly GCF_022343545.1 of Streptomyces arenae. NCBI lineage: Bacteria > Bacillati > Actinomycetota > Actinomycetes > Kitasatosporales > Streptomycetaceae > Streptomyces > Streptomyces arenae. The sequence goes on from NZ_JAKQYH010000064.1 coordinate 78,572, forward strand.
GCGGCTCCCGCGAGCACGGGTCCCAGGTCCCTCCCCGGTCCTGGCCGCGCCCGTTCCTCCGCTGTTGGCGATGGCTTGAGCCGTATGGTCTGCATGGCCGACTTTGCCCCCCAAGGCGCCGGATGCCGGACTTCAATGTCGCGCAGCCGAACCGGGAGCGTCAAGCGGGTCTCCGGACATGACCGTTCCCCGGAGACGCCTGTTGTCTCCGGGGAACAAGTCGCTCGTTTTCAGTCGGTACTGACGATCAGTTACGACATGGGCCGCAGGTGTCCGGCTACGGCACGAGCTTCAGGAGCTTGTTCGGCGAGCCGCTGCCCACGCTGGTGAGCACGCCGGACGTGGCTCCCGCGACCAGTGCCGAGGCGACCTGGGCCGGGGTGGCCGAGGTGTGGCCCGCGAGGTAGACGGCGGCCGCGCCCGCCACGTGCGGGGTGGCCATCGACGTGCCCGACAGGGTGGCGGTGGCGGTGTCGCTGGTGTTGTAGCCGGCCACGATGGAGGAGCCGGGCGCGAAGACGTCCAGCACCGAGCCGTAGTTCGAGTAGCTGGCCTTGGCGTCGGAGCTGGTGGTGGCGCCGACGGTGATGGCGGCGGCGACCCGGGCCGGGGAGTACGAGGAGGCGTTCGCGCTGCTGTTGCCGGCCGCGATCGCGTAGGTCACCCCACTGGCTATGGAGTTGGAGACCGCGGTGTCGAGCGAGGTGGAGGCCGAGCCGCCGAGCGACAGGTTGGCGACCGCCGGTGTGGTGTGGTTCGAGGTCACCCAGTCGATGCCCGCGATCACACCGGCCGTCGTACCGGAGCCGTTGTTGTCCAGCACCCGCACGGCCACGATGTTCGCCTTCTTGGCCACACCGTAGGTCGAGCCCGCGATGGTCGTCGCCACATGGGTGCCGTGGCCGTTGCCGTCGGAAGCGGTGGTGTCGCCGTCGACCGCGTCGTAGCCGTAGGAGGCCCGGCCGCTGATCTGGGTGTGGGTGATGCGCACACCGGTGTCGATGACGTAGACGGTCACCCCGCTGCCCGCGCTGTCCGGGTACGTGTAGGTGCCGGACAGCGGCAGGCTCGCCTGGTCGATGCGGTCCAGCCCCCAGGGGGCGCTGGACTGGGTGGTGTCGGTCAGGCGGACCGTCTGGTCCTGTTCGACCGTGGCGACCGCCGGGTCGGCGGCGAGTCTCGCGGCCTCGGCCGCCGAGAGCCTGGCCGAGTAGCCGTTCAGCACCTTGCCGAACGTCTGCCTGACCGCGCCGCCGTACTTCTTGATCAGGCCCTTGCCCTCGGTCGAGGAGGCCTTGAAACCGGCGCTGTTCTTCAGGGTGACGATGTAGCTGCCCTTGACGGCCGTGGGGGAGCCGGCGTGCAGCACCTTGCCGGTGGCGGGTGCGGCGTGGGCGGGGAGTGCGGTGGGTCCGCCGACGAGGGCGGCGGCCGCCGCGGCGGTGACGGCGGCGAACCGCAGCTTGTTGGTGCGCAGATGTGCCATTACGAGGGAGTCCTCCTCCAGGCGGCGCGCCCGGGTCGGCGCGCGTGTGGGGGTGTGCGCACGGCTTCGCGCACACGGCCCGGGAGCGTGGCGTTCCGCTCACGGGTCGAGTAAAGAATCGGTTTCCCACCGGCAAAGGACAAGCGAGTTGACGAGCTGTCACGAGTCTGTCATGGCCATGCAATCCAGAGCAATCAAAAGTGCCGGAAATGTGCAGGATCGGTCCGGTCGGGGCCGATTGGGGGGAAAGAAAGTCTTGGCATGGACACTTCCCGTCAACACGCGTAGTTGCTACGAAAGTTGTGGCAGAGATCCTGCTAAAGGGAGGTTCCATGAGACGTTCCCGAATTACGGCATACGTGACTTCACTCCTCCTCGCCTCCGGCCTCGCCCTCACCGGGGCGACCGCGACGCAGGCGCAGGCCGCCACCGGGGGCTACGTGGCGCTCGGCGACTCGTACTCCTCCGGCGTCGGCGCCGGCAGCTACATCAGTTCGAGCGGCAGCTGCGACCGCAGCACCAACGCCTACCCCTACCTGTGGAACGCCGCCCACAGCCCGTCCTCGTTCTCGTTCCTCGCCTGCTCCGGCGCCACCACCGACGACGTGCTCTCCGGCCAGCTCGGCACGCTCAGCTCCTCGACCGCCCTGGTCTCCGTCACCATCGGAGGCAACGACGCGGGCTTCGCCGACGTCATGACGACCTGTGTGATCAGCTCGGACAGCACCTGCCTGTCCCGGATCAGCACCGCCCAGGCGTACGTCGACTCCACCCTCCCCGGCAAACTCGACGCCGTGTACGACGCGATCAGGGCCAAGGCCCCCAACGCCAAGGTCGTCGTCCTCGGCTACCCCCGCTTCTACAAGCTGGGCACCACCTGCCTCGGCCTCTCCGCGACCAAGCGCTCCGCCATCAACAACGCCGCCGACTACATCGACACCGCGATCGCCAAGCGCGCCGCCGACCACGGCTTCACCTACGGCGACGTCCGCTCCACCTTCTCCGGCCACGAGATCTGCTCCGGCAGCTCCTGGCTGCACAGCGTCAACTGGCTGGACATCACCGAGTCGTACCACCCCACCGCGGCCGGCCAGTCCGGCGGCTACCTGCCGGTCCTGACCAGCAACGGCTGAGCCCGCGTCAGTTCCGCGCCACCCGTCACGAGTCCGAGGGCGACGGCGAGGCGGAGGCCCCGTCGGTCGGGGTCTCCGTCGCCTTGGTGCACGTGACCGAGAACGGCACCGAGTCGGACGTGGTCCGCACCGGGCTGCGCACCTCGACGGAGATCGCGTCGTTCAGGGTCCCGCTGTCGGACCAGGTGGTCACGGTCACCCTGGTCTGCCGGGTCTTCCCGCCGCCGTCCGGGAACGACAGCGTCTTCCAGCCCTGGTCGTCCAGCGACCCCTTCTTCAGCACCCACCGGTACTGCACCTGCGCGGGCACGTTCCCCACCGTGAACGTCGCAGTGAACGACGGCGCCTGCGCGGTCGACGGCGGACACGCCCCCGAGTAGTCGGTACGGGACCCGGTCACGGCGACCCGCACGCTCTGCGCGGCGGAGCTGCTGCTCGCGGACGCCGACGGCGAAGCGGACTTCGTGCCGCTGCTGTGGCTCGGGGCGGGGGAGCTGAGGCTGCTCGCCGACTGACTGGCGCCCGCGTCGCCGCCGTCCCCGCCGTTCTTGTCGAGCAGGGCGTAGACGAGGCCGCCCAGCGCGAGGACGACGAGCACCAGTCCGACGAGCAGGAGCGTGCCGGCACTGCGGTTGCCGCCGCGCTCGGCGGTGGGCGGCGGGGTGTCCGCCGGGAGGGGCAACGGAGGCGTGGGGAAGCCCGGTTGCGGCCGGCGGTCGACCCGGGTCGGGGTGTCGTACCGCGCCGGGATCGGAAGGGTGGCGGCCGTGTGGGGGACGGCGCTCCCGGCCGGGGCGCCCCCGGCCGCGACCAGCCGCAGGTCCCGCTCGGCCTGTTCGGCGGAGAGCCGGGCGGCCGGGTCCTTGCGGAGCAGCCCCTCGATGACCGGGGCGAGCGGCCCGGCGCGGTGGGGCGGCGGCAACTCCTCGTCCACCACGGCCCGCAGGGTGCTCAGCGGGGTGTTCTGCCGGAACGGCGAGGCGCCCTCGACCGCCGTGTACAGCAGCACGCCGAGCGACCACAGGTCGGACTCCGGGCCGAACCCGCGCCCCAGCGCCCGCTCCGGGGCCAGGTACTCGGGCGAGCCGATCACCTCGCCGGTCATGGTCAGCGCCGAACTGCCCTCGACGGTGGCGATGCCGAAGTCGGTGAGCACCGCCCGGCCGTCCTGGGACAGCAGCACGTTGGCCGGCTTCACGTCCCGGTGCAGCACTCCGGCGGCATGCGCGGCCCGCAGCGCGGACAGCACCTCGGCACCGATGTCCGCGGCCCGCTGCGGGGACATCGGGCCCTCCGCCTCCAGTTCGTCGGCGAGGGACACCCCGCGGACCAACTCCATGACCACCCAGGGCCGTCCGCCCTCCATCGCCACGTCGTACACCGTCACCACGTTGCGGTTGGCGATGCGGGCGGCGGCCCAGGCCTCGCGCTCCAGGCGGGCGTACATCCGCTCGACGTCGGGTCCGGGCAGCCCGGCCGGCGCCCGTACCTCCTTGACGGCGACCTCGCGGCCCAGCACCTCGTCGCGGGCCCGCCACACGGTGCCCATACCGCCCTCGCCGAGCGGCGACAGCAGTCGGTAGCGGCCGGCGATCACTCGCTCTCGGCCGGGCTCATCGGTCACGGGTGCCCCCCACGGCAGCTCGTGCGAACTCATCACAAAAGTAACTCAGAGCAGCGCGGAAGCGGCGCCCTTGAGGACCAGTCCGACGCCCAGGGCCACCACCACGAGCGCCGAGGCGAGCGGGGTGGTCCTGCGGACCAGGGTGGCCATGGGGTGGGCGGTCCAGCGCGGGCGTCCGTCCAGCACCCGAGTCATTCCCGTACCCAGCTTGACGACGGCGAACCCGGCGGCGGTCAGGGTCAGCGCGAGCCCGACGCCGTAGGCGACGACGAGGAGCAGGCCGAACCAGGCCTGGCCGAGAGCCGCGGCACCGACCAGCACGACGACCGCGGAGGGGCTGGGCACGAGGCCGCCGGCGAAGCCGAGCAGGATGGTGCCGCGGATCGTGGGGGCCGTTTCGTGGGTGTGGGTGTGACCGCCGTGCGTGTGCGTGTGCCCGGCGGCGTGGTCGTGCGTGTGCGCGTCGGCGTGGTCGTGATGGTGCCCATCGGCGTGGTCATGGCCGTGACTGTGGCCGTGGTGACGGTCGTGCTCGGGACCGTGGCTGTGCTCGTGACCGCGGTTGTGCTCGGGGCCGTGGTGGTGACTGCGCTCGTGCTCGTGGGGGTGTCCGTGGTCGTGGGAGTGCGCGTCGGCGTGGGGGTGTGCCGTTCCGACCAGGGCCAACTGGCGCTGTCCGGCGTCCTCGTGGGTGTGCTCGTGGTGCCGGGCCTGCTCGTGGGTCCGGTTGCGCCAGGCCCTTCGGGTCAGGTTCATGCCCGCGGCCAGGACCATGGCGCCGCTGGCGATGCCCAGCCAGGCGATCACCGAGGGAGTGGCCGCCGAGCCCGCGGTGACCAGGATGCCCAGGGCGACCACGCCCAGGGTGTGGGTGATCGTGACCGACGCGGCCAGCGGGAGGACGTCACGGAGGCGGGCGCGGCCGCCGCGGGCCGCGGCCGTCGCCGCCATCAGGGTCTTGCCGTGGCCCGGTGCGAGGGCGTGCATCGCCCCCAGGGCGATCGCGATGAACAGCGCGAGCGTGGCGAAGCCGACCGTGAGGTGGTTGCGGGCGACCAGGTCGGTGAGGGCCTGGGTCCAGCGGTCCACCCCCCGGGGCAGGATGGCGGAGCCCGGGGCGTCCTGCCGTTCCGCGGCCAGTGCCGGGCCGCCCGGCCGGACCCGGACCGCGGCGGTCGTGATGTCGGCGGGGGAGGACAGCAGGTCCTTGGGGTAGCTGGTGAGTTCGTGGGAGAGGGACGTCTTCGGCACGTCCGTCCTCGTCAGCGTCATCCGGTCGCCGCGTGCCGTGATCTCCCGCCAGCCGGGGCCGGAGTCGGTGCCCGCGCTGTGGAAGCCGAGGGTGACGGTGGCGCCCTCGGCGAGGGGTGCGGTGAACCGGCACGAGACGCGCAGGGTGTTCAGGCCGGCCTGGCCGGGGCGCAGCTGGGCGTGGCTCGCGGTGACGGTCAGGGGGGTCGCCCTGCCGTCGACGGTGAGCCTGCTGCCGTCCGCCGCCGCCGTGCAGCGCCGCTCGGCCCACTCGGCCGCGCCCAGCCGCTTCAGGTCCGGCTTGGCCTGGGTCGCCGGGATCTCGGCGAGGTCCTCGAAGTGGTTGACGCGGAGCTGACCGGGGGCGGCGACCAGGCCGTCGTACTTGTTGACGGTGAAGTTGCCGAGTGGATGTGCCTGCGCGGCCGTGGCCGGGAGGAGGGTGAGGCCGCAGACGGCGACGAAGAGGGCCGCGGCGCGACGGCGGAGGGTCACTTCGAGTCCTCCAGCGCCTTACGGGCGGCACGGGCGCCCAGCGGTGAGAAGCCGGGGTTGAGCTTCAGGGCCTTGGTGAGGGCGGCACGGCCGGCCGCCTTGTCGCCGTCGGCCAGCTCGATCATGCCCAGGTGGTAGCTGAAGGAGGCGTTGCGGTAGCCGGTGGCGCCGGCCTGTCGCGCGTACGGCAGCGCCTCCTTGTCGCGACCGTTGACGTGCAGGGCCCAGGCCAGCGCGTCCGCCGTGTGCACGGTGTGCCGGCGGGCCCACTCGGCGCGCGCGGCCTTCAGCGCCTCGGCCTTGTCGCCGTGGTCGGCCGCGGCGAGCGCGGTGTCCAGGTCGGCGTTGACGCCGTTGGCGCGGGCGAGCGCGATCCAGGCCTCGACGAGGGCGTACTGGTCCTCGGCCTTCGCCTTGTCGCCCTCGGCGCCCCGGTCCTCGTACAGCTCGCCGAGCTCCACCAGCGGCTGGGGCAGCGGATAGCGGGAGACGACCAGCTCCATGCCCTTGATGGCGTCGGCGCGGTCGCCGCTCGCCGCCTGGGCACGGGCCCGGCCCTCCAGCGCGGGGAGGTAGTTCTCGTCGGCGGTCAGGGCGCGGGCGTAGTAGTCGAGCGCGCTCTTGTAGTCGCCCTGGTTCCAGGCCAGCAGGCCGAGTTGCGCGGCCACGTACGCGATGTCGCCCTTCGAGGTGGCCGTGGACAGCGCCTGTTGCAGCACCTGCCGCGCGGTCTGCACGTCACCCCGCAGCTCCCGCACGTACGCGTAACGGGTGAACACCGGGACGCCCGGCTTGCGCTGGTCGGCGAGGTCGGCCGCCTTGGCCGCGTCGGCGTACCGGCCGAGTTCGACCAGGGCGTCGATCCGGGAGGACAGGGCGCCCGCGTTGTACGGGTTCTGCTTCAGGGCCCGGTCCGCGTAGGTGAGCGCGTCGGCGAACTGGTGCCGGGCGGCGGCCAGCGCGGCCTGCCCGGCCAGCGCCTGGTCGTTGCCCGGGGTGATCCGCAGGGCCCGTTTCAGGGCCTTGTCGGCCTGCGGGTAGCGGGACGGGTCGCCCTTGGTGCGCGCCTGCTCGACGTAGGCGAGGCCGAGCGTGGCCCAGCTGTCGGAGTCCTTGGGCTGGGTGCGGAGATGGGCCTGGAGGGAGGCGATGCTCGCGTCGAGGCTTCCGCTCGCGAGCATCGCCGGTGACACGGCACTCGACGCGGCGACCGGCGTCGCACCGCTGTCCCGGGCCGCCCCGAAGGCGATGGCACCGCCGGTCAGCGCGACGGCCAGCAGCGCGGCGGAGCCCACGAGCCGGGCCCGCCGCCAGTTCCGCCCCGCGGCGGCGAACCGGCGCAGGGCGGTGACCCGCTCGTCGTCGTTCCGGTCCGGCGCGTCCTTCGTGTCGGCGGGCTGCTTGTCGTTCGTACCCGGGGCCATGCCCTCTCCTAGTGGCTGTCGCATGGGGCGGCGCGGCCCGCTGCCGTGGGGGATTCGGTGGGGAGCGGGCCGCGCCAGTCTTCAGGTGGGGAAGCGGTGTCTAGTAGGGCCGCTGCATCCGGCGGCGCCACCAGCCGAACGCGGTGCCGATCAGCAGCACACCCGCCGCACCGGCGGCCGCCGACCCTGCGATCAGCGTCGTGTCGGTGCCGCCGCCGGAGCCGGACAGGGTGTCACCCAGCGCGCTCTTCGTGGTGCTCCCGCTGCCCGTGCCCTTGGCGAGCGGACCGCGCGAACCGGAGGTCGGCTCGGCCACGTACGGGAAGTACTTCTCGAAGCTCTTGTCGTTCTTGTCGACCGCGTCGCCCAGGTCGTTCTTGGAGCCGACCAGTTCGCCCTCGACCACCTGGAGCGCCTCGTCGATCACGTCGTCGGTGAGCCGGCGGCCGTTCGGGAAGCCCGCGTTGTCGCCGTCGAGGACACCGAGCCGCTTGGGCTTGGCCGTCGGCTTGATGGACGTGTTCAGGCGGAGCATCTCCGACGGGGTGGCGTACGGCTGCAGTGTGTTGAGGCCCTTGACGCCCGTGAGGAACACGCTGACGAGGTCGTTGCGGGGTTCCTTCGGCGCCTTGATGTGGTAGATCGCCTCGATGAGCTTGGGCAGCTCAGGGTTGGTGACGTTCTTCAGGAACTGCGCGTCGTCCTTGGGCTGGGACGCGTTGAACTTGTCCTTGTCCTTCTGCGGGTTGACGACCTCGTTGACCAGCGGGTTGCCGAGGCGCGAGACCTGCGAGTAGTAGCCCTGCGCGTTCTTGCGCTGGGTCGTCGCGTAGATGCCGACGGTCGGGCGGCTCTTCGACTGCCGGATCAGGTCGTTCGGCACCTGGAGGGCGATCGTGTTGACGTTGTAGCCCTTGAGGGTGTCGTTGCCGACCTCGGAGAGGTTGCCGCCGTACAGCAGGTCGAAGACGCGCAGGTCGGCGAAGAACGGGTCGTCGGCCTGGCCGGCGAAGGTCGCGCCGCCGTTGGTGGTCTTGTAGACGGCCTGGGAGCGCAGCTTCGCGTAGTCCGGCATCGACGCCTTGCCGACGTTCGACGGGGCCGCCGGGATGTCGCTGGCGATCCTCGACGTGTACTGCTGCTTGCCGTTCTTGAGCTTGATCAGGTCGAGGTTGTACGACTGCGTGACGTTCAGGTCCGGGTCGGTCAGGTTGTCGACCACACCCGTGTTGTAGAGGAACGTCTTCTTGTTCTTGATCTGGGTCTTGAACGTGTAACGGAAGATCAGGTCGTCCTTCGCGTCACCGTTGTTGTCGACGTGGATGTCGTACTGGGCGTCGTCCGCGAACTGGTAGAAGTTCGGGCCGCCCGCCGGCTCCTCGAACGGGATGTAGTCCGACACGATCGTGGTCGTGTCGGGCTTGTCCGGGCTGACGAACGCGTACAGGTCCGTGTTGTCGTACTGCGGGGTCCCCGAGATGAGGGGAGCTTCCCGGTGGGAGGAGGCTGCGGCCACCCCCGGTTCCAGCGCGGCGACGCTGGCGGCTGTGATCCCGCCGGTGGCCAGTGCCCCACAGATGAGGGTGACAAGGCCCTTGCGCCCCGCACCGCTCCTGGAGATTAGAGGTGTCATGCCGTCCGTCCCTCGGTCCCAACTTGCTTGACGGACGGGTATACGGAGCAGGAGGGCCGTTTGGATTGGTCGGAAGAAAAAAATCTTTTCTTCCTGCTCGACCCGCGTTTTTGCCTCCCGCTTACGTACTTCTGCCGGAGGTGCGTCCAGTTGCGAATGCGTGGTACGGGAGGGCGGGCCGGGTGCGGCCACAGAAGGGCGGACGGGGTGCAGGCGGACGAACTGCTGGTGCTCGTCGCGGGTGGTGACCAGAGGGCGTTCGAGGATCTCTACGGCCTGGTCTCCGGCCCGGTGTTCGGGCTCGTACGGCGGGTGGTCCGCGATCCCGCCCAGTCGGAGGAGGTGGCCCAGGAGGTGCTCCTCGAACTCTGGCGCTCCGCACCCAAGTTCGACCCCGGCCGGGGCAGTGCCCTCTCCTGGGTCCTCACCCTCGCCCACCGCCGCGCCGTGGACCGGGTGCGCAGCGCCCGCGCGGCCGGTGAACGCGAACAGCGCGAGGCGCTGCGCGCGGGCGAACCCGCCTTCGACCAGGTCGCCGAAACGGTGGAGGCCGGTCTGGAGCGCGAGTGGGTACGCCGCTGCCTGGACCGGCTCACCGCCCTGCAACGCCAGTCCGTCACCCTCGCCTACTACGACGGCTACACGTACCGTGAGGTCGCCGAGCGGCTCAAACTGCCGCTGGGCACCGTCAAGACCCGGATGCGCGACGGGCTCAGCCGGCTGCGCGACTGCCTCGGAGGTGTCGCATGAGCCTGGTGGGCCGCCTGCTGCACCGCGAGGACCTGCACTCCCTGGCCGCGCCCTACGCCCTGGACGCCCTGGAGCCCGGCGAGCGGCGCCGCTTCGAGAAACACCTCAGGGACTGCGGCCGGTGCGCCGAGGAGGTGCGGGCACTGACCGAGGACGCCGTACGGCTCGCCTGGTCCACGGCCGCCCCGCCGCCCGTCGCGATGCGCGACCGGGTGCTGGCCGCCGTACGCGCCACCCCGCAGGAGCCGGCTCCGGGCCGCGAGCGCGTCCCCAATCTGCCGCCGCACGTCTGGGGCGGGCAGCCGCCTCCGCAGCGCCGCCGGCCGCGGCCCCTGTTCGTGCCGTTCGCCACCGCCACCGCGGCGGCCGCGCTGGTCATCGCCTCGCTGTTCGCGGTGCAGGCCGACCGGACACAGAACCAACTCGACGCGGAGCGTGCCCAGTCGCGTGAGATCGCCCACGTTCTGGCCGCCCCCGACGCCCGCGCGGTCGGCGCCGAGGACGCCCAGGGCCGAAGTATCGGAGCGGTGGCCTCCGCTTCGGAGGGGCAGGCGGTCGTCACGCTGAGCGGATACGGCGCGCTGCCGGACGGGCGCGTGCACCAGCTCTGGCTGATGCGCCCCCGCGCGCAACCGCGCTCCCTGGGGCTCTTCGAGGCCGACACGCCCCTGGTCGCCACGGGTCTGGTCAAATCCGCGACGTCACTCGCCGTGACCGTCGAGCCTGCCGGTGGCTCAGCGCAGCCCACCAGCCAGCCAGTTGTCCAACTCGCCCTGAAATCGGTCGGATTCGGAGAGTAATCAAAGAGGGGTCGTCAACGCCCTTGCGGGGAAGGTGAATCCTGTGACCGCGATACACGAGTGCCCCATCGGGGCGATAGGGTTACCCTGCCCGGGCCGGGTGGACTCGTACGGGTGGGGAGTGACATGGAGCAGATAACACGCAGCAGGGCGAGGGTTCCTGCGATCACCTGCGGGAGCAGCGCGACCAGTTCGCGTCTCGACCGCCATCTGTCGGTGCTGGCGGGACCCGCCATACCGCAGCAGCAGGCGGTCGAGGCGACGTCACTGATGCGTGAGCTGACCGCACGTGCACCCGCGCAGCGCAGCGACCGGGTCACACGGGTCAGCCGTGTCTCCCTCTTCGCGCCACTGCGCAGGCTGCGCCGTTCGCTGTTCGGCGGCAGCAAGCACTGAGACCGCGAGCCCCGCGCTCAGGCGACCACACCGTCCCGGCGCAGCGCTGCTGACTCGGCGTCCGTCATCCCCACGGCACGCAGCAGCGCTTCGGTGTGCTGCCCGAGCGCGGGTACGTCTCCCATCCGCGCCTCGTCCCCGCCAGGCAGCGTGATGGGCGGCAGCAGCGCGCGCAGCGGCCCGACCGGCGACCCCACTTCCCGCCACCGCTCCCGGGCCGCCAGCTGCGGATGGTCCGCCAGCTCGGCCAGGTCCCGCAGCCGCGCGCACGCGATGCCCGCGGCCTCCAGCCGGCCCAGCGCCTCGTCGGCGCCCAGCGCCCCGAGGGCCTTCCCCACCAGCTCGTCGGTGCGCGCCCGGTTCGCCACCCGTGCCGCGTTCGTCGCGAATCCCGGATCCGACCCCAGCTCCGGCCGCCCGAGGACGCCCTCGGCCAGCCGCCGCCACTCCCGGTCGTTCTGCACCGACAGCAGCACCCGGCCGCCGTCCGCGGTCGGATAGGCGTCGTACGGCGCGATCACCGCGTGGGCCAGTCCGGAGCGTTCCGGCGGGGTCCCGCCGTGTACGGTGTGGTGCAGCGGATGCCCCAGCCACTCGGCCAGCGCCTCCAGCATGGACACCTCCACCGGGCCGCCCCGTCCGGTCGTGCCGCGCCGCACCAACGCCGCGAGGACGCCTGAGAAGGCGTACATGGCCGCCGCGATGTCCGCCGCCGGGATCCCGGCCTTCACCGGCTGCTCCGGCGTCCCGGTGACCGACACCAGCCCCGCCTCGCACTGCACGAGCATGTCGTACGCGCGTTTGCCGGCGTACGGCCCCGACGCGCCGTACCCGGAGATGTCCACGGCGACCAGACGGGGGTGGGCGGCGCACAGGGTGGCCGCGTCCAGCCCGAGCCGGGCGGCGGCCCCGTGCGCGAGGTTCTGCACGAAGACGTCCGCGTCCGAGACCAGCCTGCGCAGCACCTCGAGGCCCCGTGGGTCCTTCAGGTCCAGCGCGATGGACTCCTTGCCCCGGTTGCACCACACGAAGTGGGAGGCGAGACCCCGGGCGGCGGTGTCGTAACCGCGCGCGAAGTCGCCGCCGTCGGTCCGTTCGACCTTGATGACCCGGGCGCCGAGATCGGCCAGCTGCCGGGTGGCGAACGGCGCGGCCACGGCCTGTTCGACGGCGACGACGGTGATGCCCTCCAGGGGCAGCGGAAGACGGTCCATGGGCCGGATCATGTCCCGCGACCGGCGGATCTGTCAGCAGTGCGGATCCCGGCGCCCTCGAAGGGGGGCGCTCACAGCAGCGTCAGCTGGCCCGCCGGGCCCTCTTCCGCGTGCTCCAGGACCGATGCCGGTCTGCGGGACGCGTCCGGCGGCGGGAGGACGTCCGCGTCTCTCAGGTCCTTCGCCGTGATCGGTGCCGTGATCTCCAACTCGGCCTGCCGTTCCCGTACTTCCGCCAGCAGAGCCAGGACCGTGATCAGCTCCAGCAGCTCCGACGTCCAGGACTGGGACCAGGTCGCGGGGGTGAGGGCCGCCAGGGTTCCCGGTTCCGCCGGTTCCGCCGGTTCCGCCGTCCGGGCCGTGAACCAGGCCTCCAGGGCGCGTGTCTCGCCCGTCCGGAACTCCCAGGCCTCCGGGGGTACCGGGGAGATGCGGCCCTCGTCGAGGTGAAGGGCCTCCTCCTCGGGGTCGTAGCGGATCGTCAGGGGACGGGAGGGCAGCGGGGCCCGGACGTAGGGGCGGCGGCCGCCGGGGAGCTTGGGGCGTTCGCCGTCCCGGCGCAGCAGCCACAGGGCGCGGTGGCCCAGTTCCACACCCCGGGACCACAGGTCCGGATCCGCGGTGAGCGGAACCGTGTGGTCCGGGCGGATCGCGGTCAGGGTCCAGGCCAGCAGGTCCAGCGGGGTCAGGGCACGGCCCAGCAGGTCGGTCAGGTGGGCCAGCAGACCCGGCGCCAGGTTCGGTTCCTCGCCGCCGGGGCGGCGGTACAGCGGGCGCACGCGGCCCGCGCGCACCGTGGGCACGAGGGACGTCACCAGCAGCGGCATGCCCTCGGTCGACTCCACCGTGAAGACCTGGTGGCCGTCCGCCACCCGCCACAACTCCGGTCGGGCCGCGTCGATCAGACGGTGGTCCGGGATCAGCCACTGTTCGTCGAACGGGGCGGCGAGGACGCGGACCGGGTCCGCGGCGGGGCCCGACGCCTGCTCCAGCCGCTCCGTGCCGGCGGCCCGGCCGGGGAGCTGGGGCACGGCCGAGTGGACCGTCCGGGCGCGCGTCGGCTCGAACAGGGCCGCCCGGTCCGGCCCCTCGGCTCGCAGCAACGCCTCCCAGCGGGCCTTCAGGGTCGCCGGATCGGGGGCCGTCGGCCACCCCCGGCCCAGCCGTAGTGGTGCGACGGACCACGGCATGAGGTCCGCCAGCGGCGGAGCGTCGTCGTGCGTCACGCCCGGCATCGTACGACGACTTCAGGTGGCGTCGAGCGTGACCGTGAAGGAGAAACGGTCTCCCCGGTAGTGGATGACCGCAAGGTCCAGGACCCGGCCCGCCGTGTCGTAGGTGACGCCCGTGTAGTGCAGGATCGGACTGAGCAGCGGGACCCGGAGCAGCCGGGCGGTCTCCGGATCGGCCAGCCGCGCCTCCACCGTGTCCGTGATGCGGCTGATGTCCGCGCCGACCACGTCGCGCAGCACCTTCGTCATCGGCCGGCGGGCCAGCTCCTCCGGGTCGAAGCGCTCGGCCAGTTCGGGACGGACGTGGTTGCGGGCGTGATTGGTGGGCTCACCGGTCTGCTCGTCGCTGCGCAGCCGGTGGTACGTCGCGACCTCCGCGAGATCCGGGAAGAACTCGGCGAGTTCGCCGGCCACGGGCACGGTGCCGTGGTCCAGCAGTTCCGCCGTCATGCCCGACTGCTGGGCCACGATCGCGTCCACCGAGCCGAGCAGTCGCACCGGGGCGCCCCGCCGGGCGTCCGGCTCGATGAACGTGCCCCGGCGGCGGTGCCGGCTGATCAGACCCTCGTCCTCCAGCTCCTTCAGCGCCTGTCGCATGGTCAGCACGCTCACCCCGTAGTGCTCCGCGAGCTGTTCCTCGGTGGGCAGCCGGAGCGGGTCCCGGGGCGAGCGGCCGAGTATCGAGGCGCGCAGCGACTGCGAGACCTGGTACCAGAGCGGCAGCTTGCGGTTCAGGACGATGGAATCCGGGGCGAAGGAGGTCACGGGCACATCCGTACCGGTAGGCGCCTGCTCAGTGCAACGGGCGGAAGTGGCGTTCCAGGCCCCGCCACACGTCGTCGTAGCGCTGCTGGAGGTGGTCCGCGGTCGCCGCCTGCGGGGTGAGCGTCACGGGCCAGCGGGTCTCGAACATGAAGGCCAGACCGTCGTCGAGCTTCTGCGGCCGCAGTTCGGCGGCGCTCGCCCGGTCGAACGTCTCCCGGTCCGGGCCGTGCGCCGACATCATGTTGTGCAGCGAGCCGCCGCCCGGCACGAAACCCCCCTTGCCGGCGGTCTTCGCGTCGTAGGCGCCCTCGATCAGCCCCATGTACTCGCTCATCACGTTCCGGTGGAAGTACGGCGGCCGGAAGGTGTCCTCGCCCACCAGCCAGCGGGGCGCGAAGACCACGAAGTCGACGCCCGCCAGGCCAGGCGTGTCGGACGGGGACGTCAGCACGGTGAAGATCGACGGGTCGGGGTGGTCGTAGGAGATGGTGCCGAGCACATTGAAACGGCGCAGATCGTAGACGTAGGGCACATGTGTGCCGTGCCAGGCGACCACGTCCAGTGGGGAGTGGTCATATGTGGCGGTCCACAGGTTGCCGCAGAACTTGTTGACGACCTCCACCGGACCCTCGACGTCCTCGTAGGCGGCCACGGGGGCCCGGAAGTCCCGGGCGTTGGCGAGGCCGTTGGCGCCGATCGGGCCGAGGTCGGGAAGGCGGAACGGTGAGCCGTAGTTCTCGCACACATAGCCGCGGGCCGAGGCGTCCAGCAGCGCCACACGGAAGCGGACCCCACGGGGGATCAGCGCCACATGTCCTGGCTCCACATGCAGCAGGCCGAACTCCGTGTGCAGCAGCAGTCCGCCGTGTTCCGGGACGATCAGCAGTTCACCGTCGGCGTCGGAGAAGACCCGCTCCATCGAGGTGTCGGCGTGGTAGAGGTGCACGGCCATGCCCGTGCGCTGGGTCGCGTCGCCGTTGCCGCCCAGGGTCCACAGGCCCGCGAGGAAGTCCGTGCCGGCCGGCGGCCGGGGCAGCGGGTCCCAGCGCAGCCGGTTCGGGTCGGGGGCGATGTCCGTGAAGGGACCGGTGCGCACCGCCCCGTTGCCGGCGGCCCGCGTGAACGCCGGGTGGGCGGCCGAGGGGTGGATCCGGTAGAGCCAGGAACGCCGGTTCTGGGCCCGGGGCTCGGTGAAGGCGGAACCGCTGAGCTGTTCCGCGTACAGGCCGAGCGGGGCGCGCTGCGGGGAGTTGCGGCCCTCGGGCAGCGCACCCGGCACCGCCTGCGAGGAGTGCTCGTTGCCGAACCCGGAGAGGTACGTCAGGCCCTCGGCGGCCTTGCGCGCCTCCGCACGCCCGGATCCGCTCGCGCCCAGGGCGCCCCCATCGCTCATGATCGCTCCCTGCAACCGCCGGCCGTCGATTCCTATGTATCACCGTAGGATTGCGCGGGGGCGGGTGCAAGAGGGCGCCGGATCATCCCCGAGGGGGGCGGGAACCCGACTCCAGGGGGATCCCGGCCGGCGCCGCGCTGTTCTACGCTCCCGGGCATGTCGTGGACGCGTGGACTACCGGGCGGGCTGGCGCTCTGCGCGCTGCTGCTGGTCGCGGCGGCGGGGTGCGGGAGCGGGCGGGCGCCCGGGCAGCGGGAGACGGGAGCGCCGTCACCGGTGGGCAAGATCCTCGACGACACGGACGAGAACGGCCGCCACTACCGCGAGATCGACAGGAAGCAGGCTCCCGAGGTGGACACGGAGGTCACCCCGGATGCGTCCGGCGGCTGGGACGTCCGGCTCGACCTGCACCGCTTCCGGTTCTCCGGGACGGGCAGCGGGGCGAAGGCGGTGGCCGGGCGCGGCCTCGCCTACCTCTTCGTGGACGGCGGCCTGGTGACCCGGCTGCGGACCTCCGCCTACCACCTGCCGGCCGGTCTCGTGCCGCACGGCACCCACCACGTCACCGCGCGGCTCTACGCGGACGACGGCACGGTGTGGGCGGTGCACGGCAAGCCGGTCGAGAGCACGGCGGACGTCACGGCGTCCGGCACGGAGGCGGCGACCCCGTCGGCGGGAACCCGCGCCGGGACCGGCACCGGCGCCGCCCCGACGGGATGAGCGGCCGTACCTCCGGCCGCCGTACCGGGGGGCGAGGTTCACCCGGCCCCCGCGAAAAGGCATCATGAAGCCGTGCCCCCAGCGACCCCGCTCCGCAAAGCGCCCGTCCAGCGCCGCAGTGCCGAACGGCTGACCAGGATCCTCGACGCCTGTGCCGACCTCCTCGACGAGGCGGGTTACGAGGAACTGAGCACCCGGGCCGTCGCGGTGCGCGCCGGGGTGCCCATCGGCTCGGTGTACCGCTTCTTCGGCAACAAGCGGCAGATGGTCGACGCCCTCGCGCAGCGCAACCTGGAGCGCTACACCGAGCGGGTCACCGAGCGGCTGAAGGACGCGCCGAAGGGCGACTGGCGGGCGGCGATGGACGCGGTGCTCGACGAGTACCTGGCGATGAAGCGCACCGCCCCGGGCTTCTCGCTCGTCGACTTCGGCAACCAGATCCCGGTGGGCGACCGCCACGCGGAGCCGAACCACCGGGTCGCGGACCGCCTGACCGACCTGCTCTCCGGCTACATAGGCCGCGCACCGGACGAGGTCCTGCGCCGCACGTTCCTGGTCGCGGTGGAGACGGCCGACACCCTGGTCCACCTGTCCTTCAGGATGGCCCCGGAGGGCGACGAGGCGATCATCACGGAAACCCGCGAACTCCTGAGGGCCTACCTGGCCCGGACCCTGGACTGACCCCCTCCAACGAACACAGGAGCACCCCAAAGGGGCGCGGCGAACCGCGCAACAAGCCCCCACCGACTCGCACTCGGGCCACGACAGCCCGCCCCTGGAAGCGCCCCGAAGGGGCGCGGGGAACTGCGCGACAAGCCCCCACCGGCCCGCACTCGGGCCACGACAGCCCGCCCCTGGAAGCGCCCCGAAGGGGCGCGGGGAACTGCGCGACAAGCCCCCACCGACTCGCACTCGGGCCACGACAGCCCGCCCCTGGGAGCGCCCCGCAGGGGCGCGGGGAACTGCGCGGCGCGCCCCCGCCGGCCCGCACCCGGAACGCCACGGGGCTCCCCCCTCGACATACCAACCGGTATGCTCGCCGCGAGTCCGGCCGCCCCCCGTCGCCGCACCCCTCCCGGAGGCCCGCATGCCCCGCACCGCCCTGCGTATCTGCCCCCTCTGCGAGGCGACCTGCGGGCTGACCCTCACCATCGAGGGCACCCGCGTCACCGGCGCCCGCGGTGACCGCGACGACGTCTTCAGCAAGGGGTTCATCTGCCCGAAGGGCGCCTCCTTCGGCGCCGTCGAGGCCGACCCCGACCGGCTGCGCACCCCCCTCGTCCGCAGGGACGGCGAGTTGCGCGAGGCCACCTGGGCGGAGGCCTTCGACGCGGTCGCCGCCGGGATCCGGCCGGTCGTCGAGCGGTACGGCCCCCACTCCGTCGGCGTCGTCCTCGGCAACCCCAACGTCCACACCATGGCCGGCGGCCTCTATCCGCAGGTGCTGATCGGCGCCCTCGGCACCCGCAGCGTCTTCACCGCGTCCACCGTCGACCAGATGCCCAAGCACGTCTCCAGCGGCCTGCTCTTCGGCGACGCGAACGCGATACCGGTGCCCGACCTGGACCACACCGACCACCTCCTCCTGATCGGCGCCAACCCCCTGGAGTCCAACGGGAGTCTGTGCACCGCCCCCGACTTCCCCGGCAAGCTCAGGGCGCTGAAGGCCCGCGGCGGCACCCTCACCGTCATCGACCCGCGCCGCACCCGCACCGCGCGCCTCGCGGACCGGCACATCGCCGTCCGGCCCGGTACCGACGCCCTGTTGCTCGCCGCGATGGCCCAGGTCCTCTTCGAGGAGGACCTGGTGGACCTCGGCGACCTCGCTCCGCACGTCGAAGGCCTCGCCGGACTCCGCGCCGAACTGGGCGACTTCACCCCGGACGCGGTCGCCCACGCCACCGACGTCGACGCCGGCACGATCCGCGTCCTCGCCCGCGAACTCGCCGCCGCCCCCACCGCCGCCGTGTACGGCCGGATCGGCAGCTGCACCGTCCCGCACGGCACCCTCGCCAGCTGGCTGGTGGACGTCCTCAACATCCTCACCGGCAACCTGGACCGCCCGGGCGGCGCGCTCTTCCCGCAGGCCGCCACCGACCGGACCCCGCGCCCGGCGGGCCCCGGCCGCGGCTTCGCGCTCGGCCGCTGGCACTCCCGGGTCAGCCGCCACCCGGAGGCCAAGGGCGAACTGCCGCTCTCCGCGCTCGCCGAGGAGATCGACACCGCGACGCCCGAGGGGGAACCGATCCGGGCCCTGATCGCCGTCGCCACCAACCCGGTGCTCTCCGCACCCGACGGCAGCCGCCTCGACAAGGCCCTGGACTCCCTCGACTTCATGGTCAGCGTCGACCCGTACCTCAACGAGACCGCGCGCCACGCCGACGTCGTGCTGCCCCCGCCGCCGCCCTCCCAGAGCCCGCACCACGACTTCGCCTTCAACACCCTGGCCGTCCGCAACCAGGTCCGCTACAGCCCGCCCGCCGTCCCGCTGGAGCCCGGCCGGATGGCGGAGAGCGAGATCCTGGCCCGGCTGATCCTGGCGGCCGGCGGCATGCACGGCGCCGAGCCGTCCGCCGTCGACGACATGGTCATCGGCCAGACCCTCGGGAAGGCGGTCACCGAGGCCCACTCGCCCGCGCACGGCCGCGACCCACGAGAGCTCGCCGCCCTGCTCACCGGCGACACCGGCCCCGAGCGCCGGCTCGACATGATGCTGCGCCTCGGCCCGTACGGCGACGGCTTCGGCGCCCGGCCCGACGGCCTCACCCTGGAGCGGCTGCTCGCCCACCCGCACGGCATCGACCTGGGGCCGCTCACCTCCCGTCTGCCGCAGCCGCTGAAGACCCGCAGCGGCAAGGTCGAACTGCTGCCGGGGCCGATCGCCGGCGACCTGCCCCGGCTGCGCGCGGCCCTCGGCGACCGCCCCGACGGGCTCGTCCTGGTCGGCCGCCGGCACCTGCGCTCCAACAACAGCTGGATGCACAACGTGCCCGCCCTCACCGGCGGTTCCAACCGCTGCACCCTGCACATCCACCCCGAGGACGCCGAACGGCTCGGGGTGCGTGACGGAGCGGACGTACGCGTCAAGGGCGCCGGGGGAGAGGTGGTCGCCCCGGCCGAGGTCACCGACGGCGTCCGGCGCGGTGTCGTCAGCCTCCCGCACGGCTGGGGCCACGACCGCCCCGGCACCCGGCTCAGCCACGCCGTGACCACGCCGGGCGTGAACGTCAACCAGCTCCTCGACGGCACCCTGCTCGACCCGCTGTCCGGCAACGCCGTCCTCAACGGCATCCCCATCGAGGTGACCGCAACGCTGTGACCTGGAGTTCTGCGCTTATTGCTCGCGTGTCAACGTCTTGTTAACGACGTTCGACGCGACCTAACGTCATCGCACCGCCGGCCCTGGTGGGAGTTCAAGGGCGAACGTTAGGTGTTCCACTCATGCTGACCATCCTCGGCTTCGCCATGATCGCGACCTTCCTGGTCCTGATCATGCTGAAGAAGATGTCGCCGATCGCGGCGCTCGTGCTGATCCCCGCGCTGTTCTGCGTGTTCGTCGGCAAGGGCGCCAAGCTCGGCGACTACGTCATCGACGGCGTCACGAGCCTCGCCCCCACCGCGGCGATGCTCATGTTCGCGATCGTCTACTTCGGTGTGATGATCGACGTCGGGCTCTTCGACCCGATCGTCAAGGGGATCCTGAGGTTCTGCAAGGCCGATCCGCTGCGGATCGTCGTCGGCACGGCCCTGCTCGCCGCGATCGTCTCCCTCGACGGCGACGGCTCCACCACCTTCATGATCACCGTGTCGGCGATGTACCCGCTGTACAAGCGGCTGAAGATGAGCCTGGTCGTGATGACCGGTGTCGCCGCGATGGCCAACGGCGTGATGAACACCCTGCCCTGGGGCGGTCCGACCGCCCGCGCGGCGACCGCGCTGAAGCTGGACGCGAGTGACATCTTCGTGCCGATGATCCCGGCGCTCGCCGCCGGCCTGCTCTTCGTGATCACCCTCGCCTACGTCCTCGGCCGCCGTGAGCGCAGGCGGCTCGGCGTGCTGACCCTGGACGAGGCGCTGGTGGCGGAGCGGGAGACCGAGACGGTGCTGGTCGGCGCGGGTTCCGGGACCGGGAAGTCCGCGACGCGCACGGGCGGTTCGGGGTCCGGCGCCGACGCGGGACTCCCCGCGGAGGACGAGACCTTCCAGGGCCTCGACCCGCACCGCGAGACCCTGCGTCCCGGGCTCTACTGGTTCAACGCGGCGCTCACCGTCACCCTGCTCACGGCCATGATCATGGAGTGGCTGCCGATCCCGGTGCTGTTCCTGCTCGGCGCCGCCCTGGCGCTGACCGTCAACTTCCCGCGGATGCCCGCCCAGCGGGCCCGGCTCGCCGCGCACGCCGAGAACGTCCTCAACGTCTCGGGCATGGTCTTCGCCGCCGCCGTCTTCACCGGCGTCCTCCAGGGCACCGGCATGGTCGACCACATGGCCGAGTGGCTGGTCGGCAACATCCCCGACGGCATGGGCCCGCACATGGCCCTCGTCACCGGCGTGCTGAGCATCCCGCTCACGTACTTCATGTCGAACGACGGCTTCTACTTCGGCATCCTCCCGGTCCTCGCCGAGGCCGGCCAGGCGCACGGCGTCTCCACCGTGGAGATCGCCCGGGCCTCGATCGTCGGCCAGCCGCTGCACATGTCCAGCCCGCTGGTCCCCGCCGTCTACGTCCTGGTCGGCATGGCCAAGGTCGAGTTCGGCGACCACACCCGCTTCGTCGTGAAGTGGGCCGCCCTGACATCCCTGGTGGTGCTCGGGGCAGGGATCCTGTTCGGGATCATCTGAGCCGCCCCGACCGATTCGACCGACCACTGTGCGGGAGGACTTGACCATGGCGCCCGGCAGGAACCGCGGCTGGCTGCTCCGGCTCGTGATCGCCTTCGGCTTCGCGCAGGGGGCGGTGTCGATGGCCCGGCCCGCCGTCTCCTACCGGGCGCTCGCGCTGGGCGCCGACGAACGGGCGGTCGGCGTCATCGCGGGCGTCTACGCCCTGCTCCCGCTGTTCGCCGCCGTACCCCTGGGCCGCCGCACCGACCACGGCCGCTGCGCACCCCTGCTGCCGGTCGGCGTGGTGCTGATATCCGGCGGCTGCGCGCTCAGCGGACTGGCGAACTCGCTGTGGACGATGGCGCTGTGGAGCGGGGTGATGGGCCTCGGCCACCTCTGCTTCGTGATCGGCGCCCAGTCGCTGGTGGCCCGCCAGTCGGCCCCGCACGAACAGGACCGCAACTTCGGCCACTTCACCATCGGGGCGTCGCTGGGCCAGCTGATCGGGCCGGTCGCCGCCGGTGCGCTGATCGGTGGGCCCGACATGGCGGGCAGCAGCGCGGTCGCGCTCGTGGTGGCGGGCGCGGGGGCGGCCGTCGCCCTCACGTCGCTGTGGCGCATCGAGGACCGTACGGCGGTCACGTCCCGGACCGGGCGCGGCGAGCCCGTGGCGGTCGGCCGCATCCTGCGCGCCCGGGGCGTGCCTGCGGGCATGCTGATCAGTCTCTCGGTGCTGTCCGCGACCGACATCCTGACGGCGTACCTGCCGGTGGTCGGCGAGCACCGGGGGATCGCGCCGGCGGTGATCGGCGTGCTGCTGAGCGTGCGGGCCGGGGCGACCATCGCGTGCCGGCTGGTCCTCACGCCGTTGCTGAGGCTGCTGGGCCGGCCGGTGCTGCTGACCGTGACCTGCTTCCTGGCGGCCGTGCTGTGCGCGGGGATCGCGCTGCCGGTGCCGTTGTGGGTGCTCGGGCTGATGCTCGGCGCGCTCGGGTTCTGCCTCGGGGTGGGGCAGCCGTTGTCGATGACGACGGTCGTCCAGGCCGCGCCCGACGGTGCCCGGTCCACGGCGCTCGCCCTGCGGCTGACCGGGAACCGGCTGGGCCAGGTGGCGGCGCCGGCCACGGCGGGGCTGGTGGCGGGGGTGGCGGGGGTGGCCGCGCCGTTCGTGATGCTGGGGGCGTTGCTGCTGCTGTCGGCGGGGGTGGCGGTGCGCTCGCCGGGGGCGGCGGAACGGTCCGGGAGCGCTCCGCCGGTGCCCCGGACGAGCCCCAAGGGCCCGGTGTTGCGCCGCCCGGGCGATATCTGACGGCGCGTCGGGCGCCGATGCCGTGGGTCATGGAGTGGGTGAGTGATAGTCCAGGCGAAAGGCCGATTTGTATGAAAATCGTCTAACTTGGAGGAGCTTGCATGCCGACCCTCACACTTCCACGCTCCGCCGGTTCCCGTGCGGGCGCCACCGTCGTCCTCACCGCCCTCGCCGCGGCGGGCGCGTCGTGGGTGGCGGCACCGAACGCGGTGGCCCAAGGGGAGAACGGCGACATCAGGATCCACCGTGTGGGCGTGCCCTTCGGCGTCTCGAAGGACGACCCGGTCGTCTGCCGGTTCTACCTCGACGCCGTCAACTTCGACGTCCTGCCCGCCATCGCCTACACCATCACCCCGCAGCCGCCGCTGCCCACCGCCGCCACCGTCGCCGGCACCATCCAGCTCGCCGGAGGCGCCGGCCACACCGATCCGCTCGGCCTGGCGGACGGACAGTACCGGCTCACCTGGGTCGTGGCGGGCGCGTTGAAGGAGAAGGTCTTCCGCCTCAACTGCCGTGACGGCAAGCCGGACGGGGCGCAGGGCCCGAACGGCCAGAACGGCCAGAACGGCCAGCAGGGCCAGAACGGCCAGCAGGGCCAGAACGGCCAGATCGAGGACAACCAGCACGGCGACAGCAGCTGGGGGAAGGGTGACGACCACGACGGCCCGCAGGGTGGCGTGCACGCGGGCGGCGGCGGCCTCGTCGACACCGCGGCGGCGTTCTCGCCCGTGGCCGCGGCGGCGGCCGTGGGGCTGGTCGCGGCCAGCGGTGTGGTGTACATCCGGCTGATCCGCCGTCGGCCCCATGGCGCCGCGTAGACGCGGACGCAGGCCCTGGCACCGGACCCGCGCCTACCGCCTCGCCAGAACGACCCTGCTGGCGATCGTCCTGGTGGCGCTGGTCCGGTGCGGGGGGCACGACGACGGACCCGGTGGCCCGGACGCCGTGGCCGGCGGGGGGCGGGACGGGTCTGACGGGACCCGTGCCGCCGCCCGGCCGCTGCCCCCGCCCCGCCCGCTGTCCCGGTCGCGGCCGACGTCGGTGCGCATCCCCTCCCTGGGTGTCGACGCGCCGGTCGTCGGCGTCCGGCTCGACCGGGGGCGGCAGTTGGAGACCCCGCCGGTCGACGAGCCGAAGCTGATCGGCTGGTACCAGGGCGGCGCGACCCCGGGCGAGTCCGGCCTCGCGGTCGCCGTCGGCCACCGTGACACCAGGACCGGACCCGCCGTCTTCGCGGCGCTCGCCCAGGTGAAGCCGGGCAAGCGGATCGAGGCCAAGCGGGTGGACGGCCGTACCGCCGTCTACACCGTGGACCGGGTGAAGGTCTACGACAAGGCCGGCTTCCCCGACAAGGAGGTGTACGGGCCGACCCGGCGTCCCGAACTCCGCGTGATCACCTGCGGCGGACTCTTCAGCCGGCGGACGGGCTACACCAGCAACGTCGTGGTCTTCGCCCACCTGACGGAGACGGACTGACGGAGACGGACAGGCGGAGGCGGAGTGACCGAGACGAACTGGCGGAGACGGAGTGACTGAGGCGCAGTGACCGCGTGGTGCGGCCCGTCGTCCGCACCGCCCGGCCGTGCCCGTCGTCCGCACCGGTCGGCCGTCCCCGTCCCCGCGCCCCCGTCCCGTCGAATGTGATCGTCCGTTTTTCCCGCTGCCTGCGTCCTGGTCACCGATGCCGCGGAATGTCTTCCCCGGCCCGGCACATTCCGTTAACTTCCGTGACCCACAGGCCCGTACGACCCGCACGCGGCCCTCGGACACGGAGCTGCGGCATGACACGCGCCATCTCTCTGCACAACGTGAGCAAGACCTTCGCGCGCGGTGTCCGCGTGGTGGACCGGCTCTCCCTCGACATCGACCCCGGCGAGTTCCTCGTGCTGCTCGGGCCGTCCGGCTGCGGAAAGTCGACCGTGCTGCGCATGATCGCCGGCCTGGAGGAGGCCGACGAGGGCGAGTTACGCCTCGACGGCGAGTACGCCAACGACCTGCTGCCGGCCGACCGGAACATCGCGATGGTGTTCCAGAACTTCGCCCTCTACCCGAGCATGACCAGCCGCGACAACATCGGCTTCCCGCTGCGCATCGAGGCCCCCGGCACGGACCCGCGCCCCCGCGTGGACGCCACCGCCCGCATGCTGGGCATCGAGGACCTCCTCGACCGCTTCCCCAGCCAGCTCTCCGGCGGCGAACGCCAACGGGTCGCGATGGGACGGGCGATCGCCCGGCACCCCTCGGTGTTCCTGATGGACGAGCCGCTGTCCAACCTCGACGCCAAGCTCCGCAACCACCTGCGCGCCGAGATCTCACGGCTGACCCGGGAACTGGGCGTGACCACGGTCTACGTCACCCACGACCAGGCCGAGGCCATGTCGCTCGGTGACCGGGTCGCCGTGCTGCGCGGCGGGGTCCTCCAGCAGGTCGACACCCCGCGCGCGGTCTACGCGCTGCCCCGCAACGTCTTCGTCGCCGCCTTCATCGGCACCCCGCGCATCAATCTCCTGCGCGGTGTGGTCCGCGCCCCGCTCGACGGTGCCATGACCGTCAGCCTCGGCAAGCAGGCCCTGCGGCTGCCCGAACCCCTGTCCCTGGACCACCGGTTGCTGCGGGTGCAACAGGGCCGGGAGGTGATCGTCGGGCTGCGCTCGGAGGCGGTGCGGATCGCCAGGCACGCCACCGCGCGGCCGGGCGAGGTGCCGCTCACCGGGCTGGTGGAGCATGTCGAGTTCCAGGGACACGAGGTGCTCGTCCACTTCGACACCGGTTCCCGGCCCGCCGTCGTACCGGACCTGGAGGCCCCGCGCCCGACCGGCCGGCCGCCGCGCCGCCGGCGACGGGACGGGACGACCGTGCTGGACCGGCTGCGGGACCGGGCGAGTTCGAAGCGGGCGGGACCGGTCGTCGTACTGGAGCATCCGGCGGACACGGGGCCCGAGCCGGCGCCGCCGGAGGGGCGGCTGCCCGGGGACCTGGTCGTCCGCACCACCCCCGACATCCAGCTCCGGCACGGCATGCAGGTCCCGCTCCTCGTCGACCTCGCCCATCTGTTCGTCTTCGACCAGCACGGCGAACGGATCTGCCCGTCCCCGGCCAGGCTGCCGGACCTGGACGGGTGAACCCGGCGGGAAACCGGCACCGCGACGGCGCGGAACCCCTAGGAAAGGGGCATGCGCCCACAATCTCTCCGTAACCGGTCGGCCCTCGCGGTGGCCGGTCTGCTGCTCGCCGGTGCTCCGGCCGCGTACACCGCGTTCGCCGGGGACGTGCCCGCCGTGGCGCCCGCCCGCGGCAAGCCCTACCTCGAGACCCGGCTGTTCTTCGGCACCGCCCGCCCCGACGGCGGACCCGCCGTCACCGACCGGCAGTTCACCGCCTTCGTGGACAAGGAGGTCACCCCGGACTTCCCCGACGGCCTCACCGTGCAGAACGGGCGCGGGCAGTGGCGGGACGCGCACGGGACCATCGAGAAGGAGCGGTCCTACGAGCTGATCCTGCTGTATCCCGAGTCGGCGGCGAAGGACGGCGACCGGAAGATCGAGGAGATCCGGCGGGCCTACGAGAAGGCCTTCGCGCAGGAGAGCGTGGGAAGGGTGGACGCCCGGGCCCGGGTCGACTTCTGACCGGGCGGCCGCCGATGCCGGAGGCCATGTCTGGCGCGGTAAAACTATCGCCGCTAGTTTGTGAGCCGGAGACCCAGCCCCGCCGGGAGGAAGCAGTATGAAGGCACACGACGGCCTGTACATCGACGGCGCCTGGCGCCCCGCCGAGAGCCGGGACGTGATCGAGGTCGTGAACCCGGTCGACGAAGAGGTCGTCGGCCGGGTTCCGGCGGGCGGCGCGCTCGACGTCGACACCGCGGTACGCGCCGCCCGTGCCGCCCTGCCGGGTTGGGCCGCCACCCCGCCCGCCGAGCGCGCCGCCCGGCTCGGGGCGCTGCGGGACGTCCTCACGGCCCGCAAGGACGAGATCGCCGAGACCGTCGGCACGGAGCTGGGCGCGCCGCTGAAGTTCTCCCAGGCCGTGCACGTGGGCATGCCGATCGCGGTCGCGGGATCCTACGCCGAGCTGGCGGCCGCGCATCCCTTCGAGGAGAAGGTCGGCAACTCGACCGTCCACCAGGAGCCGGTGGGCGTGGTCGGCGCGATCACGCCCTGGAACTACCCGTTGCACCAGATCGTCGCCAAGGTCGCCCCGGCGCTCGCCGCCGGCTGCACGGTGGTCCTCAAGCCCGCCGAGGACACCCCGCTGACCGCCCAGCTGTTCGCGGAGGCGGTGCACGAAGCGGGCGTGCCGGCCGGTGTGTTCAACCTGGTCACCGGTCTCGGCCCGGTCGCCGGACAGGCGCTCGCCGAGCACCCGGGCGTCGACCTGGTCTCCTTCACGGGCTCCACGGTCGTCGGCAGGCAGATCGGCGCCACCGCCGGGGCGGCCGTCAAGAAGGTGGCACTGGAACTGGGCGGCAAGTCCGCGAACGTCATCCTGCCGAGCGCCGACCTCGCCAGGGCGGTCAACGTCGGGGTGGCCAACGTGATGTCCAACTCCGGCCAGACGTGCAGCGCCTGGACGCGGATGCTGGTCCACGCCGACCAGTACGAGGAGGCGGTGGAGCTGGCGGCCGCGGCCGCGGCCAAGTACGGCGACCGGATCGGTCCCGTCGTCAGCGCCAAGCAGCAGGCGCGGGTGCGGGGTTACATCGAGAAGGGCGTCGCGGAGGGCGCCCGGCTGGTCGCGGGCGGCCCCGAATCCCCGCGCGAGAAGGGCTACTTCGTCAGCCCCACGGTCTTCGCGGACGTCACCCCCGAGATGACGATCGCGCAGGAGGAGATCTTCGGCCCGGTGCTGTCGATCCTCCGCTACGAGGACACGGAGGACGCGCTCCGGATCGCCAACGGCACGGTCTACGGCCTCGCGGGCGCCGTCTGGGCCGGGGACGAGGCGGAGGCGGTGGCCTTCGCGCGGCGCATGGACACCGGGCAGGTCGACATCAACGGCGGCCGGTTCAACCCCCTCGCCCCGTTCGGCGGTTACAAGCAGTCGGGCGTCGGCCGTGAACTCGGCACGCACGGTCTCGCCGAGTACCTCCAGACCAAGTCCCTGCAGTTCTGAGGAGGTTGCTCCGATGGCCAGCCACATCCGTGCCGCCGTACTGCCCGCCGTGGGTGCCCCGCTGACGGTCACCGAGATCGAGCTCCCGGACCCCGGCCCCGGCCGGGTCCGGGTCCGGCTCGCCGCCGCCGGCGTCTGCCACTCCGATCTCTCCCTCTCCGACGGCACCATGCGGGTGCCGGTCCCGGCGGTCCTCGGTCACGAGGGCGCGGGCACCGTGGTCGCGGTGGGCGAGGGCGTCACCCGGCTGGCACCCGGCGACCCCGTCGTCCTCAACTGGGCGCCCTCCTGCGGACGTTGCCACGCCTGTGCGCTCGGCGAGGTCTGGCTGTGCGCCGACGCGCTGGCCGGCTCCGCCGACGTGTACGCCCGCACGGCGGACGGCACCGACCTGCACCCCGGCCTGAACGTCGCCGCGTTCGCCGAGGAGACGGTGGTCGCGGAGTCCTGCGTGCTCCCGCTGCCGCCCGGCATCCCGCTCACGGACGCGGCCCTGCTCGGCTGCGCGGTCCTCACCGGGTACGGCGCCGTGCACCACTCGGCGCGGGTCCGCGAGGGCGAGACCGTCGCGGTGTTCGGCGTCGGCGGGGTCGGCCTGGCCACCGTGCAGGCGGCCCGGATCGCGGGGGCGTCCCGGATCGTCGCGGTGGACGTCTCCGAGGAGAAGGAAGGCCTCGCGCGGGCGGCGGGCGCCACGGACTACGTCGTCGCCTCCGACACCACCCCGCGCGCGATCCGCGCCCTCACCGGCAAGCAGGGCGTCGACGTCGCCGTGGAGTGCGTCGGCCGCGCCGTCAGCATCCGCGCGGCCTGGGAGTCCACCCGCCGGGGCGGCCGTACGACGGTGGTCGGCATCGGCGGCAAGGCGGAACAGGTCACCTTCAACGCCCTGGAACTCTTCCACTGGGGCCGCACCCTCGCCGGCTGCGTCTACGGCAACTCCGACCCCGCCCGCGATCTGCCGGTGCTCGCCGAGCACGTCCGGGCCGGCCGCCTGGACCTGGGCGCGCTGGTGACGGAACGGATCACGCTGGCGGACATCCCGGACGCCTTCGGGAACATGCTCGCGGGCAAGGGCGGCCGGGCGCTGGTGGTGTTCTGAGCGGTCCTACCCGGTGGGCTTCAGGACGTGGCCGCAGACGGTGCAGGCCAGGCCCACGACCAGGAGGACCCAGGAGAAGGTGAGCAGGCTCGCGACCTGGAGCAGCAGGCCCAGCCCCCACAGCCGCGGGTTGCGCACGAGGCGGCGCAGCCCGCCGGGCACCCGGTTGCGGGTGAAGGCGTACATGCCCAGCGAGCCCGCGCACACCGAGACGGCGACGACCAGCCCGAGCCACAGCAGTAAGAACGAGCCGTACCCCATGTGACTTCCCCCCTGCTTGACCCACTTGACCCACTTGACCCACCGGACGCGGTGGTTTCACCGGACCTGCTCGACACCGTCTCCGGCCGCCTTGGCCGGAGGC
Organism: Streptomyces arenae; assembly: GCF_022343545.1. Classification (NCBI taxonomy): domain Bacteria; kingdom Bacillati; phylum Actinomycetota; class Actinomycetes; order Kitasatosporales; family Streptomycetaceae; genus Streptomyces; species Streptomyces arenae. The sequence continues at coordinate 107,599 of NZ_JAKQYH010000064.1, forward strand.
TCGTGGTCCACCCGTGCGAACTGCTGGCCCAGCCCGTCCAGCAGTGCCCGCAACCCCGTCTCGAACGCCCGCTCGTCGATCTTCTCCTGCTGATCCGCGAGCAGGTGCGCCTGCCCCAGGTGCGGGTAGTCGGCCGGGTCGTACGCGCTCGCGTCGTCCACGAACCCGCCGGCGAAGGACCCCAGCGCCGAGCCCATGATGAAGTAGCGCATCAGCGCCCCGATCGACGTCGCCTGGGCGGCCGGCCACCCCGCGTCCACCATCGCGCCGTACACCGCGTCGGCGAGCCGCAGCCCGGCCGGGCGCCGGCCGGGGCCGCGGGCCAGCACCGGGACGATGTTCGGGTGGTCCCGGAGCGCGGCCCGGTACGACACCGCCCAGTCGTGCAGCGCGGTCCGCCAGTCCCGCCCGTCGTCCTGCCCGAGGTTCTCGAACATCGACAGGTCGACCTGTGCGCTGACCGAGTCCGCCACCGCCTCCAGGATCTCGTCCTTGGTGCGGAAGTGGTTGTAGAGCGAGGGCCCGCTCACCCCCAGTTCGGCCGCGAGACGCCGGGTGGAGAGGGCCGCCAGGCCCTCCGTGTCCACGAGTTCCCGTGCCGCCCGGACGATCCGGTCGGTGCTGAGGAGGGGCTTGCGCGGTCGGGCCATGGCGCACATAGTAGGTCGGGAAGAAGAAACTAGCAGTGCTAATTTAAAGGGTGGACGCATGGTGAACCTGGGGCTCGGTGAGGAGCAGACCGCCGTACGGCAGCTGGCCCGGGACTTCGTCGAGCGTGAGATCGCCCCGCACGTGATCGCCTGGGACCGTGCCGAGGAGGTCGACCGGAACATCGTCAAGAAGCTCGGCGAGGTCGGCTTCCTGGGCCTCACGATCGACGAGGAGTACGGCGGCTCGGGCGGCGACCACCTGTCGTACTGCCTGGTGACGGAGGAGCTGGGCCGGGGGGACTCATCGGTCCGCGGGATCGTCTCCGTCTCCCTCGGGCTCGTCGCCAAGTCGATCGCCGCCTGGGGTGACGAGGAGCAGAAGCGGCGCTGGCTGCCGGGGCTGACCTCCGGCGCGTACGTCGGCTGCTTCGGCCTGACCGAACCCGGCACCGGTTCCGACGCGGGCAACCTCACCACCCGTGCCGTACGCGAAGGCGACGAGTACGTCCTCAACGGCGCCAAGATGTTCATCACCAACGGCACCTGGGCCGACGTGGTGCTCCTGTTCGCGCGCTCCACCGACGCCCCGGGCCACAAGGGCGTCTCGGCCTTCCTGGTGCCGGCCGACGCGCCGGGTCTCACCCGACGTGCCGTGCACGGCAAGCTCGGCCTGCGCGGGCAAGCCACCGCCGAGCTCGTCCTGGAGGACGTCCGGGTGCCGGCGTCCGCGCTGCTCGGACCGGAGGGCAAGGGCTTCTCGGTCGCCATGTCGGCGCTCGCCAAGGGGCGCATGTCGGTGGCCGCCGGCTGCGTCGGCATAGCCCAGGCGGCGCTGGACGCGGCCGTGCGGTACGCGGGGGAGCGGGAGCAGTTCGGGACGCCGATCGCCGGGCACCAGCTCGTCCAGGAGCTCATCAGCGACATCGCCGTCGACGTGGACGCGGCCCGGCTGCTGACCTGGCGGGTGGCCGACCTGGTCGACCGCGGGCTGCCGTTCGCCACCGAGTCCTCCAAGGCCAAGCTCTTCGCCTCCGAGGCCGCCGTGCGCGCCGCCAACAACGCCCTCCAGGTCTTCGGCGGCTACGGCTACATCGACGAGTACCCGGTGGGCAAACTCCTGCGCGACGCCCGGGTGATGACCCTCTACGAGGGCACCAGCCAGATCCAGAAACTGCTCATCGGGCGGGCGCTGACCGGGGTTTCGGCGTTCTGAGTACGTCCCTGAGTAGCACGGCGGATGTGCTCAGGCCCGCCGTTGCCGAGACTCGACCCATGAGCGACACACCGGTCAGAAACCAGAGCACGGCTGCCTTCTACGGCCAGGCCGTCGCGTCCTTCGGCATCGCCATGGTGGCCACCGTCATCGGCATCTTCCGGCTGCACGCCGACGCCTGGGTGCGCGGCTTCCTCGGCATCGCCGTCCTGTACCTCGTCACCTCCGCCTTCACGCTCGCGAAGGTCATCCGCGACCGCCAGGAGGCAGGCCAGATCGTCAGCCGCGTCGACCAGGCGCGGCTGGAGAAGCTGCTCGCCGAACACGACCCCTTCGAGAAGCTCTGACCGGCGCCCCCGCGCGAGTACCGGCGCGAGAAGCCGCGTGAAAAGCTCTGAGCGGGCACACTAAGCGCTCGCTCAGCTTCGGCGGTATGGTGGAGCTCCGGTACCGAGAGGGGCGAGCGAGCGATGAGTACGGCGGAGGAGACGACCGGCGGCGAGATCGAGCCGTGGGAAGAGGTCACCCCTGACGCGGCCCGGCGACTGCTGGTCGCCGCCGTGGAGGCCTTCGCCGAGCGCGGCTACCACGCCACCACCACCCGCGACATCGCGGGCCGGGCGGGCATGAGCCCGGCCGCGCTCTACATCCACTACAAGACCAAGGAAGAGCTGCTCCACCGGATCAGCCGCATCGGTCACGACAAGGCCCTGGACATCCTGCGGACGGCCGCCCGGCGCGAGGGCACCGCCGCCGAGCGGCTCGCCGACGCCGTCAGCTCCTTCGTCCGCTGGCACGCCGGGCGGCGCACCACCGCCCGGGTCGTGCAGTACGAACTGGACGCCCTCGGCCCCGACGCCCGCGCCGAGATCCTCGCGCTCCGCCGCCAGGTGGACGCCGAGGTGCGCGGGATCGTCCAGGAGGGCGTCGCGTCCGGCGAGTTCGACGTCATCGACGTCCACGGCACCACCCTCGCGGTGCTGTCGCTGTGCATCGACGTGGCCCGCTGGTTCAACGTGGACGGTCCCCGGACCCCGGAGCAGGTCGGCGCGCTCTACGCCGACCTCGTGCTGCGGATGGTGGGGGCCGAGCAGGGTGCCCTGCGCCCGGCTCAGACGTAGTACCGGGACACCGACTCCGCGACGCAGACCGGCTTGTCGCCGCCCTCGCGCTCCACGGTGAACGCGACGGTCACCTGGACCCCGCCCGGGACCTCCTCGGCGCCGGTGATCGTCGCGGTGGCGCGCAGCCGGGAGCCGACCGGGACGGGGGCGGGGAAGCGGACCTTGTTGGTGCCGTAGTTCACGCCCATCTTCACGCCCTCGACCTTGATCAGCTGGGGGCCGAAGAGGGGGAGCAGTGACAGGGTCAGATAGCCGTGCGCGATGGTCGTGCCGAACGGGCCCGCGGCCGCCTTCTCGGGGTCGACGTGGATCCACTGGTGGTCGCCCGTCGCCTCCGCGAACAGGTCGATCCGCTTCTGGTCGACCTCCAGCCAGTCGGTGAAGCCCAGCTGTTCGCCCACCGCCGACTTCAGCTCGTCGGGGGAAGCGAAGATCCTCGGTTCTGCCATGGTGCCGGCCCTCTCGCGTTCGCGGGTCACCCCTGCATTGTCTAAGCAACTGCTTAGCATGGTCGGGTGCGGGCCCGCTGTCAACGGACCGCGGCCGGGCCCGGCGGGTAGTCTCTGCCGGATGCCGCAGATTTCCGAGGAGATCCACGAGCTGAGCGTCGGCCAGCTGTCCGCGCGCAGCGGCGCGGCCGTCTCCGCGCTGCACTTCTACGAGTCCAAGGGGCTCATCAGCAGTCGGCGCACCTCGGGGAACCAGCGCCGCTACACCCGCGACACGCTTCGCCGCGTGGCCTTCGTGCGGGCGGCGCAGCGGGTCGGCATCCCGCTGGCCACCATCCGCGAGGCCCTGTCGGAACTCCCCGAGGAACGCACCCCGACCCGGGAGGACTGGGCCCGCCTCTCCGAGGCCTGGCGCGCGGAACTCGACGAACGCATCCGGCAGTTGAACCGGCTGCGCGACCACCTGACCGACTGCATCGGGTGCGGGTGCCTGTCCTTGAGCAGCTGCGTGCTGTCCAATCCGGACGACGCGTTCGGTAGCCGGAGGGCCGGGTCCCGGCTCATGCCCGAAAGCATGGACGGGGGGCGGTAGTCCGGCTGCGGGCCGGTGGGGGCTAATCGCGCAGTTCCTCCCCCAGCCTTCGGCCGGGGGTACCCCCAGCGCCCCTGACGGGGCGCTGTAGCCGCCGTGCCTTTTCAGTTCAGCGGCACCCTGCCCGCGCCGGTAGGTGTCGGCACCCCCAGCCCCTACTCGAACTCGGTGCCGCCCTTCCGGGTCAGATACGCCCCGCTCACCGCCTTGGCGATGGCGCGGCCGCCGGTCACCGGGCTGTACCGCTCCACCGACGGACGGATCACCACGCCCTCCCGCAGGTGCAGTCCCCGCCCGGACACGGTCTCGCGGCCGGTGGCGACCTCCAGCACCCGTTCGATGTCGTACGGTCCCTCGAACAGCCGGGGCACCAGGGGCAGTTCCCCCTCCAGGAACTCCGCGGCGTCCAGCCACCGCACCGCCCCGTCGATCTCCGCGGAGACGTCGAACGCGGCGTACCCGAGGGACTCCCGCCGGCCGTCGGCGCCGTACGCCAGGTCCTGGACACCCGCGCCGTACACCTCGCCGAAGATCCCGACACGGCGGGCGCCCAGCCGGGCGGCGAGGCGCGCGGCCGTCCCGGCGACGTCGTGGGCCCGCACGGCCCGCCAGTACAGGTTGCGCGGGTCCTCCTTGAGCGCCAGCGACCTGGCGCCGAAGCCCTTGGACGAGACGTGCACCCGGTCCTCGTCGGCGAGGTAGGTGAGCAGGCATGCCGAGCCGTGGATCTTCTCGGTGAGGACCACCGGCTCGCCGGGCTCGAAGATGCCCGGATAGCGCTGGATGTTCTCGATGTCGACCCACGGCATCAGTCCGGGCGCCGACTCGACCTCGCCGTCCATGGTCGGCGGCACGGGCGGCACCCACTTGGTGATGCCCAGCGCCTCGGCGAAGTCGGTGCCCTCGGCGGCCGCGCGGGCCAGGTCCACGCCCGCCAGCGCCTTCGGCCGGCAGACGATCCCCTGGGACAGCTCACCGCGCAGCCGGACCGCCCGCACCCGGTCGGAGCCGCTGCCGGCCAGCCGCCCGGTCAGCCCCAGTTCCTCGATCAGCCCGGCCGGGAGCACGGACTGCTCGGGGATGTAGAGGGCGGCCTCGCCGGTGCGGTAGGCGCCCTTGGCGACGACCGCGCGGTACAGGCCCACCTGGGCCAGCTCCAGCGCGTCGGCGTTGGGGTGTTCGTGCACGGTCAGGACCTCGGCGGTGACGCGCAGCGTCGACATCGGTACTCCTGCGGTTCCTCAGACGGGTGTCATCGCCCCCAACTGTCCGTACCGGAAAGGGGTGGAACCAGCGGTTTTACGACTGCTACCGTCCCCCGCGCAGTTGGGGGGTGCGGCATCCCCGGCGCACCCCCACGTGGTCAGGCCGACATGAGCAGCCGCCCGCGCCTGGCGTAGGCCAGGGCTTCGGCGGTGAGTACCGGACGCGGCACCAGGATCCCGCAGTCCGCGCAGACCGGACCGGCGGAGGGCTCGTGGTCCAGGTCGTACTTCCAGATGAGGCGCTCCCCTTCGCACACCGGGCAGCCCGTACCCGGTTCGCGCTCCAGGGCGGCGATCAGCCGTCGCAGCACCTCGGCCAGTGGTTCGTCGGGGTGGACCCGTGGGTCGTCGCACCAGGCCACTCCGAATCCGCCCCAGGTCAGCCGGTGCCAGTCGTCCACGCTGCCCGGGCGGCGCAGCCCGTCGTGCTTCTCCTTCTTGCGGCGCGAGGCGAAGTCGACCTCGTAGGCGAGCCAGACCGCCCGCGCCTCCTCCAGCTCCTCCAGCGCGCCCACGAGACGCACCGGATCGGGGGACCGGTCCTCAGGACCGAACCCGGCCCGCGCACACAGATGGTCCCAGGTCGCGCGGTGCCCGTAAGGAGCGAACCGCTCCAGGCACTTGCGCAGCGAGTAACGCCGCAGCGCCAGATCGCACCGCGGGTCTCGCACCTGTCTCGCCAGACTCCGGAAACCGGCCATCGCCCTGCACCTCCGTCACACCTGCACCTGTACTTCGGTCACTTCGGCGTCGCCGCACGGACTTCGCGCGGCGTTGCCGTATAGACGTATCGACACTCGAATCGGCTCCATCCGATTTCCGATGCCGTCCATAAGGCCGCCCGCCTTGACCGGCGGCCGGTGTCGCCGGCCGGTCCGGCGGCCATCCCAAAACTTGACGCATGTTCATCTTCAATCTCGGGGATACCGGCGGTAACGTCCGGCACCACCCCTCGTCCAGAGGAGATGTCATGCAACGACGCACCAGACATCACGCGTTGTTCGACAAGTTGAGAACTCCCCGCAGGCTCCCCGGGTTCCTGAAAGCCGCATCCGTATGCGCGCTGATAGCCGGGCTGCTCTCCCCGCTCGCCCAGACCCCCGCCGCGGCGGCGGCCTCCAACGACTACTGCGGCGGCCAGTGCTCGGACATCCTGCCGCCCGGCGAGAACGGCAACGCCACCCTCGCCCAGATCCTGCTCAACCAGGCCTTCGGCACCCAGCCCAGCCACGCCGAGGACCAGCTGGGCCCCTACGCCAACCTGGCCACCGGCTACTCCACCCTCACCGACGCGAAGATCAACACGTTCTTCAACGACGCGTCGTTCGGGGTCGCATCGAGTCAAGTCGCCTCCACGGAGAGCCCGGCCGGCCGCAGCGACGTGACCATCGTCCGCGACAAGGCGACCGGGGTGCCTCACATCACCGGTACCACCAGATACGGCACCGAGTTCGGCGCCGGGTATGCCGCCGCTGAGGACCGGCTGTGGCTCATGGACGTGTTCCGGCACGTCGGGCGCGGCCAGCTCACCACCTTCGCCGGCGGCGTCGCCTCCAACCAGGGCCTGGAACAGGAGTTCTACCGCAACGCGCCCTACACCGAGGCCGACCTCCAGGCCCAGATCGACAACGCCGTCGCCAGCAACGGCACCCGCGGCCAGCAGGCCCTCGCGGACGCCGACGCCTACCTGGACGGCATCAACTCCTACATCGACGCCTCCGACAGCGGCCGTTACTTCCCCGGTGAGTACGTGCTGACCGGTCACAAGGACTCGATCACCAACGCCGGCACGATCGACCACTTCAAGATCACCGACCTGGTGGCGCTGGCCTCCGTGATCGGCACGCTGTTCGGCTCCGGCGGCGGTGGCGAGGTCAACAACGCCATCTCGCTGCTCGCCGCCCAGGAGCAGTACGGCGTGACGGAGGGCACCAAGGTCTGGGAGTCGTTCCGGGAACGCAACGACCCCGAGGCCGTGCTCACCGTCCACAACGGCGAGAGCTTCCCGTACGGCACCAAGCCCAGCAGCCCGCAGGGCGAGGCGCTGCCCGACGCCGGATCGGTGACGACCGAACCACTGGTGTACAACGCCACCGGCACCGGTGCCGACCAGAGCGCGAGCGCCGCCTCCGCCGCGGCGACCGCGACCGCGCTCAGCTCGGCCAAGCGCGGGATGTCGAACGCCCTGGTGGTCAGCGGCAAGTACACCGCGAGCGGGCACCCGATCGCCGTCTTCGGGCCGCAGACCGGCTACTTCGCCCCACAGCTGCTCATGCTCCAGGAGATCCAGGGCCCGGGCATCAGCGCCCGCGGCGCCTCCTTCGCCGGCCTGAGCATGTACGTCGAACTCGGCCGCGGCCAGGACTACTCGTGGTCCGCGACCACGTCCGGCCAGGACATCATCGACAGCTTCGCCGTCGAACTCTGCCAGGACGACTACCACTACCTGTACCACGGCACCTGCACGGCCATGGACAAGGTCGAGCAGGCGAACTCCTGGAAGCCGACCACGGCCGACAGCACGGCCGCCGGCTCGTACACCATGCGGGTCTGGAAGACGAAGTACGGACCGGTCGAGTACCGGGCCACCGTCGGCGGAAAGAAGGTCGCCTACACCACCCTGCGCTCCTCCTACATGCACGAGGCCGACTCGATCATCGGCTTCCAGATGCTCAACGATCCCAGTTATGTGAACAGCCCGGGGACCTTCCAGAGCGCGGTGCAGCACATCAACTACACCTTCAACTGGTTCTACGCCGACTCCTCGCACACCGCGTACTACAACAGCGGCAACAACCCGGTGCGCGCGAGCGGTGTGGACCCCGAGTTCCCGGTGTGGGGCCAGGCCGCCTACGAGTGGCAGAACTGGGACCCGACCACCAACACGGCCGACTACACCCCGGCCTCCCAGCACCCCCAGTCCGTCGACCAGGACTACTACATCTCCTGGAACAACAAGCAGGCGCTCAACTACACGACCGCCAGCTGGGGCGACGGTTCGGTCCACCGGGGCAACCTCCTCGACGACCGGGTGAAGAAACTCGTGGCCGCCGGGGGCGTCACCCGCTCTTCGCTTGTCAAGGCCATGGCAGACGCGTCCCTCACCGACCTGCGGGCCGAGGACGTCGTGCCGGATCTGCTGAAGGTGATCAACAGCAGTACGGTCACCGACTCCACCGCCGCCGCGGCCGTCACCAAGCTCCAGACCTGGCTGACGGCGGGCGGCAAGCGCACCGAGACGTCGGCGGGCTCGAAGACCTACGCCAACTCCGACGCCATACGCATCCTCGACGCCTGGTGGCCGCTGCTGGTGAAGGCCGAGTTCCAGCCCGGCCTCGGTACCGGCCTGTACACCGCGCTCACCGCCAACCTGCCCATCGACGAGGCTCCCTGGGCCGCGCACGGGCCCACCGGCTCGCACGCCGGCAGCTCCTACCAGTACGGCTGGTGGAGCTATGTCGACAAGGACATCCGCTCCGTGCTCGGGCAGAGCGTGTCCGGGCCGCTGGCCGAGCAGTACTGCGGCGGCGGCAGCCTCAGCTCCTGCCGCGACCTCCTCATCAGCACCCTGAAGACGGCGGCCGGCACCAGTGCCTCCACCGTCTACCCCGGGGACTCGCTGTGCTCGGCGGGCGACCAGTGGTGCGCCGACTCGATCGTCCAGCGCACCCTGGGCGGCATCAAGCACTACAACATCAGCTGGCAGAACCGGCCGACCTTCCAGCAGGTGGTGGAGTACACGTCACACCGGTGACACGGCAGAACACCGGAACGGCGGCGGGGTCACCCGATGCGCCCCGCCGCCAGCACCAGCCGCGCCAGCTCGGGGTGCACGATGTCGCTGTGCGCCCCGGTCGGCGGGCCGCCGCGTCTCACCACCGCCGCCGCGTCGACGTTCACGCAACCCGACGCGGCGAGCGGTCCGCGCAGCGCCGCCGCCAGGTCGAGTGACCGCGTGCCCGGCACCGCCTGGACGCCGTCGTGCCCCATCGCGCCCCACCGGTCGCCCAGCACCCCCGCCAGATCCGCGCCGAGCGCCGACTCGCAGTCGTCCGCCGTCCGGGAGGCCAGCGGATAGAACGTGCCGAGCGCCCCGTCGAAGTGGGAGTAACAGCACACCAGTGGCCCGTCGATGCGGTTCTGCCGCCCTTGGAGCGCCCCGCCCGCACGCGGGTCGTGCGGCAGCCGGGCGGCGAACGCGTAGTGCGAGAACGCTCCTTGCAGCAGCGTCACGGACTTGACCGTGCGCACCCCGTCGGGCAGCCCGCGCAGCGCGAACGACACCAGCCGGCCGCCGAAGCTGTGCCCGACCAGATGCACCCGTACCTCCGGCGCCGCCTGCGCCAACTGTCCGACCACCCGGCCGAGGCCACGCTCCCCGACGGTCCCCGCCCGCCGTTTCATCGCCCAGTACGTCGCCTGCCGCAGCAGTTCCTTCGCCCCGTCCCACGGGTTCGGCAGGGCGAACCCGGCCGCGTCCGGGCCCTCCCGCAGGGACGTCAGCGCCTGTGCGAACTCCTCGCACAGCTCCGTCGCCGCCGTACCGAACAGCACCGGCTCGCTCTCCGGGACGCCCTCCACGAGGGTGTCCGCCGCGAACAGCGGCTGCGGTCCGCCCGGGAGGACCTCGACCAGCAGGCGTACCAGGCGCCCGAACTCCTCCAGTTCGGCGGCCGGCCGCTGGTCCAGCATCCGGGAGAGCTGGTCGACCACCGTGGCCCGCCCGGGGAACGTCTCCAGCAGCGCGTGCCGGGTGTCCTTGTCGAGCACGGGCGCCGGGGACTCCTCGGCCTCCGTGGCCACCACCCACTTGGGGAAGTCGGGGATCGGCTCGTCGCAGAACCGCATCGACGGCCAGATCACCCCGACGTACCCGAGTCCCGCCTTCGGCGCCAGCTTCGGGACCGGCGCGAAGAACCGCCGGTACAGGGCGGTCGCGCCGGACCGGTCGTTGTTCCAGCCGTGTGCGAAGACGATCAGGTCGCGCACGCCGTGCCCCGTGACCTCGTCCAGCAGCCGGTCGCGTTCGGCGCCGTCCGGATCCCCGTCCGCGTCGAAGGTCAGCTCCCAGTAGGGAGCCACACTCATCCCAGGATCCGCCATACCTGGCTCCTCGTCCCCGAACCGGTGCGATGTGGGCGCATCGTCCCGCTCCGGGGCAACATTGGCCATACACCGCGCCTCACCTGTAGAGGAGAAATTCCTTTCGCATCCGGCGGAACGCGGCGAGTTCGTCCTGCCAGGCGCCGGCGATCTCGTCCGGGCCGGCGCCCGCGTCGACCATCGTGCGGACGGTCGTGGATCCGGTGAGCGTGTCGATCCAGTGGTCCGGCCGCCAGGCGAAGCCGCTCCACACCTTCTTCGCGGTGACGAGCAGGGCGACGCCGGTGCGCACGGGGTCGTAGGCGACCCGGTCGTGGACGTGGATCTGCACCCCGCCGACCGTCCGGCCCTGGAACTTGGAGAACGTCGGAGCGAAGTACGCCTCCCTGAACCGCACGCCCGGCAGCGCGAGTCCGTCGGCCGCGGCGGCCCAGCGGGCGTCGACGCCCTCCGCGCCGAGGAGTTCGAAGGGGCGGGTGGTGCCGCGCCCCTCGGAGAGGTTCGTGCCCTCGAAGAGACAGGTCCCCGAGTACACCAGCGCGGTGTCCGGGGTGGGCATGTTGGGGCTCGGCGGCACCCACGGCAGTCCGTAGGCGTCGAAGAAGCGGTCGCGGTGCCAGCCGGTCATCGGTACGACGTCCAGGGCGACCGGCCTGCCCAGGAAACGGGCGTTGAACAGCTTCGCGAGTTCGGCGACGGTCATGCCGTGCGCCTGCGCGATCGGCTGCCGGCCGACGAAACTGGCGAACTCCCGGTGCAGCACCGGGCCCTGGGCGGCGCGCCCGGTCACCGGGTTCGGGCGGTCCAGTACGACGAAGCGCTTGCCGGCCAGGCGCGCCGCCTCCATGCAGTCGTACAGCGTCCAGATGTACGTGTAGAAGCGGGCGCCGACGTCCTGGATGTCGAAGACGACCGTGTCGACGCCGGAGGCGGTGAAGACGTCGGCGAGGGGCTGACCGCTCTTGAGATAGGTGTCGTAGACGGGGAGGCCGGTCGCCGGGTCGTCGTGGCGGCCCTCGGAGCCGCCTGCCTGGGCCGTGCCGCGGAAGCCGTGCTCGGGGCCGAAGACGGCCGTGAGCCGTACGCGGGGGTCGGCGTGCATGACGTCGACGATGTGGCGGACGTCCTGGGTGATGCCGGTGGGGTTGGTGACGATGCCGACCCTCTGGCCGCCGAGGAGGGCGTAGCCGTCGGCGGAGAGGCGGTCGAAGCCGGTCTTGAGGGTGCCGTGGGCGTCGGCTGTGGTGGCTGTGGGTAGGGCTGTCACGGTCGCTGCCGTGGCGGCGGTGAGCAGGCTTCGTCTGGACGGGCGCATGTGGGGGGCCTCCGTCGTCGTCCGGGTGCGGGTCGTCCGTGGCTGGTCGCGCAGTTCCCCGCGCCCCTTCGGGGCGCGTCCTTGAGGCGTGTGACGGTCACCCTTTTCTCAAACATACCGACCGGTTAGTGTGTCGTTGCTGAGCCGTGTCGTGTCGTGTCGTCGTGTCGAAGGAGACCGATGGTGGGAGCCGTGCAGGATGCCGGAGTCGTGGTCACCGGGGCGGGAGGTGGCATCGGGGCCGCCCTCGCACGGCGGTTCGCCGCCGAGGGCGCCCGGGTCGTCGTGAACGACCTGGACGGGGACAGGGCCGCCGCCGTTGCCGAGGAGATCGGCGGTATCGCTCTCGCGGGTGACGCGTCCGGCATCGTCGGCGCCGCCCGGGACGCGCTCGGCGGGACCGTCGACGTCTACTGCGCCAACGCCGGACTCGGTTCCGGCGGGTCCGAGGCGGCCGACGCCGCCGTGTGGGCCTCGGCCTGGGACGTCAACGTCATGGCACACGTACGGGCCGCCCAGGAACTGGTGCCCGGCTGGCTGGAGCGGGGCAGCGGGCGGTTCGTGTCGACCGTCTCCGCGGCCGGACTGCTGACCATGATCGGCGCGGCGCCCTACAGCGTGACCAAGCACGGCGCGTACGCCTTCGCCGAGTGGCTGTCGCTGACCTACCGGCACCGTGGCCTGAAGGTGCACGCCATCTGCCCGCAGGGCGTCCGTACCGACATGCTCGCCGCCACCGGCAGCGCGGGCGACATCGTGCTCCAGCCGACCGCCATCGAGCCGGAGGCCGTCGCGGACGCGCTGTTCAAGGGGATGGCGGAGGACCGGTTCCTGATCCTGCCGCATCCGGAGGTGGCCGGGTTCTACCAGGCCCGGGCGGCCGACCCGGACCGCTGGCTGACGAACATGAACCACATCCAGCAGAAGTGGGAGGCCACCCGGTGAACCGGCCGCACGCCGAGTCCCGCTACGCCGCCCGGCCCTGGGTGGCGCTGCTCAACGAGGCCCAGCGCGGTCCGGTCGAACCGCCCGCCTCGCTGGTGCACGCCCTGCGGGCCGCCGCCGCCGAGGCGCCCGACCGGACCTGCCTCACCTACTTCGACGCCCGGCTCGGCTTCCGCGAGGTCGACGAGCTGAGCGACGCCGTCGCCGCCCACCTCGCCGAACAGGGCCTGGAGCGCGGCGACCGGGTCGCCGTCGTCCTCCAGAACTCCCCGCACTTCGTGCTGGCGCTGCTCGGCGCCTGGAAGGCCGGGGCGACCGTGGTGCCGGTCAACCCGATGTACAAGTCCGCGGAGGTCTCCCACGTCCTGCGGGACGCCGAGGTGACCGCGCTGGTCTGCTCGCAGCGGGCCTGGGAGTCGTATCTGCGCGAGACGGCCGCCGGCTCGCCGGTACGGATCGTGCTCACGGCGAGCGAGCTGGACTTCCAGACCCGCGACGACGCACGCGTGCTGAGCTTCGAACGGCTGCCGCAGGCCGCCGACGCCGAGGACCTGGTGGAGGTCGCCCGCAGGGGCGGCAAGGCCCCCGAAGGACGCGACCCGGCCCCCTCCGACATCGCGCTGATCAGCTACACCTCGGGGACGAGCGGCACTCCCAAGGGCGCCACCAACCTGCACGGCAACATCATGTACAACGCCGAGCGGCAGCGCACCGGGCTCGCCCTGCCCGACGGGCCGGTCTACTACGCCCTCGCGCCCCTGTTCCACATCACCGGCATGGTCTGCCAGCTCGCCGCCTGCGTCACCAGCGTGGGCACCCTCGTGCTGACGTACCGCTTCGAGCCCGGTGTGGTCCTGGAGGCGTTCGCCGAGCACCGCCCGCAGTACACGGTGGGGCCCTCCACCGCCTTCATGGCCCTGGCCGCCCACCCGGACGTCACCCCGGAGCACTTCGCGTCCTTCGCGAACATCTCCTCGGGCGGCGCGCCGCTGCCGCCGGCCCTGGTCGAGAAGTTCCGGGCGGGCTTCGGGCCGTACATCAGGAACGGGTACGGGCTGACCGAGTGCACCGCGCCCTGCGCCTCCGTGCCGCCGGACCTGGAAGCGCCCGTCGACCCCGTCTCCGGGACCCTCGCGGTCGGGGTGCCCGGCCCGGACACGGTCGTCCGGATCATCGACGACCGGGGCGAGGAGGTGCCCTTCGGCGAGCAGGGCGAGATCGCCGTGAGCGGGCCGCAGGTGGTGCCCGGGTACTGGCGGCGGCCCGAGGCCACCGCCGAGACCTTCCCGGACGGCGAGCTGCGCACCGGGGACATCGGGTTCATGGACCCGCAGGGCTGGCTGTACGTCGTCGACCGCAAGAAGGACATGATCAACGCGTCCGGCTTCAAGGTGTGGCCGCGCGAGGTCGAGGACGTGCTGTACACCCATCCGGCGGTACGCGAGGCGGCCGTCGTCGGGATCCCGGACGGCTACCGCGGGGAGACCGTCAAGGCCTACATCAGTCTTCGCCCGGGGGCTGCAACCGATCCGGACGATCTCGCCCTCTATTGCAAGGAGAGACTGGCGGCCTACAAATATCCGCGCCAGGTGGAGATCCTGCCCGACCTGCCGAAGACGGCAAGTGGGAAGATCCTCCGACGGGAACTGCGTTCCCGACCGCAACAGGGTTAGTGGATTTACGAGAAAGGCAGGTGGCGGCAGTGCCCAGGACGACGGACGGAGACGGGGCTCCTGTTCCGCAGCGGCTTCTCGCCGCCGCCACCCGGCTCTTCGCGGAGCAGGGTTACGACCGGACCTCCGTGCAGGAGATCGTGGAGGCCGCAGGCGTCACCAAGGGGGCGCTGTACCACTACTTCGGCTCCAAGGACGACCTGCTGCACGAGGTGTACGCGCGCGTGCTGCGCGTCCAGCAGGACCGGCTCGACGCCTTCGCGAACGCGGACGAGCCCATCGAGAAGCGGCTGCGGGGCGCGGCGGCGGACGTGGTCGTCACGACCATCGAGAACCTCGACGACGCGTCGATCTTCTTCCGGTCCATGCACCATCTGAGCCCGGAGAAGAACAAGCAGGTACGCGCCGAGCGCCGGCGCTACCACGAACGCTTCCGCGCGCTCGTCGAGGAGGGCCAGCGCGAGGGCGTCTTCTCCACCGCGACCCCCGCCGACCTCGTGGTGGACTACCACTTCGGCTCGGTCCACCACCTGTCGACCTGGTACCGCCCCGACGGGCCCATGACCCCCCAGGAGGTCGCCGACCACCTGGCCGACCTGCTGCTGCGGGCGCTGCGCCCCTGATGCGCACGGAAACGGCCGGCGGCTCCCGTGCTCGGGGCCGCCGGCCGTTTCCGTCCCTGCGGGTGCGCGCTACAGGTACTTCTTCAGCTCCCGGCGGGCCAGCGAGCGCTGGTGCACCTCGTCCGGGCCGTCGGCGATCATCAGCGTACGTGCCGCCGCGTACAGCTCGGCCAGCGGGAAGTCCTGGCTGACCCCGCCGGCGCCGTGCAGCTGGATCGCCCGGTCGATGATGTCCACGACGGCGCGCGGCGTCGCGATCTTGATGGCCTGGATCTCGGTGTGGGCGCCCCGGTTGCCGACGGTGTCCATCAGCCAGGCCGTCTTCAGGACCAGCAGCCGCAGCTGCTCGACCGTCACCCGGGCGTCGGCGATCCAGTTGTGCACCACGCCCTGCTGGGCCAGCGCCTTGCCGAAGGCCTGGCGGGAGACGGCCCGGCGGCACATCAGCTCGATGGCGCGCTCGGCCATGCCGATCAGCCGCATGCAGTGGTGGATCCGGCCGGGGCCGAGGCGGGCCTGGGCGATCGCGAAGCCGCCGCCCTCCTCGCCGACCAGGTTCGACACCGGCACGCGCGCGTGGTCGAAGACGACCTCCGCGTGGCCGCCGTGCGAGTGGTCCTCGTACCCGAAGACCCGCATCGCGCGCTTCACGGTGACACCCGGGGTGTCCCGCGGGACCAGCACCATGGACTGCTGACGCCGGATGTCCGGGCCGTCCGGGTCGGTCTTGCCCATCACGATGAAGATCTTGCAGTCCGGGTTCATCGCCCCGGAGATGTACCACTTGCGGCCGGTGATGACGTAGTCGTCGCCGTCCCGCTCGATATACGTGGTGATGTTGGTGGCGTCCGAGGAGGCCACCTCCGGCTCGGTCATGGCGAACGCCGAGCGGATCTCACCCGCCAGCAGCGGCTCCAGCCACTGCTTCTTCTGCGCCTCGTCGGCGAACTGGGCCAGCACCTCCATGTTGCCGGTGTCCGGGGCCGCGCAGTTCAGCGCGGTGGGCGCCAGGTGCGGGGAGCGGCCGGTGATCTCGGCGAGGGGCGCGTACTGGAGGTTGGTGAGGCCGGCGCCGTGCTCGGCGTCGGGCAGGAAGAGGTTCCACAGGCCCTGCCTGCGGGCCTCGGCCTTCAACTCCTCGACCACGGCCGGGGTGTCCCACGGCGAGGCGAGGGCGGCCCGCTGCTCCTCGGCCACCTCCTCCGCCGGGTAGACGAACTCATCCATGAAGGCGAGGAGTTGGGCGCGCAGTTCCTCGGTGCGCGCGTCGAACGCGAAGTCCATGGCCGGTCAGCCTTCCTGAAGAGTCGTCAGTCCGTGGTCGATGAAGACGGGGACGAGTTCGCCGATGCGGTCGAAGCCCTGCCCGAGCGTCTGGCCCAGCGTGTACCGGTAGTGGATGCCCTCCAGGATCACGGCGAGCTTGAACCAGGCGAACGCCGTGTACCAGGAGACGGCGGACACGTCCCGGCCGGAGCGGGCCGCGTAGCGCTCGACCAGCTCCTGCGGGGACGGGTGACCGGGCGCCTCCGCGGTGGTCGACACCGGCGAGTCGGGCGCGCCGAGCGGCTGGCTGTACATCACCAGCAGGCCGAGGTCGGTCAGCGGGTCGCCGAGCGTGGACATCTCCCAGTCGAGGATCGCCTTGATCGTGTCGTCGTCGCCGATCAGGACGTTGTCCAGGCGGTAGTCGCCGTGGATGACGGCGGGCGCGGGGGAGTCGGGCAGCCGGCGGCCCAGGGTGGCGTGCAACTCGTCGATGCCGGCCAGCTCCCGGTTGCGGGAGGCGTCCAGTTGCTTGCCCCAGCGGCGCAGCTGGCGGTCCAGGAAGCCCTCGGGCCGGCCGAAGTCGCCGAGGCCCACCTCCGCCGGGTCCACGGCGTGCAGTTCCACCAGCGTGTCGACGAGGGACAGCACGGCGTCGCGGGTGCGCTCCGGGCCGAGCGGGGCGAGCTGCCGGGAGGTGCGGTACGGAGTGCCCTCGACGAACTCCATCACGTAGAACGGCGCGCCGAGGACCTCCTCGTCCTCGCACAGCAGCACGGGCCGCGGCACCGGCACCTCGGTCGGGTGCAGCGCGCTGATCACCCGGTGCTCGCGCTTCATGTCGTGCGCGGTGGCCAGGACATGGCCCAGCGGCGGCCGTCGTACCACCCACTTGGAGGTGGCGTCGGAGACCGCGTAGGTGAGGTTCGACCGCCCGCCCTCGATCAGCCTGCCGGTCAGCGGACCGGTCACCAGGCCGGGGCGCTCGCGGTCGAGCAGGCCGCGCAGCCGGTCGAGATCCAGTCCGGGCGGGTGGTCGGGGCTCATGCATCGCTCCTACGAACGAATGAACAGGTCCCGACTATGATGCCGACCGGTCGGTATGTCGTCCAGTGGATGAGTCGAACGTGACCGGGACCACCCTACGGCCCCGGCGGCACGAGGCGGCTCCCCGCGCGCGCAGAACGGGGAGCCGCCGATCGGGGACGCGTCGCTCAGTGGTCGTCCCAGTGACCGTTGTGCTCGGCGTGCCGGTGACCGTCGTGAAGGTAGTCGACGTGGTCGCCGTGCAGGACGCCGGTGTGCCCGCAGCCGTCGCCGTGCCGGTGGTCGTGGCCGTCGTGGGTGACGTGCGCCTCGGGCTCGCACTCGTCCCAGTGGCCGCCGTGCTCGCGGTGCAGGTGCCCGTTGTGCGCGTAGTCGACGTGGTCGCCGTGCGGCACCTGGTCGTGCCCGCAGTCCGGTCCGTGGCTGTGGCCGTGTGCGGTGTGTTCCTGGTGAAGGGTGGTCATGGTGCTCGCCTTCGGGGGTACGGGATCCGGGGATCGTGGCGTGATGCCGTCGGAAAGGCTGCCACGCATACGCCGCATATCGGGGCATCCCGCTTGCGTGGCGTCCGAGTACCCCGGAGGGTCGTTTGCATGAAGGGCATCAGTTACAGGCGGTACGGCGGTCCCGAGGTGCTGGAGTACGGCGAGGTCGAGGACCCCAAGGTCGGCCCTGACTCGGTGCTGGTGAAGGTCCGCGCGGCGGCCGTCAACCCGGTCGACTGGAAGTGCCGCGAGGGGCTTCTGGACGGTGTCCTGGACGCGGTCTTCCCGGTGATCACGGGCTGGGACGTGTCCGGTGTGGTCGTCCGGCCGGGCGCCGCGGTCACCGAGTTCGCCGCCGGCGACGAGGTGATCGGCTACGTCCGCGAGGACTTCCTCTCCCGGGGCACCTTCGCCGAGTACGTCGCCGCGCCCGTGCGCACCCTCGCCCGCAAACCGCGCAACCTCGGCTTCGAGGAGGCCGCGGGGCTGCCACTGGCCGGTCTCACCGCCTACCAGGTGCTCGTGCACGCGCTGGAGGTCAAGCGCGGCGAGACGGTCCTCGTGCACGCCGCCGCCGGCGGGGTCGGCTCCCTGGCCGTCCAGATCGCGGCCCACCTCGGTGCCCGGGTCATCGGCACGGCGAGCGAGGACAACCACGCGTTCGTACGAGGTCTCGGCGGCGAACCGGTGAGCCACGGCCCGGGCCTGGCCGAACGCGTCCGGGGGCTGGCCCCGGACGGGGTGGCCGCGGTCTTCGACACCATCGGCGGGGACACCCTGACCACCTCGGCGAACCTGCTCGCCCCCGAGGGCCGGATGGCCTCCATCGCCGACCCGGCCGTGACGGACCTCGGCGGACGCTACTGCTTCGTGCGCCCCGACGCCGAGGACCTCAGACGGCTCGCGGCCCTCGCCGAACAGGGAGCGCTGGTCGTGCACGTCGCCGAGACGTTCCCGCTGGAGCGGGCGGCCGACGCCCAGCGGCGCAGCGCGGAGGGACGCACCCGGGGCAAGCTGGTGATCACGGTGGGCGGACCGGAGGAGGGCTAGCCCGGTCCCGCGGAGCCGGCGTCCTGCCGGTGGTGGCCTGCCGGGTCGTCCTATACGACCAGGGCCGTCGCGCAGAGTGCGACGGCGACCGTGCACAGGACCGCCGCGGTCGCCTGCCGGGGAGCCAGCGCCGGGGGGCGGCCGGTGGCCGCGAGGGCGCGGATCCGGCGGTTGGCGACGACCAGGAAGCCCAGCCAGAGGGCGCAACAGCCCGCGCAGGCGACGATCCCGGCGGCCGAGGTGCTGTCGTGCAGCGCGGTCTTCGCGGCGAGGACACCGACGACGGTGGCGGAGAGCGTGGTGCGGCGCCAGGCCAGCCGGGTCCGCTCCGGCTGGAGCCCGGGGTCACGGGCGGGCCCGGTCATCCCTCCCACCCGACGAGCACCACGACCACCATGGCCACGGCGACCACGGCGACGACCACGCTCAGCAGGGCCGGGAACCGCGAGACCGGCAGGTCCTCACCGCGCCGCATCGCCCGCTCGCAGCGCATCCAGTGGTTCACGGCGCGCAGCGAGCACAGCACCCCGGCGGCGAGCAGCGCGAGCGCGAGGCCGACGCGCCAGCCCCAGCGGAGGTCGGGCAGGAACTGGTCCACGGCGAAGCCGCCGCCGATCAGGGCGAGAGCGGTGCGCAGCCAGGCCAGGAAGGTCCGCTCGTTGGCGAGGGAGAAACGGTAGTCGGGGGTCGTCCCCTCCTGCCGTACGACCTCGGGGGCGAACCACAAACGGACGTTCCGCGCGAATTCGATCACGTACAGGAAGCCTACCGGGGGACCGCGCGGTCCTCCGGCGCGGGCCGGTCAACGCCGTTCCTCGCGCTCCTCAAGGGCGCTGCGCCACTCCCGCAGCCTGTCCCAGGCCGCGATGCCGTCCGGGACCCACTCCCATTCCCCGAGGCGGGCCGTCAGTTCCTCGTCGGTCAGGAAGGTGTGCCAGGCCACCTCCTCCGCCTGCGGGTCGACCGGCAGCTCGCAGCGGACCTCGTACACCGCCGACCACCAGCTCTGCCCGGCGCCGTTGTCGTACAGGAACTTGAACAGGAACGCCGGCCGGGGGAGCCCCGTCACCCCGAGTTCCTCCTCGGCCTCCCGGAGCGCCGCGTCGTCGTAGGACTCGCCCGCGCCCACCACGCCCCCGACGAACATGTCGTACAGGGAGGGGAAGACCAGCTTGGTCGCGGTGCGGCGGTGGACGAAGACGCGGCCTTCGGCGTCCCTGGCCTGGATGAAGACGCAGCGGTGGCGCAGGCCCCGGGCGTACGCCTCGCCGCGGGGGGACTGCCCGGTCACCCGGTCGTTCTCGTCGACGATGTCGAGGATTTCGTCAGCAGCGCTCATGCGGCCATCCAAGCAGGCCGCGGGCGGCCGGCGAGGGGCGTCAGCGCGGCTGGAGGTCCAGGGACGGCTCCTTGGGCGCCGCGCCGCGCGGCATCGCCGGATGCAGCCCGAGCAGCACGATGCCCGCCACGACCGCCGCGAGCCCCGCCGCCTCCCAGGCCAGCGCCCCGGTGTCGGTGCGCAGCCGGTCCCCGAGGAAACCCACGCCGCACAGGATCCCGGCGAGCGGCTGGGCCGCGGTGAGCGCCGGCAGCGACATCCGCAGCTCCGCCGTCTCGAACGCGCTCTGCACGAGGAGCAGCCCGGTGACCCCGAGCACGAGCACGCCGTACGGCTGCCAGCCGGTCAGCACCTCCATGATGCCGCCCTCGGAGAAGCGGGTGCTGGTGACGCGGGTCAGCGCGTCCTGGACGCCGTAGAGCAGGCCGGCGGCGAGGGCGAGCAGGGTGGGCCCGGCGCTCAGCCGGGACCGTTTGGCGTAGGTGGTGAGCAGCAGGGCGATGCCGACCACCAGGCCGATGATCAGCCAGTGGCGCAGCGGGTTGGCTATGGCGTGGCCGCCGCGTGGCTCGCCCGCCAGGATGAACGCGGTGACCCCGCCCGCGAGCAGCAGCAGGCCGGCCCAGCCCTGGTGGCTGAGGGGGTGCTTGGTCTGGTGTCTGGAGAGCGCGAGGGCGAAGAGCAGGTTCGTGGCGAGCAGCGGCTCGACGAGGGAGATCTCGCCCTTGCCGAGGGCGACCGCTCCCAGGACCATGCCGGCCACCATCAGGCCGATCCCGCCCAGCCAGCGCGGCACCCGCATCAGGTCGAGCAGCAGCCGGGGCGAGAGGAAGTCGCTCAGCGGAGCCTTCTGGGCGACGTTCTGCTGGAGCACGAACCCGAAGCCGAGGCAACAGGCCGCGCTCACGGCGAGAACCAGAACCAGGACGGACACGCTGCGTACCTCGATCATGCGGCCGGGCTACGGGATGCGTAGTGGCCGACTGTAGCGCTGCCGGACAGGTATTGCTCCGGGAGTACCCGGAACCGGGCGACCGACTCGGTCATGACGGCCGGGTCGATCGCGGAGGGTGGATCGGAGCGGCGGAACCGCACTGCCATGGTCCGACGCCCGGACGGCCCGCGCCATGGCGTACGCCACAGCAGGAACCCGAAGCCCTACGGTCACGGTACGCCAAGCGCTGCCCGGCGCGCGTCAAGTTCCGCCCGTTCCAAGGTAGTTGAACGAAGGACCAGCGGTGTCCGGCTTGACGCAAAGTCTTGGCTGAGGGTTTGCTGTGCGTGATCGGCCGATGGCAGCCCGACAATCAGGAAGTTCCGCGGTGCCCCCAACCCCGCCCCTCGCAGGCCCAGGCCGGGCCGTCGCCGAAGGCCACCGCGCGGCAGCGCACCCCAGGTGCGGACACTGCCCCGACGACGCCCTCGGCGACGCCGAACTCATCTCCGCCCGCGCCGCGTTGGCCCAGGGCCGCTGGCAGTCCGCCCGCTCCCTGTTGCTCCACACGGGTGAGGACTGGGACCGCCGCGGCCACCGGGTCACCGTTCTCGCGCGCGAGCCCTACGCCATCGCCTGGTCCCGCGAGTGGCTGCTGGCCGAGCCCGGCTCCGCGGGCGCCGCCGGCCTGTACGCGCTGACCCTGGTCCGGCGGGCGCTGCGCGGCAAGGAGCCGCCCGAGCGGGCCCGCGACGCCTGCGGCAGCGCCGCCGCGCTGGCCGCCGCCGACCCCACGCCCTGGCTCGGCCTCCTCCTGCTGGCCCGGCACCTGGGCACCGACGAGGAGGTCCGGGACGCCTTCGCCGAGGTGCGCCGCAGGCACCCCGAACACCATCACGCCCACCACCTGATGACCGCCCGCCTCGCGGAGACCGAGACCCAGGGGGCGTACGAGCTGAGCGCCTTCGCGGAACGCTCGGCCGCCGAGGCACCGGCCGACTCCCCGCTCGCGGTCCTCCCGGTCGTCGCGTACAACGAACGCCACCGGGTACTGGCCGCCACCGGAAGGGCGCCCGCCGCCGCGGCCGGCGCCGGGCAGTGGGCCGATCCGGCCGCCCGCCGCGCCCTGAGCGCCGCCTTCGACTGGTGGCTGGAGTGGGGCATCGAGGAGCACCCCCGCCGGCACGTCGACCTCAACCACCTCGCCCACGCCACCTGCGACGCCGGCCGGTACGCCGAGGCGGCGGCCCTGTTCCAGCGCATCGGCCGGCACACCACCGAGGTGCCCTGGTCGTACCCCGACCGCGACCCCTGCGAGGCGTTCCGGGCGGCCCGGCACCGGGCGCTGGGAGGTTCATGAGAAGAGGTTGTGGATTCCTTACGGCCGCCGTATTTCGTGGCCCGACGCGCCCGGACGGTGTTCGAATGGGGTACGTGAATTCTGAACCGACCGGGGAGCCACGGCCCGGCGAGGACGGCAGCCCGATCGGCCGCCGGGTGTTCCTGGGCACCCTCGGCCTCGGCGCGCTCGGCGTGGTGACCGCTCCCGTGCTGCAGCGGATCACCGAGACGGTCCTCGGCACCTTCTCCGGCAAGGACCCCACGGGCCTGACCGGGCTGCTGCCGAACGGCGGCGGGTTCCGCTACTACTCGGTGACCGGGTCGGTGCCGGACAGGACCGCCGCCGACTACCGGCTGAAGATCGACGGGCTGGTCGACGAGGAACGCACCTACAGCCTCGCCGACCTGCGGGCCCTGCCGCAGACCAAGCTGGTCAAGGACGTCCAGTGCGTGACCGGCTGGCGGGTGCCCGACACGCCCTTCGAGGGCGTCCGGCTCTCGCACCTGCTCGACCTGGCCGGCGTCCGCGACACCGCCAGGGCGATCCGCTTCACCTGCTTCGACGGCGCCTACACCGAGAGCCTCACCCTCGACCAGGCCCGCCGGCCGGACGTCATGGTCGCGCTGCGCATGCAGAACAAACCCATCAGCCACGACCACGGCGGCCCGGTCCGCCTCTACGTCGCCCCGATGTACTTCTACAAGTCCGCCAAGTGGCTCTCCGGGATCACCGTCACGGACAAGGTGCAACCGGGCTACTGGGAGAAGCTGGGCTACGACGTCGACGCCTGGGTCGGCAAGTCGAACGGACGGGACGATGAGCCTACGAGTTGAGGCGCCGGCCGCCACGGACCGGCTGCGCCGCTTCACCGCCGCCGAGCGCTGGATCCACCGCACGACGGCGGCGCTGATGGGCGTCTGCGTCCTGACCGCCGCCTGCCTCTACGTCCCGACGCTGGCGGTGCTCGTCGGCCGCCGGGAACTGGTCGTCCGGATCCACGAGTGCGCGGGCCTCGCCCTCCCCGTCCCGGTCCTGCTCGGACTCGCCTCCCGCGCCTTCCGCAGGGACCTCGGCTTCCTGAACCGCTTCGGCCCCCACGACAGGCTCTGGCTGCACGCCGTCCTGGCCCGCGACAGGCGCCGCTCCTCCCGCCCGGCCGGCAAGTTCAACGCCGGGCAGAAGATCTACGCGAACTGGATCGCCGGTGCGACCCTGGTGATGCTCGCCACCGGCCTGATGATGTGGTTCACCCACCTCACCCCGCTGATGTGGCGCACCTCGGCCACCTTCGTGCACGACTGGCTGGCCCTGACGATCGGTGTCGTCCTGGCCGGCCACATCGGCATGGCCCTCGGCGACCCGGAGGCGAGGCGGGGCCTGCGGACCGGGTCGGTGAGCCGGGACTGGGCCAGGCGCGAGCACCCGCTGTGGCGGCCCTAGCGGGGGCCGGCTAGATCACCAGGGACAGCAGGAGGACCAGGGCGCCCGCCACCACCGAGATGATCGTCTCCATCACGGACCAGGTCTTGATCGTCTGGCCGACGCTCAGGCCGAAGTACTCCTTGACCAGCCAGAACCCGGCGTCGTTGACATGGCTGAAGAACAGCGAGCCCGCGCCGATGGCCAGGACCAGGAGGGCCGTGTGGGCCGTCGACATGTCGGCGGCCAGCGGGGCCACCAGGCCCGCCGCCGAGACCGTGGCCACCGTCGCCGAGCCGGTGGCGAGCCGGATCGCGACCGCGATCAGCCAGGCCAGCAGCAGCGCCGGGATCGACCAGTCCTTGGATATGTCCAGGATCATCTGGCCCACCCCGCAGTCGATCAGCGTCTGCTTGAAGCCGCCGCCCGCGCCCACGATCAGCAGGATGCCCGCGATGGGCATGAGCCCCTTCTCGACGGTCCCGGAGATCCGCTCCCGGGAGAACCCGGCCGGCCGGCCCAGCGTGAACATGCCGACGATCACGGCCGCGAGGAGAGCGATCAGCGGCGAGCCGACGACGTCGAAGACGCGCTGCACGGTGTGTGCCGGGTCGTCCACGACGATGTCCACCAGCGCCTTGGACAGCATCAGGACGACCGGGAGCAGGATGGTGGCGAGCGTGGCGCCGAAGCCGGGACGCCGCTCCAGCTCCTCCGACGCGCGCTGCGGGATCATCCGGTCGGGTGCCTGGACGTCCACCCAGCGGGCCGCGACCTTGGAGAACAGCGGACCGGCGACGACCACGGTGGGAATGGCGACCAGGACGCCGAGGGCCAGGGTCACGCCGAGGTTCGCGTGGACCGCGTCGATCGCGACCAGCGGGCCGGGGTGCGGCGGCACCAGACCGTGCATCACGGACAGACCCGCGAGCGCCGGGATGCCGATGCGCATCAGGGAGTAGTTGCCGCGCCTGGCCACCATCAGCACGACCGGGATCAGCAGCACGATGCCGACCTCGAAGAAGAGCGGCAGCCCGACCACGGAGGCGATCAGCACCATCGCCCACGGCATCGCGCGTCCGCCCGCCTTGGCGAGGATCGTGTCGACGACCTGGTCCGCGCCGCCGGAGTCGGCGAGCAGCTTGCCCAGGATCGCCCCGAGCGCGATCAGGACGCCCACGCCGGCGACAGTGGTGCCGAGCCCGGTGGTGAAACTGGTGATCACCTTGTCCAGCGGTGCCCCGGCGAACGCGCCGAGCGCGAGCGAGCCGACGGTCAGCGCCAGGAAGGCGTGGAGCTTGAACTGGGTGATGAGCAGGATGATGACCGCGAAGCCCGCCAGCACGGCGATGCCCAGCTGGGCATGTCCGGCCGACGTGATGGGCGCGACGGGGTCCGCAGCCAGCAACTCGACACTGAGTCTGGTCACAGGGGTTTCCTCTGGCGGTATGGGTTACTGATCGGTGGGGTCGGGAAGGGCGTCCAGCGCCCGGACGGCACGGGCGGTGATCTCCTCGGGGGTGCCGGAGACCTCCACGGCGACGCCCGCCTCGTCCGCCGCCAGCGGCTGGAGCGTGGCGAACTGGGAGTCCAGCAGCGCGGTCGGCATGAAGTGACCCTGCCGGTGCGACATCCGGTCCTCGATGAGCTTGCGGTCGCCGGTGAGGTGCACGAACACCACACCGGGCGCGGCCGCCCGCAGCCGGTCGCGGTACGCCCGCTTCAGCGCCGAGCTGCTGACCACCCCGCCGAGTCCGGCCCGCCCGTGCGCCCAGGCGCCTACGGCGTCCAGCCAGGGCCACCGGTCGGCGTCGTCCAGCGGGTGACCGGCCGACATCTTGGCGATGTTGGCCGCCGGGTGGAAGTCGTCGCCCTCCGCGTACGGGACGCCGAGCCGGGCGGCGAGCAGAGGACCGATCGTGGTCTTGCCCGTGCCGGCGACGCCCATCACCACGACGACGTGGGGGGTCCGCATCACTGCCTCGCTGTCTTCCTCGACATCGGCACCGGCGAACGTCATCCGGTGCCGGCCCAAATGAAACCCATTAGGTACGACGAATTCAAGAGTGTGTGACAAATAAGTCTGACTTTTTGGCCCTGTGATCCACTCTGTACGCTGAGTGCATGAGCACACCGGGCCGAGGGCTCCACGGCCGCGTACTGGACACCCTCGGTCCCGCCATCACCGCGGGCGAGTACCCACCGGGCAGTGTCCTGCGCACCGACGAACTGGCCCAGCACTTCGAGGTCTCCCGCTCGGTGATGCGCGAGGCCGTCCGGGTCCTGGAGTCCATGCACCTGGTCGAGTCCCGCCGCCGGGTGGGTGTCATCGTCCGCCCCAAGGCCGAGTGGAACGTCTACGACCCGCAGGTGATCCGCTGGCGGCTGGCCGGCGCCGACCGCCCGCACCAGCTGCGCTCGCTCACGGTGCTGCGCTCGGCGATCGAACCGGTGGCGGCCCGGCTGGCGACGCGGAACGCCACCGCGCAGCAGTGCGCCGAACTCACCGAGTGCGCCCTCGGCATGGTGGCCAACTCGCGCGGCCACCGGCTGGAGCAGTACCTCGTCCACGACATGGCGTTCCACCGGGTGATCCTCACCGCGTCCGGCAACGAGATGTTCGCCCGGCTCGGTGACGTCGTCGCCGAGGTCCTCGCGGGCCGCACCCACCACGAGGTGATGTTCGAGGACCCCGCCCCCGCCGCCGTCACCCTGCACGTGCAGCTCGCGGAGGCGGTACGGGAGGGCGACGCGGACCGGGCGGAGCAGCTGACCCGCGCGATCACCGTCGGCGCCCTCGAGGAACTGGACGTGCTCGCGCCGTAGCGCCGCTACGCCTCCGGGAAGTCACCGTCCACGTACACCCAGGCCCCGTCCACCCGCTCGAACCGGCTGCGCTCCACCAGCGAACCGCCCTGGAAGGAGGCCCGGAAGGTGACCGTGCCGGTGGTGTGGAAGGCCGAGCCGTCGGTCGTGCCCAGGATCTCCAGGCCGGTCCAGCGCATCCCCGGCTCGAAGTCGACCCCCGGCGGACGCGTCCGCGGATGCCAGGTCCGCAGCAGGTACCCCTCGTCCCGCACGACGAAGGCGCTGTAGCGCGAGCGCATCAGCCGCTCCGCGGTGGGCGCCGCCGCACCCCGGTGGAACCGGCCACAGCACCCCTCGTACGTCTCCGCGAGCCCGCAGGGACAGGGGGTGCCGTGAGCCGGTGCGGAGCCGGGCTGCCGCCGGGGCTGCGGGGTACGTCGGGCCATGCGCCTATTTTCGCCTACGCCGACTCGGCATTGGTGGGCGGCTGCGCCGGACGCGCCGGGACGGACGGGGTGGGCAGCGGGGGCAGCGGCGCCCGGTGCACCCAGGCGTCGAACAGCCCGTCCAGCGGTTCGTCGGCGAAGCGGTTCACGTGCGCCTGGAACGTCGCCGTGGTCACGGCCCCGCCCCGGTGCAGCCCCGCCCACGCCCGCAGCATGTGGAAGAACCGCTCGTCGCCGAGCGCGCAGCGGATCGCGTGGACCGTGACCCCGCCGCGCTCGTAGAGCCGGTCGTCGAACATCGCCTTCTTGCCCGGGGCGGCGATCCGGATGTCCTGCGGCAGCCCCGCCAGCAACCGGTGGGCGATCCCCGCCAGTTGCTGGGCGCTACGGCCACCGGACCGCTCCGACCACAGCCATTCCGCGTACTTGGCGAGCCCCTCGTTCAGCCAGATGTGCCGCCAGTCGGTGATGGACACGCTGTTGCCGAACCACTGGTGGGCGAGTTCGTGCGCCACCAGCCGCTCCGAACCCCGCGCCCCGTCCACGTGGTTGGCGCCGAACAGCGACAACCCCTGGGCCTCGACGGGGACGTCGAACTCCTCGTCGGCGACGACGACCGCGTACTCGTCGAACGGGTACGGCCCGAACAGCCGCTGGAACAGGTCCATCATGGCGGGCTGCCGCGCGAAGTCCCTCGAGAACTCGGGCAGCAGATGCGCCGGTATGTGCCCGTGCATCGGCACCCCGCCGAAGCCCGGGTCGCCCAGCAGCACGGTGTGGAACTTGCCGATCGCGAGGCTCACCAGATAGCTCGACGTCGGCGCCGCCTGCTCGTACACCCAGGTCGTCGTGGACGCCTTGGTGGTCCGGGTCAGCAGCCGGCCGCCGGCGACCACCGAGTAGGCGGACGGACAGGTCACCGAGATCAGGTAGGACGCCTTGTCGGCGGGCCGGTCGTTGCACGGGAACCAGGAGGGCGCGCCGACCGGCTGGCTCGCCACCAGCGCGCCGTCCGTCAGCTCCTCCCAGCCGATCCCGCCCCAGGGGCTGTTCACCGGCCTGGGATTGCCCGACCAGTGGATCTCCACGGTGAACGCGGCCCCGGCGCGCAGCGGCTTCGAGGGCTTCACCCGCAGCTTGCCGCCGCGGTGCGTCCAGTGCGGCTGGCGGCCGTCCACCCGGATCCGGCCGATCTTGAAGTCGGCCAGGTTCAGCTGGAACTCGGACAGCGCGGCCCGGCCCGCGATCGCGTTGATCCGGGCCATGCCGGACAGGCGGTTGGGTCCGGGCCGGTAGTCCAGCGTGAGCTCATAGCGATGCACCCGGTACCGGGCGTCGCCGTTGTCCGGGAAGTACGGGTCCGGACCCGCTGACTGCTGCACTGCCACTTCCGCGTTCGCTCCCTGCGCTGTGCTCGAACCGTCTCTCGGTGCGCCGATGCCCGCGGCCACCGTCGGACGGCCCCCGCTCAGGGACGCCATGCCTCGATCGGGTTGCCGAGCCAGCGGGTGTCGTCGGGAACCGACTCCGCCGCCATGACGAGCGACGCGGGACCCAGGGTGGTACGGGCCCCGATCGTGCTGCCGGGCAGCACGATCCCGCCAGGGCCCAGCGTGGCGCCCTCACGGAGAACCACAGTATCCGTCCGCAAGATCCGGTCGTGGAAGAGGTGAGTCTGCAGGACACAGCCGCGGTTCACGGTGGCCGCGTCCTCCAGGGTCACCAGATCGGTCTCCGGGAGCCAGTAGCTCTCCACCCAGACGCCCTTGCCGACGCGCGCACCGAGACCGCGCAGCCAGGCCGTCATCAACGGTGTACCCGGAACCGAGCCGGCCAGCCACGGCACCGCCAGCACCTCCACGAAGGTGTCCGCCAGCTCGTTGCGCCACACGAACGAACTCCACAGCGGGTGCTCCCCGCTGCGGTGCCGGCCGACCAGCAGCCACTTGGCCAGCACGGACACCAGACCCGCGGCCGCACCGGCACCGAGCAGCACCGGACCGGACAGCAGCGGCGCCCAGGCGCCCAGCGCGCACAGCGCGGCGACCGTCAGTCCGGCCAGCGCCACCGAGCACAGCACCGGCACGATCCGGCACGTCTCCACCAGCGCCCGCGCCCACAGCAGCCGCGCCGGCGGCTCGTAGGTGCGGCTCTGGTCGCCGTCGGCGGCGCTGCGCGGCAGCTTCACCGGCGGCAGCCCCAGGTACGAGGTGCCCTTCTTGGCCTTCTTCGGCGTCGCCGACAGCACGCCCACCAGACCGCCGTCGGGCACGCTGCGGCCCGGCGCGGTCATCCCGGAGTTCCCGAGGAACGCCCGCCGTCCGATCTCCGCACGCCCGATCCGCACATAGCCGCCGCCGAGCTCGTACGGCGCGGTCAGCGTGTCGTCGGCCAGGAACGCGCCCTCGCCGACCGTCGTCAGGCTCGGCAGCGCCAGCACCGTCGACACCTCGGCACCGCGCCCGATCCGCATCCCGAGCAGCCGCAGCCACACCGGCGTGACAAGACCGGCGTACAACGGGAACAGGGTCTCGCGGGAGCGGTCCATCAGCTGGGACACGGTCCACGCCTGCCAGCCGACCCGGCTGTGCGTGGGGTGCGTGCCGACCCGCAGGCCCAGGCTGAGCAGCCGGACGGCGACCAGGATCAGCAGGGCGTACGCCAGCCCGAAGGCGAGGGTCGCGGGGACCAGGGCGACGGCCGCACCGCGCAGCGCCTCGCCCAGGCCGTCCCCGGGGGCCACCAGACGCCCGGCGACCAGCAGCGCGGCGGCACCGGACAGCACCGGGAGCGCGCTCAGCCCGAGTCCGGTCAGGCCGTACATCACCCGCCAGTAGGTGCCGCGCTGCGGCCGCTGCTTGGGCCAGTTCCGCTTGGCCTTGCCCAGCTTGACGGCCGGGGCGCCGGCCCAGCGCTGACCGGTCGGGATCTGCCCGGTGACCGCCGAACCGGGGGCCACCTCGGCGCGCTTGCCGACCCGCGCGCCCGGGAAGAGCATGCTGCGGGTGCCGACGACCGCGTGGGCGCCGATCCGGACCGCGCCGATCACCAGCCGGTCGCCGTCCAGCCAGGAGCCGGACAGGTCCACCTCGGACTCCACGGCCGCACCGCGCCCCACCCTGAGCAGACCGGTGACCGGCGGCAGCGAGTGCAGGTCCACGTCGGGCCCGACCTTGGCGCCCAGCGCCCGCGCGTACCGCTCCAGCCAGGACCCGGTCAGCGAGGTCGCCCCGGCGGACTCGGCGAGCCGCTCGGCCGTCCACAGCCGCAGGTGGACCGAGCCGCCGCGCGGGTACGTGCCCGGCTTCACGCCCCGCAGCAGCAGCCGCGCGCCACCGGCCGCGATCGCGATCCGGCCGGGCGGGGTGAACAGGACCAGGGCTCCGAGGCCGACCAGCCACCAGGGCGCGGCCGGCAGCCAGCCGTAGCCGCTCAGCACGTTGCCGAGCGCGGCCAGGACCACGGTCCAGCGCAGCCCGAGCACGGTGAACAGGGGGAGCAGGAGCAGCAGCTGCGCCAGCTGGGCGCGGCGCGGCACCGGTGCGATGGTGCGTTCGGCGCCGTCGTCCTGCACGGACTCTTCCAGCCGGCGGGCCAGCTTGCGCAGCACCGGCTGCTGGTAGAGGTCGAGGACGGCCGCGCTCGGGTAGCGGGTGCGCAGCCGGGTGGTGAGCTGGGCGGCGGACAGGCTGCCGCCGCCGATCGCGAAGAAGTCGTCGGAGGCGCTGGTCACCGGGATGCCCAGGACCTCGGTCCACTGCTCGGCGAGCCAGGCCTCGGTGCCGTACAGCTGCTCGGCCGGGCCGCCGCTCTCCAGGCCCTCCAGGGGCCAGGGGAGGGCGTTGCGGTCGACCTTGCCGGAGGTGCGGGTGGGCAGCTCGGCGACCGGCGCGAGCAGCGGCACCAGCGCGGCGGGCAGCTCGGCACGCAGCTTCTCGACGGCCGCCGCCTGGTCCCAGCCGTCCTGGGTGACGACATAGCCGACCAGCAGCTGGTTGCCGCCGCGCGCGGTCCGCACGGCCGCCGCCGCGCCCGCGACGCCGGGCAGCGCCTGGAGGGCCGCGTCCACCTCGCCGAGCTCGATACGGCGGCCGCCGAGCTTGATCTGCTCGTCGGCCCGTCCGAGGAACACCAGCCCCTCGCGGTCGGCGCGCACCAGGTCACCGCTGCGGTACGCCCGATCCCAGCCCAGCGACTCCAGGGGCGCGTACTTCTCCGCGTCCTTCTCGGCGTCGAGGTACCGGGCGAGCCCGACCCCGCCGATCACCAGCTGGCCGCTCTCGCCCATCGCCACGGGCTCGCCCGCGTCGTCCACGACGGCGAGCTCCCAGCCGTTGAGCGGCAGCCCGATGCGGATCGGCTCCTCGCCGGTCATCAGGGCCGCGCAGGCGACCACGGTGGCCTCGGTGGGCCCGTAGGTGTTCCAGACCTCGCGGCCCTCGGTGACCAGCCGCTGCGTCAGCTCGGGCGGGCAGGCCTCACCGCCGAAGATCAGCAGACGGACGTCGTTCAGGGTCTCGGGTTCCCAGAGGGCGGCCAGGGTCGGCACGGTCGAGACGACGGTGATCTCCTGCTCGACCAGCCAGGGGCCGAGATCGGCACCGCTGCGGACCTGGGAGCGCGGCACCGGCACCAGACAGGCGCCGTAGCGCCAGGCGAGCCACATCTCCTCGCAGGAGGCGTCGAAGGCCACCGAGAGGCCCGCCATGACCCGGTCGCCGGGGCCGATCGGCTCCTCGGTCAGGAACAGCGCGGCCTCCGCGTCCACGAAGGCGGCGGCGCTGCGGTGGGTGACGGCGACGCCCTTGGGCCTGCCGGTGGAGCCCGAGGTGAAGATGATCCAGGCGTCGTGCCCGGTGCCGGGCCGGCCGGCGGGTCCCCCGGAGTCGCGCCGGACGTCGATCTCCAGGCCCGCGCCCACGACGGCGCCGACCTCCGCCTCACCGAACACCAGCGCGGCCCGCTCGTCCGGGTCCTCGGCGTCCACGGGCACATAGGCGGCACCGGCCGCGAGCACGCCGAGCACGGCGACGTACAGGTCGTTGGTTCCGGACGGGACCCGGACGCCCACGCGGTCGCCGAGCCCGATCCCGGCCCCGGCCAGTCGCCGCCGCAGCCGCTCCACCTCCACCGCGAGCGCGCGGTAGGTGAGCTGGGCGGTGCCGTCGTCCAGTGCGGGCTCCTCGGGATGGGCCCGTACACTCGCCTCGAAGACGTCCACGAGCGTGCGCGGCGGCGCCGCCGGCCCGGCCGAGAATCGTGCCGTGTCCCCGAACTCCTCGCGGATCTCCTCGTCGAGCAGGCCGAGAGCACTGCTCTCGTCAGTCGCTGCCATCCGGTCCTCGCGTCTCGTTCCCGGAACCCTCCGGGGCGCCGGCGGGCCCTCAGGTCTGCCTGGGGTTGTCCGGCTCCGGCTGGGTAACAAACCGGAAATGTTAGTACGACGCTAGGCCGCCGTTCCTCTCGCGACCACTCGGAGGCGGCCGTTCGGGGCAGTCGGTTGAATCTTGAGCAAGCTCTGACCAGGAGCTTCACGGGCCCGGCGAGAGATGGGCCACACAGCGTGATGCGGGCCAACTCAGTGTGTCCGGGGCCCGCATCCGACCCTCACGCGGCGCTGACCTCCGCCCAGATGGACTTGCCCCAGGGCAGGTTGCCGACACCCCAGCGGCCCGAGCAGAGCGCGTCGAGGATGAGCAGACCGCGCCCGCGGTCCCGCTCCACCGAGACGGGACGCAAGCGGGGGTGACGGCCCAGCGGGTCGTGCACCTCGACCCGGGTCCGGGCCGCGTCGCTGTCGATGACGAGACGCACCGGGTCGTCCGGGTCGGTCTCGTAGCGCAGGGAGTTGGTGACCAGCTCACAGGTGACCAGGGCGACGGCGTCGATGTGGTCACGGGAGGCGTCCGGGATGTGGTGCGTGATGAAGTCACTCACGTACCGCCGTGCCGCCCTGGCCGACTGGGGTTCGCTCGCCAGTAACAGGACGGGCGGCGGGGCGACTTGCTGTGCACGGGGTGCGGTCGTGGTGCTCCGCTGGCGTTCGATCATGTGGATCCCCTCACGGGCATGTCCCAACGCAGGCACGGTGGTTCGCCATGCGAGTGCGGTCACTTTCGTATTTCCCGGATTCATGGTGCCTTCTCGGCACAGTCGATCGCAATACGTCCCACGTGATGTGAAAATTTGCGCATGGCGCCGGGAGAGTTGCGGCACAAGTCGTCAGTCGGTGGCGAGGGTTGGGGCGGCACGGCAGACTGTCCGGCAGTTCATCGGACAGAAGGGGGAAGCCGTGAGCACGCCCACGGTGCGCCGGCGTCGGCTCGGTGCGAAGTTGCGCGACCTGCGTGGCGAGCTGACCCTCGACGAGGTCGCGGAGCACTCCGAAGGCGCGTTCGTCTCCTCGAAGCTGTCCCGGATGGAGACCGGCAAGACCGCCCCCAAGGCAGCGGACATCCAGGCGCTGCTCGACCTGTACGCGAAACTGGGCCGTGACGTCAGCGACGAGCTGCGCACGGCCCTGATCATGCTCACCAAGGAGGGTGGCAGACGCGGCTGGTGGCATTCGTACCGGGGTGTGCTCACCCCGGTGTACGAGGACCTGATCAGCCTGGAGGCCGAGGCGGAGACGGTCTCCACCTGGCAGCTGGGCATGGTCCCCGGACTGCTCCAGACCGCGGAGTACGCCCGCGAGATCATCCGGGCGACCGCCATGTCAGAGGCGGTCGAGGCACGGGTCGACGCGCTCGTCGAGGTACGGCTGGCACGCCAGGCCGTCCTCACCCGGGACAGCGACCCGCTGGCGCTCTGGGCGATCATCTCCGAACAGGCCCTGCGCTCCACCACCGAGGACCCCGCCCTGATGTACGAGCAGTTGGGGCGCCTGCTTACGATGGGGCGGCGCCCGAACATCAACATCCAGGTGTTGCGATCGGACGCTCCCCTGCACGCCGGACTCACCGGCACCTTCAGCATCCTGGGCTTCGGTCCGCACACGGACCTGGACGTCGTCCACCAGGAAGGGCTGACCTCCGCCCTGTACATCGAGGAACGTGATCGGGTCTCCACGCACCGGGCCGCGTGGCAACGCCTCACGTCTGCCGCCGAGTCCGTCGAGGCGTCGGTGGAACTGATCACCCAGATAAGGAAGAACGAATAGCGAATGAAGCACGTTGACGACGCGTCGGCTCTGCCGGTCACCTGGTGGAAGTCCTCTGCGTCCGCATCACAGTCCGACTGCGTGGAATGCGGGATCGTCGACGGGGCGACGGTCGCCGTCCGGGACAGCAAGCGCCCGCACGGGCCCGCGCTGCTGTTCGGCCGGCCGTCGCTCTCCGCGTTCACCACGACGCTGGCGCTCGGTGACGGCCGAATAGGCGACCGCCTCGACTGAGAGGCTCGACCGAGGGAGTGGCGCCCACCGCGAGGTGGTCGCCTGCCGGTCTGCCGAAAAACCAAGAAACCCCTGCTCAGCAGGGGTTTCTTCGTGATTCCTCGATAGTGTCCGAGGGGGGACTTGAACCCCCACGCCCGATAAAGGGCACTAGCACCTCAAGCTAGCGCGTCTGCCATTCCGCCACCCGGACAAGGTGTCTGTCGTGCGGGGTTTCCCCCGTGGCGACGAAGGAAACACTACCAGGCTTTCCGGGGTGGCCGATCACACCCCGTTCCGGGCGCGGCCGGGCGTGAACGGCGTGTGACGGGCCGGGACCGCTCTTGGGGTCCGGACCCAAAGGGAGAGAGGATGGCCGGGACCGGCCGGCAGTGACAGCGGAGGGAAGCAGCGTGAGCGAGACGGACACGGCCAGGGGCGTCACCGGCGAGGACGAGGTCGTGGACCTCTGCCGCGAGCTGATCCGGTTCGACACCAGCAACTACGGCGACCACTCCGGCCCCGGTGAGCGCAAGGCCGCCGAGTGGGTCGCGGAGAAGCTCGCCGAGGTCGGGCTGGAGCCGGAGATCTTCGAGTCCCACCCGGGCCGCGCCTCCACGGTGGCCCGCATCGAGGGCGCGGACCCCACCCGGCCCGCCCTGCTGATCCACGGACACCTCGACGTCGTACCGGCCAACGCCGACGACTGGACCCACCACCCCTTCTCCGGCGAGGTCGCGGACGGGTGCGTGTGGGGCCGGGGGGCCGTGGACATGAAGGACATGGACGCCATGACCCTGGCGGTCGTGCGAGACCGGCTGCGCAGCGGCCGCAAGCCGCCCCGGGACATCGTGCTCGCCTTCCTCGCCGACGAGGAGGCCGGCGGCACCTATGGCGCCCGGTACCTCGTCGACCACCACCCGGGCCTCTTCGAGGGCGTCACCGAGGCGATCAGCGAGGTGGGCGGCTTCTCCTTCACGGTGAGCGAGGAGCGGCGGCTCTACCTGATCCAGACGGCCGAGAAGGGCATGCACTGGATGAAGCTGAAGGTGGCGGGCACCGCCGGGCACGGCTCGATGATCCACCGCGACAACGCGATCACCGAGCTGTCCGAGGCCGTCGCCCGCGTCGGCCGGCACAAGTTCCCGGTGCGGGTCACCAAGACCACCCGGGCCTTCCTCGACGAACTGGGCGACGCGCTCGGCACCGAGCTGGACCCGGAGGACATGGAGTCGACGCTGGCCAGGCTCGGCGGCATCGCCAAGCTCATCGGCGCGACGCTCAGCAACACCGCCAACCCGACCCAGCTGAACGCCGGTTACAAGGTCAACGTCATCCCGGGCGAGGCCACCGCGCACGTGGATGGACGGTTCCTGCCCGGTCACGAGGAGGAGTTCCTCGCCGACCTGGACCGGCTGCTCGGCCCGAACGTGGTCCGCGCGGACGTGCACTCCGACAAGGCGCTGGAGACCTCCTTCGACGGGGCCCTGGTGGAGGCCATGCAGTCCTCGCTGCTCGCCGAGGACCCCACGGCGAAGGCGGTCCCCTACATGCTCTCCGGCGGCACCGACGCGAAGTCCTTCGACGACCTGGGCATCCGCGGCTTCGGCTTCGCGCCGCTCAGGCTGCCGCCGGAGCTGGACTTCGCCGGGATGTTCCACGGTGTGGACGAGCGGGTGCCGGTGGACGGTCTCCAGTTCGGTGTCCGGGTGCTCGACCGGTTTATCGACGCATCGTGAATCACTGGCTTGGGCTAATCGGGCGACTGTACGAGTTCTACTGAAAAGAGTGAATGCGACGATAAGCTCGTAGCTCCATTACTCCCTCCTCGTTACACCGGATGCGATCCGCTACTTGGGATCGCATTGCCAACAAGGAGGAATAATGCTCAAGAAGGTCGTCGCTGCTGCGGCTGCCACTGGTGGTCTGGTTCTCGCGGGTGCGGGCCTGGCCGTCGCCGACTCGGGTGCCCAGGGCGCTGCCGTGGGTTCCCCGGGTGTCATCTCCGGCAACGTGATCCAGGTTCCCGTGCACGTCCCGGTGAACGTCTGCGGCAACACGATCTCCGTGATCGGGCTGCTGAACCCCGCCTTCGGCAACACCTGCATCAACAAGTGACGCCGGCTCCCTGAGGGGGCGTCTTTCCGTCGGCCCCGGAGCGCGCGCCACGCGCTCCGGGGCCGACCGGTTTTCCGCGGTTCATTTCCCGCGGAATGCATACGGTCAGGATCCAAGGCAGGGGGGAATTCAGATAATGCGACAGGGTGCCCGTAAGGGCCTTATGACAGTGGCCGCGGCGACCGGCGTGATCGCCGCGGCGAGCGGCTACGCCCACGCCGACTCGGGAGCCGTCGGCTCCGCCGGCGACTCACCGGGTGTGCTGTCCGGCAACACGGTGCAGGCGCCGGTGCACGTGCCGGTCAACGTCTGCGGCAACACCGTCAACGTGGTCGGCGCGCTCAACCCCGCGATGGGCAACAAGTGCGCCAACCACGGCACCCACGGCGCCGCGCCGGGCGGCTACGGCGACTCCGGCGGCCACGGTGGCTACGGCGACTCGGGCGGCCACGGTGGCTACGGCGACTCGGGCGGTCACAGCGGCGGTCACGGCGGCGGCCAGGGCGGTTCGCACGCCGGCGGCCACACCGGCGGCTCGCCCGGCGTCGGCTCGGGCAACACGGTGCAGGCGCCGATCGACGTGCCGGTCAACGTGTGCGGCAACAGCGTCAACGTGATCGGCATCGGCAACCCGGCCGCGGGCAACGACTGCGCCAACGACGGCGGATACGGCGACCACGGCGGCTCGGGTGGTCATGGCGGTCACGGAGGCTCTGGTGGTCACGGAGGTCACGGTGGCCACGGCGGTCACGGAGGTCATGGTGGCCACGGCGGTCATGGTGGCCACGGCGGTCACGGAGGTCACGGTGGCAACCCTGGAACCCCCGGAAACCCGGGGACTCCAGGGCACCCGGGTCAGCCGGGTACTCCGGGACACCCCGGTGCGCCGGGTCAGCCCGGTACTCCTGGGAACCCTGGTACTCCTGGGAACCCCGGTACTCCGGGTCACCCGGGCACTCCCGGTACGCCGGGTCAGCCGGGTACTCCCGGAAACCCCGGCACTCCGGGGCACCCCGGCACCCCCGGGCACGCCGGGGGCGGGAGCGTTCCGAGTGGGGGCCACGGGTCGTCCGTCGTCAGCCCGGTGGGCAGCAGTTCGGTGACGCAGCCCGGCAGCGGCGCCGCGCAGCTCGCGCACACGGGCAGTGACCTCCCGCTGGGCCTCGCGCTTCCCGCGGGCGCCGGCGCGCTGCTCGCGGGCGCGGTCCTCTACCGCAAGGCGCGCGCCACGGCGTAGCGCACGGACGGTGACGCACCGGCGGCGGTGCGTGGGCCGGAACGGGCCCCGTCGACGCGGGGCCCTTTCCGTCAGTCGGCCAGTCTCACCATGTGGCACGCACCTGGCGGATGATCCGCCGGCGCAACCGCACCCTGCGGCTGCCGTCGCGCATGAGGCTCAGTCGGTCCAACTCCCAGTGTCCGTACTCGGCATGGTCCGTCAGCAGACGTGTGGCCTCCTTGCGGGACACCCCGCGAGGTACGTACACGTCGACAAATTCGTATTCCGGCATCGCATCTATTGTGCGGGCTGGTGCCCGGTACGGATAGCGTCTGCACTATGTCTGATGCTGCGCAGCCCACCGCTGCCGAGGTACGCGCCGCCGCCGAGGCGGTCAAGACCGCGCTCGACCGCCATCTGGCCGCGGTCGAACGCAGGTCGGGGGAGGACGACCCGGCTGTCTACGAGGCGTTCAACCAGCTTGCCGCGGCCGCCGAGGTCTACGACGAGCTCCTGTACGACCGCTACGACGAGGTCACGCCCTTCGAGATCCCCGGCACCGAGGACTCGCTGCCGCCGTACGCCGGTCCCGAGGAACCGAACGCGATCAGCGTGCTGATCCGCCGCGACTACGCCGTGGCGGAACCGCAGCGACTGCTGGCGCAGGCCCAGCGGGTCCAGGCCGCGGAGTACGGCGACGGCCTCGGCGTGGGCGAGGACGCCGCCGGCACGATCCACGAGGCCCTCGGGGTCCTGTTCGGCGAGTTCGAGCCGGACGAGATCGCCTCCCGGCACAAGGAGTTCGGACTGGAGGAGGGCGACTCCACGCTGTGGGTGACCGCGGCGGAGGAACCGGCCGAGCCCGGCGAGTGGCTGGAGGCGCCGTTCGAGGGGGTCGACCCGCAGCTGGTGGTGTGCCGGTTCGACGTCAGCGCGGTCTTCGACGACGAGGAGGACGGCGACGACGGGGACGACGGGGACGACGAGGACACGGAGGAGGCCGACGCGCTGGAGGACGACCTCGACCTCGACGAGGACCTGGAACCGCTGGACGCCGCCGACCGCTGACCCGCTCCGGCTGGTGGTGCCGTCCGGTCCTCCGTGACCGGTCCGGCACCACCGCCGCGGGGTCCCGTGGCGGGCAGGGCGGTCAGCCCGCCGTCGGCACCAGCGTCCTGAGCAGCAGCGGGAGCCGGGTCGTCCTGGGCTTCGGCAGGGCCTCGGCCACCGCTCTCGGCAGGGCCTGCTCCACGCCGTGCACCACCGACAGATGCCGCTCCGCCCGGCTGAACGCCGTGTACACCCAGGGGCGGCTGAGGGACTGGGCCGCGTCCCCGGGCAGCACCACGACCACGGCCGGCCACCGGCCGCCCGCCGCCTGGTGGGCGGTCACCGCCCAGCCGT
Source organism: Streptomyces arenae (assembly GCF_022343545.1). Lineage (NCBI taxonomy): Bacteria > Bacillati > Actinomycetota > Actinomycetes > Kitasatosporales > Streptomycetaceae > Streptomyces > Streptomyces arenae. The sequence goes on from NZ_JAKQYH010000064.1 coordinate 146,800, forward strand.
GCCGCAGGGACTGCTCGACCTGCTCCTTGGGTACGACGACCGGCCCGCCCGCGCACGCCAGGTGCAGCCCGTCGCCGTCCGCCTTCACCACCCGGCCCGGCACCGTACGGCCCGGTGCGGGGGAGAAGGCGATCCGGTCGCCCGGGTCGAAGCCGCCGAAGCGGCCCGGGCCCGGATTGAGCCGTTCCTTGAGCGCGGTGTTGAGGGCCCGGGTGCCCGCCGCGCCGCCGTGGCCCGGGGTGATCACCACGGTCTGCTCGGCGGGGACGCCGATGGCGCGCGGCACGGAGTCGGCGACCAGCTGCACCGTCCGGTGCACCGCCTCGCCCGCGTCCCGCACCGGCACGATCACGACCTCCTTGCCGGGCGCGTCCACCTGGAGGAGCTCACCGACACCGATCCCGGAGACCAGCTCGCCGAGCGGACCGGGGTCGGGCGTGCGGGAGGCGAGCTGCGGGCACACGCGGGCCGCCAGCAGGTCGGCGAAGACCCGCCCCGGCCCCGCCGACCACAGCACCGCGGGATCCCCGCTGAGCACCAGCCGCGCCCCGTCGGGCAGCGCCTCCACGACCATGGCCGCGCTCTCCACGTCCAGCTGGGGCGCGTCCAGCACGATCAGCAGGTCGAGGTCGAGAGCGCCCTCCGCGTCCCGGCCGGGCCCCTCCGCGCCGGCGAGCAGCCCGGCGACCGTGCCGACGGCCGCCGCGCCGCCCTCCTCCTGCGGTGCCGTCAGCTGCCGGAGCCCGTCGTGGGTGTGGGCGGCGGCGAAGGCACGCAGACCCGCGGCGCGGGCGGCGGCCAGCAGCGCGGCCGGCTCGGCGCGGGCCGCCTCACCGCCCGTGTGCAGCACGAGTCCGTGCCCGGCGACCGCCCTCGCCAGCTCGGCCGCGCCCCCCGAGGCCGCCGCGGCGACCGCGTCCCAGGGCCCTGGGGCGTCCTTGGCCAGGGAGTTGACCAGCCGGGCCAGTCCGTCGGCGAGGCTCTCCTCGGCCAGCGCGTACCGCTCCAGACCGACCAGGACCCGGACCGGCCGCTCCTCCTCGTCGTCCGCGGGTTCCGGGGCGCCCGGATCGAGCGCGTCCTGGAAGACCAGGGCCTCGCCCTCGGCGAGCGCGCTCTGCACGGCCGCGTCCGGGTCCGGCACCGCCCGCTGGGCCAGCGCCGTGGCCAGCGTCGGCATCTCCAGCGCGGTGTGCCCGGCGAGGGCGGCCTGTTCGAGGAGCCAGCCGGTCAGCGCCCGGCCGCGCCGCTCGTCGTCCGGGCCGCACTCCGCGCCGAGCAGCGCCCGCGCGAACCCGTCGGCCTGGTCCGGCCGCACGCCGTGCACCCGCAGCAGCTGCCAGGGGTCCTCCCGCAGCAGGACGTCGGCTCCCTCGCCGAGGGCGGCGGCGACCTGGGGTGCGAGTGACTCGGGGGCACCGCCGTCGGCCAGGACCCCTCGTACCGCCGTGACCGTCTCGGCGGCGGGCCCGGTGGCGGCCGGGGCGGCGGGTTGCGGCCGACGGACCGGCTCCGGGGCGGGGGCCGCCCGGCGCGGGGCCGGTTCCGGGTCGCCGAACACGGTGGCCGCCGGCTTCTCGCCGCCCTCCACCGCCCGGATCGCCGCGAGCAGGTCGGCCGCCGTGCCACTGAGCTTGCCGCCGCTCTCGACGGGCTTCCGCTCGGCCTTCCGCCGCTCGATCCGCTCCCGCTCGACCCGCTGGGCGGCCAGCTCGGCCTCAGCCTCGGACCGCTGGGCCGCCTCCGCCGCATCGCCACCGGAGCCGGACCCCCCGCCCGGCCCGGAGCCGGAGGAGACCCCGCCACCGACCCCGTCCGCACCGACCGCCGCGGCCCCGCCACTCTCGCCCCCGTCGCCGACCCCGTCCGCACCGGCCGCTGCGGCCCCGTCACTCTCGGCCCCGCCGCCGACGCCCTCCGGGCCAGCCGCCGCGGCCCCGCCGCTCTCGGCCCTGTTGTCGACGCCCTCCGGGCCAGCCGCCGCGGCCCCGCCGCCGACCCCGTCCGGGCCGGCCGCCGCGGCCCCGCCGCTCTCGGCCCCGTCGCCGACGTCCGCCGAGTCGGTCCGTCCAGGTCTGGTGGGTTCGGTCTCGTCGGCTTTGGTGCCGGCGGTTCTGCTGTCGTCGTCCCTGCTGTTCGTGCCGGTCGCGTCGGTGTCCGGCGCGGCGCTCGCTTCGGCTGGGCCGGCGGTGAGGTTCGCGGCCTCCGGCGTCCCCTCGTCGTCGGCCTCGGGCGTGGCGCCCAGCCCCGGCTCCGTGCTCACAGCGTGCTCCAGTCGTGATCGGGATAGCGGTGCACGGGCGCCGACACGTCGTCGAGGGCCCGGCAGATCTCGTCAGGAAGCGTAAGTGCCTCCACTGACAACGCCGCCGTGAGCTGCTGCGCGTTGCGCGCGCCGACGACCGGCGCGGTCACGCCCGGCCGGTCCCGCACCCAGGCGAGCGCCACCTGGAGCGGTGTCACCGCGAGCCCGTCGGCCGCGGTCTGCACCGCGTCCACGATCCGGGTCGCGGTGTCGTCGAGGTACGGCGCGACGAAGGGCGCCAGATGCTCGGACGCGCCCCGCGAGTCCGGGGGAGTGGCGTTGCGGTACTTCGCGGTGAGCACACCCCGGCCCAGGGGGGAGGACGGCAGCAGGCCGATGCCCAGGTCCAGCGCGGCCGGCAGCACCTCGCGTTCGACGCCGCGCTGGAGCAGCGAGTACTCCAGCTGCGTGCTGGCCAGCCGGGTGCGGTGGCCGGGCGCCGCGAGCTGCCAGGTGGCCGCCTTCGCCAGCTGCCAGCCGCAGAAGTTGGAGACGCCGGCGTAGCGGGCCCGGCCGCTGCTGACGGCCAGGTCGAGGGCGTGCAGGGTCTCCTCAAGCGGCGTGTCCGGGTCGTAGGCGTGCACGTGCCAGACGTCGACGTGGTCGGTGCCGAGACGGGCCAGGGAGGCGTCCAGCGCGCCGAGCAGGTGGCCGCGTGAGCCGTCGAAACGGCGGTCGGGGTCGGGGACGCTGCCCGCCTTGGTCGAGATGACCAGGTCCCGGCGCGGCACCAGCCCTTCTATGAGCTGCCCGAGCAGGTACTCGGCCTCTCCGTCGCCGTACACGTCCGCGGTGTCGACGAGGGTGCCGCCGGCCTCCCAGAACGTCTTCAGCATGTCCGCGGCGTCGTGCTCGTCGACGTCCCGGCCCCAGGTGAGGGTGCCGAGTCCGATTCTGGACACGCGAAGGCCGGTACGGCCGAGATGCCTCTGCTCCATGACCGCGAGATTACTGGCCAGAGTTGATGCGTTGGGTTGCCTGTGGATAACCGGTTTCCCCAGGGGACGGACGGTTTCGCCGTGGGGTTTGCCACGCGGTTCCCCGCGCCCCCTTCCGGGGCGCCTCGCGCTAAGGTCTCCGCGACAGCGACGTTACTGATGGGTAAGGGGATCGGCCATGCAGCTCGGGATCAACCTCGGCTACTGGGGTGCCGGGATGGACGGGGACAATCTGGCCGTGGCGCAGGAGGCCGAGCGCCTCGGGTACGCCGTGTGCTGGGCCGCCGAGGCCTACGGCTCCGACGCCGCCACCGTGCTCAGCTGGGTCGCCGCCAAGACCGAACGCATCGACGTCGGTTCGGCCATCTTCCAGATCCCGGCCCGGCAGCCCGCGATGACCGCGATGACCGCCGCGACCCTCGACTCCCTCTCCGGCGGCCGCTTCCGCCTCGGCCTCGGCGTCTCCGGACCGCAGGTCTCCGAGGGCTGGTACGGCGTCAAGTTCGACAAGCCGCTGTCCCGCACCCGCGAGTACGTGGAGATCGTGCGCAGGGCGATGAGCCGGGAGCGGCTGTCGTTCGAGGGCGAGCACTGGACGCTGCCGCTGCCGGGCGGCCCGGGCAAGCCGATCAGGCTGACCGTGCACCCGGAGCGCGAGCACATCCCGGTCTACATCGCCGCCATCGGCCCGAAGAACCTGGAGCAGACCGGCGAGATCGCCGACGGCGCCCTGCTGATCTTCCCGTCCGCCGAGCACCTGGAGGAGACGGCCGTCGGGTACCTGCGCGCCGGACGGGAGAAGGCGGGCAGGACGCTCGACGGGTTCGACATCTGCCCGACGCTGCCGCTCGCCGTCGGCGAGGACAAGGACGTGGCCACGCTCGCCGACACCTTCCGGCCGTACACCGCGCTGTACGTCGGCGGCATGGGCAGCCGCAAGCAGAACTTCTACAACCAGCTCGCCCAGCGCATGGGGTACGAGCGGGAGGCCGCCGAGATCCAGGACAAGTACCTCTCCGGGGACAAGAACGGGGCCGCCGCCGCCGTACCGCACGACCTGATCGACCAGACCACGCTGCTCGGGTCCGTGGACCGGATCGCCGACCGGATGAAGGCCTACGCCGCCGCCGGGGTGACCACCCTGTCCCTCGCCCCGGCCGGCTTCACCCTGGACGAGCGGCTCGCCTCGCTGCGGGCCGGCGCCGAGGCCCTGGAGCGGGCCGGGCTCGCGTAGCCGGCCCGGCGGGCGAGAAGTCCGCGGCCGTGGTGGGGGCTCGGGGGGTCTTCCCCGCCACGGCCGTCATGCAGAACAACGCGCCCGCGCCCGCGCGGTTACGCCCCCGGAGTGACCCCGGTGCTCCTCCTTTCGGCCGAGCCCGCCCGCACAGCTGTTGCAGCGCCCCCGATGCGGCATTTGACTCGTTCTTCCCGGGTCCGGTGAGTCCTCCGGAGAGGTGTCCACGATGCTTTCGGCCAGGAGTCTGTTCCAGGAGATCCTCGACGACGACGAGTCCTTCCGGCTCTTCTGCTCGATCGCGGCCAGCGGGGAGTCGCAGGGCGGCTGGGAGAACGCGCGGATCGCCGCCCTGGTGCCGGACGGCGAACGCGGCCTCGCCCCCAAGATCACCCGCCATGGCGCCGACGAGGACAAGCACGGACGCATCTTCCAGGCCCTGTTGAGGAGACGCGGACTCACCCCGGTGCCGGTCCCGCCCGACACCGACTACACGATGATCCTGGAACGGCACGGCATCGGACTCGCCCACGACCGGCTCCGGGACCGGCAGCCGCTCACCGTCGAGGACATCGTCACCTACCTCGCCCACAGCCGGGTCACCGAGCAGCGGGCGTCCGAGCAGATGAACCTGCTGCGCAGGCACTTCGCCGACCACCCGGACGTCGGCCGCGCGGTACGGATGATCTCCGGCGACGAGGACAACCACCTCGCCTACTGCCACGAGGAGCTGCTGCGCTTCGCCGCCGCCGGGCACGGCCCGGCCATCCGGCGCACCCTGCGCGCGTGCGCGCTGGCCGAGATCCGCGTCTACCGGGACGTCAGCCTCGCCGTCATGGCGCACATGGGCCGCATCCTCGGCTGGCCACGGGGCAGGTCCGTGCTCCTCGCGGCCGGCATCCACGCCGTCTACGCCTACGAGCGGGCCGGCGGCTGGCGCCGCATGGTCTCGCTGCGGATGCCGGAGCGCCGCGACGCCCTGGGCGGCCCCGCGGCCGCCGCCCCCGAGTTCGCCTGAGCGGCCGGGCCGCTCACATCCAGCCGCGGCGCTTGAACAGCCGGTACAGCACCGTCTCCAGCACGGCCATGATCAGGATCACCGCGGGGTACGACCAGAGCCAGTGCAGCTCGGGCATGTGGTCGAAGTTCATGCCGTAGATGCCGGCGATCATCGTGGGGACCGCCGCCATGGCCGCCCACGCGGAGATCTTCCGCATGTCGTCGTTCTGCCGCACGCTCATCTGCGCGAGATGGGCGTTGAGGACGTCCGACACCAGCCGGTCCAGGGCCTCCACCCCCTCGTTGACCCGCAGCAGGTGGTCGTTGACGTCCCGGAAGAACGGCCGGGCCTCCTCGTGCACGAACGGCACCGCCGTGCCGCCGCCGTACGGGCCCACCCCGGCCAGCTTGGTCATCGGCACCGCCAGCGGCACGGTCGCCCGGCGGAACTCCAGGATCTGCCGCTTGAAGGAGTAGATCCGGGACGCCGTGTACCGGGAACCGCCGCCGCCCGGTGAGAACACCTCGGTCTCCACCTCCTCCAGGTCGTTCTGCAGCTCGGTCGCGACCTCCAGGTAGTGGTCCACCACCGCGTCGGAGATCGAGTACAGCACCCCCGTCGGCCCGTGCTTGAGCAGTTCGTGCTGCTCCTCCAGGTGCCGCCGGATGTCCCCGAGCGGCGACGGCGTCCCGTGGCGCACGGTGACCACGAAGGAGTCCCCGAGGAAGATCATCAGCTCCCCGGAGGTCACCGTGTCGCTCTTCGGCTCGTACGACACCGGCTTCAGGACGACGAACAGCGAGTCGTCGTACACCTCCAGCTTGGGCCGCTGGTGGGCGGTCAGGGCGTCCTCCACGGCCAGCGGATGCAGCCCGAACTCGTCGGTGACCAGGTCGAACTCGCGCTCGGTGGGCTCGTACAGACCGATCCACAGAAAACTGTCGCCCCGCGCGCGTGCCTCCGCGAGGGCGTCGGAGAAGTCCTGCGGGGTCTCCATGCGCTCCCCGCCCCGGTAGATGGCGCAGTCGACGATCACGGAGCGTATTCTCCCGTCGCCCGCCCGCCTGCGCACTTCGGCATGCGCCTACCCTGGGCCGCATGCCCACGCTGATCCTCGTAAGGCACGGACGCTCCACCGCCAACACCTCGGGCGTGCTCGCCGGCTGGACGCCGGGCGTCGCCCTCGACGAGCGCGGCGCCGCCCAGGCCGCCGCACTGCCCGGCAGGCTCGCCGGACTGCCGGTCTCCGAGGTGGTCACCAGCCCGCTGCAGCGCTGCCAGGAGACGGTCCGGCCGTTCCTCGAAGCCCGTCCCGGTCTCACCGCCCACACGGACGAGCGGATCGGGGAGGCCCACTACGGCGACTGGTCCGGCCGCAAGCTCGCCGAGCTCAAGGACGACCCGCTGATGGACGTCGTACAGGCGCATCCGTCGGCGGCCGCGTTCCCCGGTGGCGAGTCCATGCGCGCCATGGCGACCCGCGCCGCCGAGGCGGTACGCGAGTGGAACGCGCGCGTGGAGCGCGATCACGGCGCCGACGCGGTCTATCTCATGTGTTCGCACGGTGACATCATCAAGTCCCTCGTCGCCGACGCACTCGGTCTTCATCTCGACCTCTTCCAGCGGATCTCCGTCGAACCGTGTTCCATCACCGCGATCCGTTACACCCGCCTCAGGCCGTTTCTCGTTCGTCTCGGGGACACCGGGGATTTCGCCTCGCTCGCTCCCCGCGCGGAACCTCCCGGGGAAGACGCACCGGTCGGTGGCGGCGCCGGCGCGCCGTGATCGTCAGCCGCAGTAGGGTGAAGCGACCCGTGCGAGCGGTCCCGTAGCCGCCGCCACCCCCGCCCGTTCCCACGTACCCCCGATTCCCATGGAGACAGGACGTGTCCCGTCAGGTGTTCCTCTACGACCCGCCGGACCGCTTCGTCGCGGGCACGGTCGGACTGCCCGGACGCCGTACGTTCTTCCTCCAGGCCACGGCCGGCCCCCGGACGACCAGCGTGGCCCTGGAGAAGACCCAGGTCGCCGCGCTCGCCGAACGCATGGACGAACTCCTCGACGAGGTCGTACGCCGTAGCGGAGGCAGCGCGGCCGTCCCCGCCGTCGCGCCCAACGAGATCACCGACACGGCCCCGCTGGACACCCCCATCGAGGAGGAGTTCCGCGTCGGCACCATGGCGCTCGCCTGGGACGGCGACGAGGAGCGCATGATCGTCGAGGCGCAGGCCCTGGTGGAACTGGACGCCGACTCCGAGGAGGACCTCGCCGAGGCCGAGGAACGGCTCCTCCAGGACGAGGAGAACGGGCCCCCGATGCTGCGGGTCCGGCTGAGCGGCGCGCAGGCCAGGGCCTTCGCCAAGCGCGCCCTGGACGTCGTCAACGCCGGGCGGCCGCCGTGCCCGCTGTGCAGCCTCCCGCTCGACCCGGAAGGACACGTATGTCCGCGCCAGAACGGATACCGCCGCGGAGCGTGACCGCCGCCGACCTGCTCGCCCGCGGTGAGCTGAAGGTACGCGGCCGGATCCGCGACGCCTCCAACGCGGCGCTGTTCTGCACGGTCGCGTTCGACGGCGAGGAGGCGTCCTGCGTCTACAAGCCGGTCGCCGGGGAACGCCCGCTGTGGGACTTCCCCGACGGCACCCTCGCCCAGCGCGAGGTGGCCGCCTACGAGGTCTCCGAGGCCATGGGCTGGGACCTGGTCCCGCCGACGGTGCTGCGCGACGGCCCGTACGGCGAGGGCATGTGCCAGCTGTGGATCGACGTCGACCCGGAAGGCGCCGAACTGCTGGCGCTGGTCGACGCCGAGGAGCCGGAACCGGGCTGGAAGGCCATCGGGTTCGCCGAGGTCGGCGACGGCAAGACCGCGCTGCTGGTGCACGCCGATGACAACCGGCTGCGCCGGCTCGCCGTCCTCGACGCCGTGGTCAACAACGCCGACCGCAAGGGCGGCCATCTGCTGCCCACCGCCGACGGCCGGCTCTACGGCATCGACCACGGCGTCACCTTCAACGTCGACAACAAGCTGCGCACCCTGCTGTGGGGGTGGGCGGGCGAGCCGCTCACCGGCGAGGCCGTCGAGGTGCTGGAGGGGCTGCGGGAGGCCCTGGCCGGGGCCCTGGGGACCCGGTTGGCCGAACTGATCACGCCGGCCGAGCTGGACGCCGTGCGCGCCCGTGTCGAGGCGTTGCTCACTTCCGGGAAGCACCCGGAACCGAGCGGCGAGTGGCCGGCCATCCCCTGGCCGCCGGTGTAGCGCCCACCAGCACATTCGGTCCCAGAGATCAAGAGTGCCTTCCCGGCCGTCCGGTTCGTATACCGAACTCGGGTCCGGTTACGCTCATGTACATGCATGCCTGGCCCGCTTCCGAGGTCCCCGCCCTGCCTGGTCAGGGCCGCGACCTGAGGATCCACGACACCGCGACCGGCGGTCCTGTCACCCTCGACCCCGGTCCCGTCGCCCGTATCTATGTCTGCGGCATCACGCCGTACGACGCGACCCACATGGGTCACGCGGCGACCTACAACGCGTTCGACCTGGTTCAGCGCGTGTGGCTCGACACCAAGCGGCAGGTGCACTACGTCCAGAACGTCACGGACGTCGACGACCCGCTGCTCGAACGCGCGCAGCGCGACGGCGTCGACTGGGTCGCCCTCGCCGAGCGGGAGACGACCCTCTTCCGCGAGGACATGACCGCCCTGCGGATGCTGCCGCCGCAGCACTACATAGGCGCGGTCGAGGCGATACCGGGCATCGTGCCGCTGGTCGAGCGACTGCGCGACCTCGGTGCCGCCTACGAACTCGACGGCGACATCTACTTCTCCGTGGAGTCCGACCCGCACTTCGGCCAGGTCTCCGGCCTCGACGCGGCCGCCATGCGGCTGCTGTCCGCCGAGCGCGGCGGCGACCCGGACCGCGCCGGCAAGAAGAACCCCCTCGACCCGATGCTCTGGATGGCCGCCCGCGAGGGCGAACCCAGCTGGGACGGCGGTTCCCTCGGCCGCGGCAGGCCGGGCTGGCACATCGAGTGCGTGGCCATCGCCCTCGATCACCTCGGCATGACCTTCGACGTCCAGGGCGGCGGCTCCGACCTGGCCTTCCCGCACCACGAGATGGGCGCCTCGCACGCCCAGGTGCTCACCGGCGAGTTCCCGATGGCCAAGGCGTACGTGCACGCCGGCATGGTCGGGCTCGACGGCGAGAAGATGTCCAAGTCCAAGGGCAACCTGGTCTTCGTCTCCCAGCTCCGCCGGGACGGCGTGGACCCGGCCGCGATCCGGCTCGCCCTGCTCTCCCACCACTACCGCGCGGACTGGGAGTGGACGGACCAGGTGCTGGCGGACGCGGTGGCGCGCCTCGACCGCTGGCGCGCGGCCGTCTCCCGCCCGGACGGCCCGCCCGCCGAGGCCCTGGTGGAGGAGATCCGCGAGGCCCTCAGCGACGACCTGGACGCACCCGCGGCCCTGGCGGCGGTGGACCGCTGGGCGGCACTCCAGCAGGAGCGGGGCGGCACGGACACCGGCGCACCCGGGGTCGTGTCCCGAGCGGTGGACGCCCTGCTGGGCGTGGCCCTCTGAACTGACGCAGGCCCGAGGCCGGCACTCAACAGGCAGGGGCGGTACGCACAACGCGTACCGCCCCTGCCTCAGTCCTCGGCGTCTCAGTCCTCGGCGTCTCAGTCCTCGGAGGTCCCGGTCCCTGGAGGTCCCGGTCCCTGGAGGTCCCAGTCCCCGGAGGTCTCAGTCCCCGGAGGGGTCCTCGCCGTCCGGTCCGGAGCCCCCGTCGGCGTCCTCGCCCTCCTCGGCGCTTCCCGCGTTTCCGGTGCTCCCGGGCATGTCAGGCTTCGGCGGGCGCGGCGGCCGGGCCTTGCCGCCCGGGTTCCCCGGGTTGTCCCGCAGATACGGCGGGCTGTCCGTGCCGTCCGCCGTGGCGTGCCCGCCGGGCGGGTTCACGTCCCGGCGCCGCAGATAACGCTCGAACTCCCGGGCGATCGCCTCGCCGGACGCCTCCGGCAGCTCGGCGGTGTCCCGGGCCTCCTCCAGCGTCTGCACGTACTCGGCGACCTCGCTGTCCTCGGCGGCCAGCTGGTCCACGCCGACCTGCCAGGCGCGCGCGTCCTCGGCCAGCTCACCCAGCGGGATCCTCAGGTCGAGCAGGTCCTCGAGGCGGTTGAGCAGGGCCAGCGTGGCCTTCGGGTTGGGCGGTTGCGAGACGTAGTGCGGCACCGCCGCCCACAGCGAGACCGCCGGGACGCCCGCGTGCGTGCAGGCCTCCTGGAGGACGCCGACGATGCCCGTCGGACCCTCGTACTTGGTCTCCTCCAGATCCATCCGCTGGGCCAGGTCGGAGTCGGACGTGACCCCGCTGACCGGCACCGGGCGGGTGTGGGGGGTGTCGCCGAGCAGCGCGCCCAGGACGACCACCAGCTCCACGCCCAGCTCGTGGGCGAAGCCGAGCAGTTCGTTGCAGAAAGACCGCCAGCGCATGGACGGTTCGATTCCTCTGACCAGCACCAGGTCCCGCGGCTTCTCCCCGCCGACCCGGACCACCGACAGCCGCGTCGTCGGCCAGGTGATCTTGCGCACGCCGGCGTCCATCCACACCGTGGGGCGGTTGACCTGGAAGTCGTAGTAGTCCTCGGCGTCAAGGGCCGCGAACACCTCGCCCTTCCACTCGCGCTCCAGATGCGCGACCGCGGTGGAAGCGGCGTCGCCGGCATCGTTCCAGCCTTCGAACGCGGCCACCATGACTGGGTCGATCAGCTCGGGAACCCCCTCCAGCTCGATCACCCAGTGCCTCCTTCCGACGTGCCCTCGCGTACGTCCCAACCTTACGGCGTCGAGCGGGGGCGCCCGCAGCCCCCTTGCACGGGGGAGTGAACGGATCACTGCCCCGTTCGCCCCGCTCGAACACCCCGTCGCGACCGGTAACCGGCAACGGACGGCAAGCGCTTCACCGGCCCGCCGCGGCCGGCCGGCCCGCGCGTCACAGGCTGCTGCGCAGCCACTGCTCCACGCTCGCGATGTGCACGGTCGCCCAGGAACGGGCCGCCTCCGCGTCCCGGTCGCGCAGCGCGGCCAGGATCGCCCGGTGCTCGTGCAGCGTGCGCGCCACCGCGTCCTCCTGGGTCAGCCCGCGCCATATCCGGGCCCGGGTGGTCGGCCCCGACAGCCCGTCCAGCAGCGAGCAGAGCACCGAGTTCCCCGAGCTCTGCACGATGCCCCGGTGGAACTCCAGGTCGCACGCGACCAGTTCCTCCACCGAGGGCGCGGCTCCGAGCGCGTCCAACTGGGCGCCCAGCGCGTCCAGTTGCTGCTCGCTGATCCGGGAGGCCGCCAGCGCGGTCGCGGCCGGTTCCAGGATCCGGCGCACCGCCAGGAACTCCAGGACCGTGTCGTCGCGGTGGAAGTCCACGACGAAGCTCATCGCTTCGAGCAGCAACTGCGGGTCCAGGCTGGTGACATACGTGCCGTCGCCCTGCCGTACGTCCAGGATCCGGATCAGCGACAGGGCCCGCACCGCCTCCCTGAGCGAGTTGCGGGACAGGCCGAGTTCGGCGGCGAGTTCGCTCTCCTTGGGCAACCGGTCACCAGGGCGCAGCGCACCGGAGACGATCATGTCCTTGATCTTCTCGATCGCCTCATCGGTGACTGCCATACCGGCCTCCCTGTAGTCCAGACATCCGATGTCTCTGCCACATTATGCGGCCTGGAGAGCCCGGTCGCGGTGCTCCCTGACCGGTCCGCCAGGGGCTTCGCGGGGCCGGGCCGCGGCGCCGGCGGGAACGGGGCCGGGGCATGCGGCGGCAGGAGGCGGGGGGTGTGGTGGCGGGGTGGGTTCCCGGTACGGCGGAGGGGCGGCTCCCCGGGGAAAGGGAGCCGCCCCTCGTGCCGCCCGTCCCCCGGTACGGCGGGGTCGGGACCTCAGCGGTTGCCGGGACGGTCAGGGCAAGGACCCGGCAACCGCCAGTTCAGCGGGTCACTTCTTGTCGAGCAGGTCCTGGACCTTCGCCCGGACGTCGTCCGTGGCCAGGCCGCGGATGGTCAGCGTGGTACGGCGGCGCAGCACGTCGTCGGCGGTCTCGGCCCACTCGTGGTCGCGGGCCCAGGCGACCTGCGCCCAGATCTCCGGCGCGTCCGGGTGGACCCGCTCGGCCAGCTCCGGGTGCTCGTTGGCGATGCGGGCGATGTCGAAGGCCAGCGAACCGTAGTGGGTGGCCAGGTGCTTGGCGGTGTCGGCGGCCATGCGCGGGCCGGGCGCCGGGTTGTCCACCAGCAGCCGATGGGCGACGGCGCGCGGGTTGGCGACGCCGGGCAGCGGCAGCTTCTTCGGCAGCGAGGAGATCGGCTCGAAGTCGTCGCCCAGCGGGTGGCCCGGCAGCGCCTCCAGCTTCTGCATCACGGTGCGGCCGATGTGCCGGAACGTCGTCCACTTGCCGCCCGCGACGGACAGCATGCCGCCCCTGCCCTCGGTGACCACGGTCTCCCGCTTGGCCTTGGCGGTGTCGCCGGGGCCGCCCGGCAGCACGCGCAGACCGGCGAAGGCGTAGGTGATCAGCTCGCGCTTGAGCTGCTGGTCCCGGACGGAGAACGCGGCCTCGTCCAGGATCTGGGCTATGTCCTTCTCGGTGACGGACACGTCCGCGGGGTCGCCCTCGTACTGCTCGTCGGTGGTGCCGAGCAGCAGCATGTCCTCCCACGGGAGGGCGAAGGTGATCCGGTACTTGTCGATGGGGGTGGCCAGCGCGGCCTTCCACGGCGCCGTCCGCTTCAGGACCAGGTGCGCGCCCTTGGAGAGACGGATGGAGGGGGCCGCGTTCGGGTCCTCCATCCGGCGCAGGTGGTCGACCCAGGGGCCGGTCGCGTTGAGCACCAGCCGGGCGTTGACGCCGAACTCCTCGCCGGAGACGGCGTCCTTGAGGTCGGCGCCGGTGACCCGGCCCCGGGTGAAGCGCAGGCCGGTGACCTGGGCGTGGTTGAGGACGACCGCGCCCGCCTCGACGGCCGCGCGGACCGTCATCAGCGCCATGCGGGCGTCGTTCATCTGGTCGTCGCCGTACACGGCCACGGCCTTGAGGTTCTCGGTGCGCAGCTCCGGCACGTCCTGTGCGGCCTTCGCCGGGCTCAGCAGGTGCCCCACTCCGTCACCGAACGCGGAGAGCGCGGAGTAGGCGAACACGCCCGCCCCGAGCTTCGCCGCGCCGTGCGGCCCGCCCTTGTACACGGGGAGGTAGAACGTGAGCGGGTTCGCCAGGTGGGGGGCCACCTGGCGGGAGACCGCACGGCGCTCGAAGTGGTTCTCCGCGACCAGCTTCACCGCGCCGGTCTGCAGGTAGCGCAGACCGCCGTGGAGAAGCTTGGAGGAGGCGGAGGAGGTGGCGCCAGCGAAGTCGCCGGCGTCGACCAGTGCCACCCGCAGCCCGGACTGCGCGGCGTGCCAGGCGGTGGAGATGCCCAGGATGCCGCCGCCGATCACGAGAAGGTCGTACGACGCCTTGGAGAGCTGCTCCCTGGTCTCGGCCCGGCTCGGGTTGGAGCCGGAGGCCGGGTGCGTCCCCAGGGCAGGCACGGACTGCAGGGTGGACTGACTGGTCATGTCGGGTTCTTACTCCTCGTCAGAGCTCGATCGTGAGAGCTGGTGCGCTCTCGTCAGCTCTCGTCGTCCTCGATCCAGCCCATGGTCCGGTCGACGGCCTTGAGCCAGTTCTTGTACTCACGGTCGCGGGTCTCCGCGTCCATGCGGGGGGTCCACTCGGCGGCCCGGCGCCAGTTGGCGCGCAGTTCGTCGGTGCTGGACCAGAAGCCGACGGCGAGGCCGGCGGCGTAGGCGGCGCCGAGGCAGGTGGTCTCCGCGACCATCGGGCGCACCACGGGCGCGTCCAGGACGTCGGCGAGCTGCTGCATCAGCAGGTTGTTGGCGGTCATGCCACCGTCGACCTTGAGGGTCACCAGCTCGTCGCCGGAGTCCTTGGTCATGGCGTCCGCGATCTCGCGGGTCTGCCAGGCGGTGGCCTCCAGGACCGCGCGGGCCAGGTGCGCCTTGGTGACGTACCGGGTCAGGCCGGCGATCACACCGCGGGCGTCGGAGCGCCAGTGCGGGGCGAACAGACCGGAGAAGGCCGGCACGAAGTAGGCGCCGCCGTTGTCCTCGACCGAGAGCGCGAGCGTCTCGATCTCGGCCGCGGTGGAGATCAGGCCCATCTGGTCGCGCATCCACTGCACCAGGGAGCCGGTGACGGCGATCGAGCCCTCCAGCGCGTACACGGTCGGCTGGTCGCCGATCTTGTAGCCGACCGTGGTCAGCAGGCCCGCGTAGGAGTTGATGATCTTGTCACCGGTGTTCATCACCATGAAGGTGCCGGTGCCGTAGGTGGACTTGGTCTCGCCCTCGGAGAAGCAGGTCTGGCCGAACAGGGCCGCCTGCTGGTCGCCGAGCGCGGAGGCGACCGGGATGCCGCCGAGCAGGTCGCCGAGCTTGCCGCCGGTGACCTCGCCGTAGACCTCGGCGGAGGAGCGGATCTCGGGGAGGATCTGCAGCGGCACACCGATGGACTCGGCGATCTTCTCGTCCCACTGCGTGGTGTGCAGGTTCATGAGAAGGGTGCGGGAGGCGTTGGTCACGTCGGTGACGTGCTTGCCGCCGTTGACACCACCGGTCAGGTTCCAGATGACCCAGGTGTCCATGGTGCCGAAGAGGATGTCGCCCGCCTCGGCGCGCTCCTTCAGGCCGTCGACGTTGTCGAGCAGCCAGCGGGCCTTGGGACCGGCGAAGTAGGAGGCCAGCGGGAGGCCGGTCTCGCGGCGGAAGCGGTCCTGCCCGACGTTGCGGCCGAGCTCGCGGCAGAGGGCGTCGGTGCGGGTGTCCTGCCAGACGATGGCGTTGTGGACGGGCTCACCGGTGTTCTTGTCCCACAGCACGGTGGTCTCGCGCTGGTTGGTGATGCCGATGGCCTTGATGTCGTCGCGGGTGATGCCGGCCTTCTGGATGGCCCCGGCGACGACTTCCTGGACGTTGGTCCAGATCTCGTTGGCGTTGTGTTCGACCCAGCCCGGCTTGGGGAAGATCTGCTCGTGCTCCTTCTGGTCGACCGAGACGATACGGCCGTCCTTGTCGAAGACGATGCAGCGGCTGGAGGTGGTGCCCTGGTCGATGGCGGCGATGAAGGGGCCTGCGGTGTGAGCGTCGGTCACTGTGTGCTCCTCGAAGATCCGTGGTGGACAGGCGGTACGGCGCGAGCCTGTGTGTTAAGCGAAGGCGACGTTGTAGATGCCTGCCGCGATGGCTCCGCCGATCAGGGGACCGACCACCGGGATCCAGGCGTAGCTCCAGTCGGAACCGCCCTTGTTGGGCAGGGGGAGGAGCGCGTGCACGATACGGGGACCGAGGTCACGGGCCGGGTTGATGGCGTAACCCGTCGGACCGCCGAGCGACAGACCGATCGAGACGACCACGAGGGCGGTGATCAGGCCGCCGAGCACACCGAGGCCGTTGCCCTTGTCATTGAGGCCCTGCGTGAGGACCGCGAGGATCAGCACCACGGTGCCGATGATCTCCGTGGCGAGGTTCTGCACCGCGTTCCGGATCTCCGGGCCGGTGGAGAAGATGCCGAGGACCGGTCCCGCGCCCTTCTCCTGGGCCTCGACGGCCTTGGCCGTGGTGGCCTGCGCGCCCGGGCCGCCGACGATCTCCTTGTCGGTGAGGTGCGCGTGGAACTGGCCGTAGTAGGCGACCCACACCAGAGCGGCACCGATCATCGCGCCGAGCAGCTGTCCGGCGAAGTAGACCGGGACGTTGCTCCAGTCGCTGTTCTTGATGGCGAGAGCGACGGTGACGGCCGGGTTGAGGTGGGCACCGGACAGCGGTCCGGAGATGTAGACGGCCGTCAGGACGGCGAAGCCCCAACCGAAGGCGATGGCGAGCCAGCCGGCGTTGCGGGCCTTGGAGGCCTTGAGGGTGACGGCGGCGCAGACACCGCCGCCGAGCAGGATGAGTATGGCGGTACCGATGGTCTCGCCGATGAAGATGTCGGAGCTGGACACCCGCGACTCCTTTGTCCTTCGTCCAGGGAAGCCGAACCCCGAGTCCCTTCGGGGTGTTGGCGCCCTCGGGGGTGAGAGCGAATCCGGTCCTTGGCGTTGTCACACTCTAGCGCGTATTGCCGGTAGGTGTTCGACAATGCCGACCGATGGACGGGAGTCTCGCCCCGGCGTCACGCGTGCGTCAAGAGTTCTGTTGTCGAAAGCGCGATCGTTATTGATTGCTGTGAGTTATCGATCTTTGTCGGGTCCGCCCGGCCGGATGTGCTGCGAAAACCCCACTGAACTGCGGGTTTACCCTGCTTTGTCCATTTCAGGGTACGACTGAGGCCGGTCCACCGACAGGCGAACCGGCCTCGTACGACGTTCAGCGGCGCGCGGTCAGAACCGCCCCGCGCCCAGGTCCCGCGACACCGCGCGGGCGCAGTCCCGCACCGCCGCGATCAGCTCGGGCGTCAACTCCCCGTCACGGCACAGCCGTTCCACGGCACCCGTGATGCCCACCGCACCCACCGGCATCCGCCGCCGGTCATGGATGGGCGCCGCGACCGAGGCCACGCCCTCCCAGGTCTCCTCCACGTCGGCCGCGTACCCACGCGCGCGCGTGATGTCGAGGATGTTCTCGAAGGCGTCCAGCTCACAGGTCGTGCGGTCGGTGAAGGGTTTGCGGTCGGCCTCCAGGGCCTCGCTGTGCGCCACCGGGTCGTAGGCCGACAGCACCTTCCCCAGCGCCGTGGAGTGCAGCGGCTGCATCGCCCCGATCTCCAGCACCTGCCGGCTGTCGTCCGGCCGGAAGACGTGGTGCACGATCAGCACGCCCTGCTGGTGCAGGACGCCCAGGTAGACGCTCTCGCCGCTGGAGCGGGCCAGGTCGTCCGTCCACACCAGGGCCCGCGCCCGCAGCTCGTGCACGTCCAGGTAGGTGGTGCCGAGCCGGAGCAGTTCCGCGCCCAGCTGGTAGCGCCCCGAGGCCTCGTCCTGCTCCACGAACCCCTCCAGCTGGAGGGTGCGCAGTATGCCGTGGGCGGTGCCCTTGGCGAGACCCAGTGACGAGGCGATGTCCGACAGACCGAGCCGTCGCTCGCCGCCCGCCAGCAGCCGCAGCATCGCCGCCGCCCGTTCGAGCGACTGGATGTTCCGTGCCATCGCCGTTCCTGCCTCCGTCCCCGGTGGAACTCACCGTCACGACCGCCGTAACCGGCGTTCGGCAATGCCGAACACTACCGGTCGATGTCGACTCGCCGCCAATGGTTGGTCGACACCTGTTACATCACACGTGGCGGACCGGCCACCTCGCCGGCCCACCCGTGACCACTCCGTGACGGGTCCGGGCAGGCCTGCCGGACCCGTGCATGATCCGCCCTCACCGGGCCATACGTCCCTGGTCGGCGCCCGCCTCACTCGTCCGCCACATGGACGCCCTGCCCATCCAAGCCCACTCCCGGTTACGCTGGCGCCGTGCGTCCGCACCCGGGTGAGCCCGGTGAAGACCGCATAGCCGACAGCCGTCGCATCCAAGGGAGCCCCTTCATGGCCTCGTCGCCAACGTCCCCTTCCGCCGACAGCCGGACCCGGGTGTCCGCGCTCCGAGAAGCGCTCGCCAGCCGTGTGGTGGTCGCCGACGGGGCCATGGGCACCATGCTCCAGGCGCAGGACCCCACACTCGAGGACTTCCAGCAGCTGGAAGGCTGCAACGAGATCCTGAACCTGACCCGCCCCGACATCGTCCGCTCGGTCCACGAGGCGTACTTCGCCGTCGGCGTCGACTGCGTCGAGACCAACACGTTCGGGGCCAACCACTCCGCCATGGCGGAGTACGACATCCCCGAGCGCGTCCACGAGCTGTCCGAGGCCGGCGCCCGCATCGCCCGCGAGACCGCCGACGACTTCACCGCCCGGGACGGCCGCCCGCGCTGGGTGCTCGGCTCCATCGGCCCCGGCACCAAGCTGCCCACCCTCGGCCACGTCCCGTACGTCACCATCCGGGACGGCTTCCAGCAGAACGCCGAGGGCCTGCTCGCCGGCGGCGCCGACGCCCTGATCGTCGAGACCACCCAGGACCTCCTC
Source organism: Streptomyces arenae (assembly GCF_022343545.1). NCBI lineage: Bacteria > Bacillati > Actinomycetota > Actinomycetes > Kitasatosporales > Streptomycetaceae > Streptomyces > Streptomyces arenae. Next base: position 165,381 of record NZ_JAKQYH010000064.1, read on the forward strand.
CAGACCAAGTCCTCCGTGCTCGGCGCCCGCCGCGCCATGGACGCCCTGGGCGTCGACGTCCCCCTTCTGGTCTCCATGGCCTTCGAGACCACCGGCACCATGCTGCTCGGCTCCGAGATCGGCGCCGCGCTGACCGCGCTGGAGCCGCTGGGCATCGACATGATCGGCCTGAACTGTTCGACCGGCCCCGCCGAGATGAGCGAGCACCTGCGCTACCTCACCCGGCACTCCCGGATCCCGCTGCTGTGCATGCCGAACGCCGGCCTGCCGGTCCTCACCAAGGACGGCGCGCACTTCCCGCTCGGACCCGAGGGCCTGGCCGACGCCCAGGAGAACTTCGTCCGCGACTACGGCCTCTCGCTCATCGGCGGCTGCTGCGGCACCACCCCCGAGCACCTGCGCCAGGTCGTCGAGCGGGTCCAGGACGTCACCCCGCCCGAGCGCAGCCCGCGCCCCGAGCCCGGCGCCGCCTCCCTCTACCAGACGGTCCCGTTCCGCCAGGACACCTCGTACCTGGCCATCGGCGAGCGCACCAACGCCAACGGCTCCAAGAAGTTCCGCGAGGCCATGCTCGCGGCCCGCTGGGACGACTGCGTGGAGATGGCCCGCGAGCAGATCCGCGAGGGCGCTCACATGCTGGACCTCTGCGTGGACTACGTCGGCCGCGACGGCGTCGCCGACATGGAGGAGCTGGCCGGCCGCTTCGCCACCGCCTCCACCCTGCCGATCGTCCTCGACTCCACCGAGGTCGACGTCATCCAGGCCGGCCTGGAGAAGCTCGGCGGCCGCGCGGTCATCAACTCCGTCAACTACGAGGACGGCGACGGCCCCGAGTCCCGGTTCGCGAAGGTCACCAAGCTCGCCCGCGAGCACGGCGCCGCGCTCATCGCGCTGACCATCGACGAGGAGGGCCAGGCCCGTACCCCGGAGAAGAAGGTCGAGATCGCCGAACGGCTGATCGACGACCTCACCGGGAACTGGGGCATCCACGAGTCCGACATCCTCATCGACACCCTGACCTTCACCATCTGCACCGGTCAGGAGGAGTCCCGCAAGGACGGCATCGCCACCATCGAGGCGATCCGCGAGCTCAAGCGCCGCCACCCGGACGTCCAGACCACCCTGGGCCTGTCCAACATCTCCTTCGGCCTCAACCCGGCCGCCCGCATCCTGCTGAACTCCGTCTTTCTCGACGAATGCGTCAAGGCGGGCCTGGACTCGGCGATCGTGCACGCCAGCAAGATCCTCCCGATCGCCCGCTTCACCGAGGAGGAGGTGCGGACCGCCCTCGACCTCATCCACGACCGCCGCTCCGAGGGCTACGACCCGCTCCAGAAGCTCATGCAGCTCTTCGAGGGCGCCACCGCCAAGTCCCTCAAGGCCGGCAGGGCCGAGGAACTGGCCGCCCTCCCGCTGGAGGAGCGCCTCAAGCGCCGCATCATCGACGGCGAGCGCAACGGCCTGGAAGCCGACCTCGACGAGGCCCTGGAGACCCGCGCGGCCCTGGACATCGTCAACGAGACCCTGCTCGACGGCATGAAGGTGGTCGGCGAGCTGTTCGGCTCCGGCCAGATGCAGCTGCCGTTCGTCCTGCAGTCCGCCGAGGTCATGAAGGCCGCCGTCGCCCACCTCGAACCGCACATGGAGAAGTCGGACACCGAGGGCAAGGGCACCATCGTGCTGGCCACCGTCCGCGGCGACGTCCACGACATCGGCAAGAACCTCGTCGACATCATCCTGTCCAACAACGGCTACAACGTCGTCAATCTGGGCATCAAGCAGCCCGTCTCCGCGATCCTGGAGGCCGCCGACGAGCACCGCGCCGACGTCATCGGCATGTCGGGTCTGCTGGTCAAGTCCACGGTGATCATGAAGGAGAACCTGGAGGAGCTCAACCAGCGCGGCCTCGCCGCCAGTTACCCGGTCATCCTCGGTGGCGCCGCCCTCACCCGCGCCTACGTCGAGCAGGACCTGCACGAACTCTACGAGGGCGAGGTCCGCTACGCCCGCGACGCCTTCGAGGGCCTGCGCCTGATGGACGCCCTCATCGGCGTCAAGCGCGGTGTGCCCGGCGCCGTCCTGCCCGAGCTGAAGCAGCGCCGGGTCCGGCAGACCGCCGCCGTCGAGGTCGAGGAGCGGCCCGAGGAGGGCCATGTCCGCTCCGACGTCGCCGTCGACAACCCGGTGCCCACCCCGCCGTTCTGGGACACCCGCGTCATCAAGGGCATCCAGCTCAAGGAGTACGCCGGCTGGCTCGACGAGGGCGCCCTCTTCAAGGGCCAGTGGGGTCTCAAGCAGGCCCGCACCGGCGAGGGACCGTCGTACGAGGAACTCGTCGAGACCGAGGGGCGGCCCCGGCTGCGCGGGCTCCTCGACCGGCTCCAGACGGAGAACCTGCTGGAGGCGGCCGTGGTTTACGGCTACTTCCCGTGCGTCTCCAAGGACGACGACCTGATCATCCTGGACGACCGCGGCAACGAACGCACCCGGTTCACCTTCCCGCGCCAGCGCCGCGGCCGCCGGCTCTGCCTCGCCGACTTCTTCCGCCCGGAGGAGTCGGGGGAGACGGACGTGGTCGGCCTCCAGGTCGTCACCGTCGGCTCCCGCATCGGCGAGCAGACCGCCAAGCTGTTCGAGGCCAACGCCTACCGCGACTACCTCGAACTGCACGGCCTGTCCGTCCAGCTGGCCGAGGCCCTCGCCGAGTACTGGCACGCGCGGGTGCGTTCCGAACTCGGTTTCGCCGGCGAGGACCCCGCCGACGTCGAGGACATGTTCGCCCTGAAGTACCGGGGCGCCCGCTTCTCCCTCGGCTACGGCGCCTGCCCCGACCTGGAGGACCGCGCCAAGATCGCCGACCTGCTCCAGCCGGAGCGCATCGGTGTCCACCTGTCCGAGGAGTTCCAGCTGCACCCCGAGCAGTCCACGGACGCGATCGTGATCCACCACCCGGAGGCGAAGTACTTCAACGCGCGCTGAGCGGTACGCCGGTTCCGAGACGTGTCCCACAGAGCACACTGATCGGATAAGTCGTACACTGGTCGGTCCACAGCAGGCCGGTTCCCCGCATGGGAACCGGCCTGCTCGTCCCTCAAGGAGGTGCGCCCGGATGACCAGTACGGTCCCCGCGCTCGGAACCCGTACGGCCGAAGGCTCGGCCCTGCAAGCGGTTCTCCTCGACATGGACGGCACCCTGGTGGACACCGAGGGCTTCTGGTGGGACGTCGAGGTCGAGATCTTCGCCCGCCTCGGCCACGCCCTCGACGACTCCTGGCGCCATGTCGTGGTCGGCGGCCCCATGACCCGCAGCGCCGGTTTCCTCATCGAGGCCACCGGCGCGGCCATCACGCTCGCCGAGCTCAGCGTGCTGCTCAACGACGGCTTCGAGGAGCGCATCGGCGCCGCCCTGCCGCTGATGCCGGGCGCCCAGCGCCTGCTCGCGGAACTCTACGAACAGCAGATCCCGACCGCCCTGGTCTCCGCCTCGCACCGGCGCATCATCGACCGCGTCCTGACCGTGCTGGGCCCGCAGCACTTCACCCTGTCCGTCGCCGGCGACGAGGTCTCGCGCACCAAGCCCTACCCGGACCCCTACCTCCTCGCCGCCGCGGGCCTGGGAGTGGATCCGGCCAGATGCGCGGTCGTCGAGGACACCGCGACCGGCGTCGCGGCCGCCGAGGCGGCCGGCTGCCAGGTGGTCGCCGTGCCCTCCGTCGCGCCGATCACCCCGGCCGAGCGGCGCACCGTGGTCGCTTCCCTGGAGGAGGTCGACCTGGCCTTTCTGCGCGGGCTGATGACGCATATGCGCTAGCCGTTCACCCAGCGTGCAAACCAATGCGCGAAATCCCGGCGGCAGTCGCTCAACGGAATTCGCAAGTGTTCGACCGGCTGAATTCCAGTACCTGCCCCGGCGATCGAGTCCTGTGACGTTCACCACGTGCGCGAGGCTCGACAACGTTGCCCGAATGTGCAGCCCACCCCCGTTCGGGGGGAATCGGGGTGACCTTGTGTCCCGATTGGGGAGAGGCTGCACTAATCCTGCCGCTGTCGGGTTTTCGGTCTGTCCGCACCCGGTTCCGCTGCGTGATGGGACCTCAACTCACGCTCCTGCGAACCCTCGTGCGGGCGCGGACTAATCTCGTCGCGAGAACATCGCCGTTACCCCCGTGATCCGCTTCGACACCCCTGTTTGTCGGATACACGGACTCGAAACAGCTCTGGAGAACTTCGAGCATGAACCGCAAGACTTTGGTGCTGCCGGCCGTGGTCGGACTGCTCACTCCGGTTCTCGCCGCGTGTGGTGGATCCGGCACCGGGAGCAGCAGCAACGACGCAATCGTCGTGGGCACCACCGACCGGTTCACCGCCACGAAGGACGCCCCGGCGCCGGTCGACCCCGCCTACTCCTACGACGTCGGCGGCTGGAACATCCTGCGCCAGACCGTGCAGACCCTCATGTCCCAGCCCAAGGGCGAGGGCGACCCGGTCCCGGACGCGGCCGAGAGCTGCTCGTTCACCGACAGCGGCAGTGAGCGCTACGCCTGCAAGCTGCGCGAGGGCCTGAAGTTCTCCGACGGCAACGACGTGACCGCCGCCGACGTCAAGTGGTCCATGGAGCGCGCCCTGCGCATCAAGGCCGACAGCGGTGTCTTCGCCCTCCTCTCGAACATCGACACCATCGAGACCCAGGGCGACCGCGAGATCATCTTCCACCTGAAGACCGCGGACGCCACCTTCCCGTTCAAGCTCTCCACCCCGGTCGCGGGCATCGTGAACCCGAAGGACTACGAGAAGGACAAGCTGCGCGACGGCTTCGACATCGACGGCTCCGGCCCGTACACCTTCAAGGCCGACGTCAAGGACGACTCGATCGTCTCCGCCACCTTCACCAAGAACCCCAACTACAAGGGCAGCCTGACGGTGAAGAACGAGCAGGTCGTGCTGCGCTCGTTCGACGACGCGGACGCCATGGGCAAGGCGATCGACAGCGGCGACATCGACGTGATGACCCGCACCATGTCGCCCGCGCAGATCAGCAAGCTCGACGCCGGCGGCGACTCCAACGTGGACCTGGTCTCGATGGCCGGTCTCGAGATCCGCTACCTCGGCTTCAACACCAACGCGCCCACGGTCAAGTCCAAGGCCGTCCGTGAGGCCATGGCCCAGCTCATCGACCGCGCCGCCCTCGTCTCCAAGGTGTACGGCTCCCAGGCCGAGCCGCTGTACTCGCTGGTCCCGGCCTCCATCACCGGGCACTCCAACTCGTTCTTCAACAAGTACGGCGACCCCAGCGTCTCCAAGGCCAAGGCCCTGCTGACCGCGGCCAACATCACCACCCCGGTGAAGCTGACCCTGCACTACACGACCGACCACTACGGCCCGGCCACCAAGCAGGAGTTCGAGGTCCTCAAGCAGCAGCTCAACGGCAGCGGCCTGTTCGACGTCAGCATCGAGGGCACGCCCTGGGCCAAGTACCAGACGGCCGAGCGCAAGGGCGAGTACGACGTCTACGGCATGGGCTGGTTCCCCGACTTCCCGGACGCCGACAACTTCCTCGCGCCGTTCCTCGACAAGGACAACTTCCTCAAGTCGCCCTACGTCAACAACAAGATCATCAACACCCTGATCCCCGAGTCCCGCCGTGAGGCCGACCGGGCCAGCGCCACCGGCAGCCTCACCACCATCCAGGACGCCGTCGCCGACGACGTCCCGGTGCTCCCGCTGTGGCAGGGCAAGCAGTACGTCGCCGCCCGCGACGACATCACGGGCGTCGCCTACGCCATCAACTCCTCCGCCAGCCTCCAGCTGTGGGAGCTCAGCCGCGGCGCCAGCAGCTGACGCCAGGCCCCGGTACGACGCGAAGGGCGCCCCTCTCCGGTGGGAGAGGGGCGCCCTTCGCGTCGTACACCCGCCTACTGCGCGCCGGGGCGCACCAGACCGCTCTCGTACGCGTACACGGCCGCCTGCACCCGGTCCCGCAGCCCGAGCTTGGTCAGCACATGGCCCACATGGGTCTTCACCGTGGTCTCGCTGACGAACAGGTCCGCGGCGATCTCCGCGTTCGACAGCCCGCGCGCGACCAGCTTCAGCACCTCCACCTCACGGTCGGTGAGCGTGTGCAGGGTGTCCGGCACCGGCTCCTCGCCCGACGGCAGGTGCGTCGCGTACTTGTCCAGCAGCCGGCGCGTGATGCTCGGCGCCAGCATCGCCTCGCCGTTCGCCACCACCCGGATCGCCTGCACCAGTTCGTTCGCCGGGGCGTCCTTCAGCAGGAAGCCGCTGGCGCCCGCGCGCAGCGCCTCCACCACGTACTCGTCCAGGTCGAACGTGGTCAGCACCAGTACCTTCGCCGGGCCGTCCCGGCCCGGCCCGGTGATCTGCCGGGTCGCCTCCACGCCGTCCATCCGCGGCATCCGGATGTCCATCAGCACGACGTCCGGCTGGAGAGCCCGCACCTGGTCGAGAGCCTGCAGGCCGTCGCCGGCCTCGCCCACGACCGCGATGTCCTGCTCGGCCTCCAGAATCATCCGGAACCCGGTACGCAGCAGCGGCTGGTCGTCGACCAGTAGGACACGGATGGCCACGGTGAGTCTCCTTCTGCTCAGTCCGCGCCCATTCTGCCCTGCGCGAGGTCCCCGGACTCGGCCGACCTGACCGGCAGCGGATACGGCGGGGGAGTGCCGCCGAACTCCGGGCAGTGCGCCTGGTGGTCGCACCAGCCGCACAGCTTCGTCGGACGCGGCCGCCACTCACCCGACTCCGTGGCCTGCCGGATCGCCTCCCACAACGCGAGCAGCTTGCGCTCCACCCGCTCCAGATCGGCGGGCACCGGGTCGTACGTCAGCACGTCACCGCTGCCCAGGTAGACCAGCTGGAGCCGCCTCGGCACCACGTTCTTCAGCCGCCACACCACCAGCGCGTAGAACTTCATCTGGAACAGCGCGCCCTCCGCGTACTCCGGTCTGGGCGCCTTCCCGGTCTTGTAGTCGACGATCCGCACCTCGCCCGTCGCCGCCACGTCCACCCGGTCGATGATGCCGCGCAGCCGCAGGCCCGACTCCAGCTCGGTCTCCACGAAGAGCTCCCGCTCCACCGGCTCCAGACGGGACGGGTCCTCCAGCGTGAACCAGCGCTCCACGAGCCGCTCCGCCTCACCCAGCCAGCGCGCCAGCCGCTCGCCCTCGGGATCGTCCGCGAACAGCTCACCCACCTCAGGCCTGCTCTCCCGCAGCCGGTCCCACTGCCCGGGGATCAGCGACTTGGCCCGCGGCGCCGTCCGCTCCGCCGCCGGCGCGTCGAAGAGCCGCTCCAGGACCGCGTGCACCAGCGTCCCCCGGGTCGCCGCCTCGCTCGGCTTCTCCGGCAGCCGGTCGATCACCCGGAACCGGTACAGCAACGGACACTGCATGAAGTCGCCCGCCCTCGACGGCGACAGCGAGGCGGGCGGCCTCGCCTGCGCCACCTCCGCCGCCGTGACCGGCTCTTCCCCCGGCGCGACGTCCGCGCCCCGCGCCCGCGCGGCGTCCTCGATGCTGCTGTCCATGACCACAGACCCTACGGCCCGCCACTGACAGTCACCCAACCCGCGCGGGCACAGGGGGTGCCGAGGGGGAACGCGTCGCGACGGCCGCATACCATCGACCAGAGACGGACCGCATCTAACGAGGGGACACCGTGGACGTGAGCGGCGGGAGCGGGCAGCCCCGGTCGGACGACGCCGAGCCGGCCGAGCACCCCGCGGGTCCTGTGGCCCCGGCCGAAGGCGGAGGCCCGGCCCCCACCGACGCCTCCACCCGGGGTGAACCGCCCGCCGGGCAGGCCGCGCCGGAGAGCGGCGGTGATCACGAGGACACGGCCCACCGCCCCACCGCCGAGCCGGCCGCGGCACCCGCCGAGACCCCCGCCACACCCGCCGAGACCCGCACGGATGCTCCCGGCGGCGTCCCGGGCGAAGGCGAGCGCGGCCACGCCCACTCCGGCATCGCCAAGGGACAGCCGCCCCAGCGCCCCAAGGAGCCCGGCGGTGGACTCCTCATGGGCCGTCCCTTCGGCGTCCCCGTGTACGTCGCCCCCAGCTGGTTCCTCGTCGCCGCCCTGATCACCTGGGTCTTCGGCGGCCAGCTCGACCGCGTGCTGCCCGAACTCGGCGCCGCCCGCTACCTCGTCTCCCTGTTCTTCGCGGTCGCCTTCTACGCCTCCGTCCTGATCCACGAACTCGCCCACACGGTCGCCGCGATCCGCTTCAAACTCCCGGTGCGCCGCATCCAGCTCCAGTTCTTCGGCGGGGTCTCCGAGATCGAGAAGGAGGCCGAGACCCCCGGACGCGAGTTCGTGCTGGCCTTCGTCGGCCCGCTGCTCTCCCTGGTCCTCGCCGGCGTCTTCTACCTCGCCATGCAGCCCGTGGAACCCGGCACCGTCCCCGGCGTCCTGCTGGCCGGCCTCATGGTCTCCAACCTCATCGTGGCCGCCTTCAACCTGCTGCCCGGCCTCCCGCTCGACGGCGGCCGGATGCTCCGCGCCGTCGTCTGGAAGATCACCGGCAGGCCCATGAGCGGCACCGTCGCCGCCGCCTGGGTCGGCCGCGCCCTCGCCGTCTCCGTCCTCATCGGCCTGCCGCTGCTCAACCACTGGGGCGCCTTCGGCGGCGGCACCGACGACAGCAGCGGCATGGACGCCATCACCGACGCCCTGCTCGCGGCCATCCTCGCCGCGATCATCTGGACCGGCGCGGGCAACAGCCTGCGCATGGCCCGGCTGCGCGAACACCTCCCCGAGCTGCGCGCCCGCACCCTGACCCGGCGCGCCGTCCCGGTGGAGACCGACACGCCCCTCTCCGAGGCCCTGCGCCGGGCCAACGCCGCCGGCGCCCGCGCGCTGGTCGTCGTGGACGCGGACGGCAACCCCCTCTCCCTGGTCCGCGAGGCCGCCATCGTCGGCGTCCCCGAGCACCGCCGCCCCTGGGTCGCCGTCAGCGGCGTGGCCCAGGAACTCACGGACGGCATGCGTGTCTCGGCGGAGCTCGCGGGCGAGGACCTCCTGGACGTCCTGCGCGCGACCCCGGCCACCGAATACCTGGTGGTCGAGGAGACCGGCGAGATCTACGGCGTCCTGTCGGCGGCCGACGTCGAACGCGCCTTCGTCAGGGCAATGGCAAGGCCGTCCTGAAGCGTCCGCCCCGACAGCGCCCCGTAGGGGCGGTGGGGGTACCCCCGGCCGAAGGCTGGGGGAGGACTGCGCGAGCAACCACAACGCACCCGCACTGCTGCCACGACGGAAGGCTCCCTTCGTTGGTCCGAGCCGCCCGCAGGGCCCGGTAGGCTGTTCACATGTCCGAACCGACCGGTGCCGCCCGCAGGCGCGGGCCCTTCAAGGTCGGGGACCAGGTACAGCTGACCGACCCCAAGGGTCGCCACTACACGTTCACGCTCGAAGCCGGGAAGAACTTCCACACCCACAAGGGCTCCTTCCCGCACGACGAACTGATCGGCGCTCCCGAGGGCAGCGTTGTCCGCACCACCGGCAACGTCGCCTACCTCGCGCTGCGCCCCCTGCTCCCCGACTACGTCCTGTCCATGCCCCGCGGGGCAGCCGTCGTCTACCCGAAGGACGCGGGGCAGATCCTCTCCTTCGCCGACATCTTCCCCGGCGCCCGCGTCGTCGAAGCCGGCGTCGGCTCCGGCTCGCTCAGCAGCTTCCTGCTGCGCGCCATCGGCGACCAGGGCATGCTGCACAGCTACGAACGCCGGGCGGACTTCGCCGAGATCGCCCAGCAGAACGTGGAACGCTACTTCGGCGGCCCCCACCCCGCCTGGCAGCTGACCGTCGGCGACCTCCAGGACAACCTGTCGGACACCGACGTCGACCGGGTCATCCTCGACATGCTCGCCCCCTGGGAGTGCCTCGAGGCCGTCTCCAAGGCGCTCGTCCCCGGCGGCATCCTCTGCTGCTACGTCGCCACCACGACCCAGCTGGCCCGGACCGTCGAGTCCATCCGCGAGATCGGCTGCTTCAACGAGCCGACCTCCTGGGAGACGATGATCCGCAACTGGCACGTGGAAGGCCTCGCGGTCCGACCCGACCACCGGATGATCGGCCACACCGGCTTCCTGCTCACCGCGCGCCGCCTCGCCGACGGCGTGGAACCGCCCATGCGCCGCCGCCGCCCCGCCAAGGGCGCCTACGGTGAGGACTACGACGGCCCCAACGCCGACGGCGGCGCCGGCCGCTGACACACCAACGTAGGAGCGCCGCCGCCGAGTTCCCCGGAGCCTTCCGGAACTCGGCGGCGGCGCTCACGCGTTGCCGCCGCCCATGGAAGAAGCACACCCCGCCGTTCCCACCCACTGTGACGTGTGGCACCATGCGAGCCATTCCCCACCGGCACAGGCCTCGCAGGAGACACTCCTAGTGCAGCAATCCGTGGTCCCGGAGCTCGCTCACACCGACACCCGCCCCATGCACTGGCTCGCCACCGCCGCCGCGGTGGCCGGCGTGGTGGCGCTGTCGTCCCTCTTCCAGCCGGGCTCGGCCAAAGCCGCCCAGCCCGAGGCCGGGACCGGGACGAAACCCGCCCCCGCGGCCGCCGCGCCGCCCAGTACCACCGGCGTGGACTTCCCCCTCGACTGCGGCCCGGTGAAGGAGCTGGTCGTCAAGAAGGCCACCGGCGACCTCGACGGCGACGGCAGACCGGAGACCGTGGCGGTGGTCCACTGCGACTCGGCCATGGGCACCCCGCCCGACGGCGTGTACGTCCTCACCCAGGCCGCCGGCGCCACCGCGCCGCGCGTCGTCGCCACCCTCGTCGACCCCAAGGACCGGTACACGGTGACCGACTTCGCCCTGGCCGCGGGGAAGGTCACCGCGACGCTGCTCGGCTACTCCTCGGACAACGTGCCCAGTTGCTGCCCGGACGTGAAGACCCGGGCCGGCTGGCACTGGAACGGCCACGCGTTCATCCGCTCCACCCCCGCGGCCACCGGCGACGTCTGACGGCCACCCCGGCGCGGGCCCGGGTGACGTCCGACGGCCGCCCCGGTACGGGCCCGCCGCACGCGGGGTGGCCGGAAAGTCACTCCGCGTCCGGCCCGAACACCTCGACCCGGTCCGCGACCCGGCGTACGTGGATGCACTCGCCCGGACACTCCTTTGCCGAGTCCACCACGTCCGTGAGCAGCGGCAGCGGCACCGGGACCGTCGCCCCCTTCGCCTGCAGCAGTTCCTCGTCCGGGCCCTTCACATAGGCCAGGCCGTCGATGTCCAGCTCGAACACCTCCGGGGCGTACTGGGCGCAGATCCCGTCGCCCGTACACAGATCCTGGTCGATCCAGACCTCCAGCGCCTCACCGTCGGCCAGGGCCTCCTGCTGCACGGTCATCTCTCCTGCCGTCGAAGCGCCGGGCGACCGGCCCGGGGACCACCCGGACCCGCACCGGCGGATGTTGAACGCTCTCGACCCTACCTCCGCGCCCGGTACCCCCACCCCCGCCCCGCGCTCCTCCCCAGGCGCACCCGGAACACCCCCGCGCCCGCGCACACGGCGCGTGCCGCCACGCGGGACGACGGCGCTCGGCCACCGGACCGATCGACTTGAGCCAACCCACCGCCACCGCCCGCGATCACCCGCACCACCTGTGCGGTTGCTCTGTGTAAGGAACGCGTCACCGGGGCACAACACCTGAACCGGCACCTGAGTGGACAACTCCGGTCAGTCACGAAGGGTTTTGACCGCTCCAGACCCGGAACACGCCGCTTCTGAATCGCGTTGAGTGGGTATCCACCCCGCACGAGCAAGAACGCAACGGGTGACCGACGACACACCTTGACAGTCTTTGTGATCTAGGGGTTTCAATCGACACCCACCCAGGTAGGGTCTGGAAGCGTCCAGCTCCCCTTGGAGGAGGTGAGGACCGTGGCAGCCCACGACGACGACATGAACCGCGGCATCCGCCCGGGACGAGGGTCCGACGACCCGTCCGGGCAGATCGCCTACCTTGAGCAGGAGATCGCCGTCCTGCGACGCAAGCTCGCCGACTCTCCGCGACACACGAGGATTCTCGAAGAGCGGATCGTCGAGCTGCAGACAAACCTGGCCGGCGTGTCCGCCCAGAACGAACGACTCGCGAACACCCTCCGCGAGGCCCGCGACCAGATCGTGGCCCTCAAGGAGGAGGTCGACCGACTCGCACAGCCGCCGGCCGGCTTCGGTGTCTTCCTGCAGGCCATCGAGGACGGCACCGCCGACATCTTCACCGGCGGCCGCAAGCTGCGGGTGAACGTCAGCCCGAGCGTCGACCTGGACGACCTCAGGCGCGGCCAGGAAGTCATGCTCAACGAAGCGCTCAACGTGGTCGAGGCCATGGAGTACGAGCGCGTCGGTGACATCGTCACCCTCAAGGAGATCCTCGAGGACGGCGAGCGGGCCCTGGTGCTCGGTCACACCGACGAGGAGCGGGTGGTGCGGCTCGCCGAGCCGCTGCTGGACGTGAACATCCGCCCCGGCGACGCCCTGCTCCTGGAGCCGCGCTCCGGCTACGTCTACGAGATCGTGCCCAAGAGCGAGGTCGAGGAACTCGTCCTCGAAGAAGTGCCCGACATCGGTTACGAGCAGATCGGCGGCCTCGGCGGCCAGATCGAGGCCATCCGCGACGCCGTCGAGCTCCCCTACCTCTACCCGGACCTGTTCAAGGAGCACGAACTGCGTCCGCCCAAGGGCGTCCTGCTCTACGGGCCGCCCGGATGCGGCAAGACGCTCATCGCCAAGGCCGTCGCCAACTCGCTGGCCAAGAAGGTCGCCGAGGTCACCGGCCAGGCCGCGGGCAAGAGCTTCTTCCTCAACATCAAGGGCCCCGAGCTCCTGAACAAGTACGTCGGCGAGACCGAGCGGCAGATCCGCCTCGTCTTCCAGCGTGCCCGGGAGAAGGCCAGCGAGGGCACCCCCGTCATCGTCTTCTTCGACGAGATGGAGTCCCTCTTCCGTACCCGTGGCTCCGGGGTCAGCTCGGACGTCGAGAACACGATCGTCCCGCAGCTGCTCGCCGAGATCGACGGTGTCGAGGGTCTGCAGAACGTGGTCGTCATCGGTGCCTCCAACCGTGAGGACATGATCGACCCCGCGATCCTGCGCCCCGGCCGGCTCGACGTGAAGATCAAGATCGAGCGTCCCGACGCCGAGGCCGCCAAGGACATCTTCGGCAAGTACCTCACCGAGCGGCTCCCGCTGCACTCCGACGACCTCGGAGAGCACGGCGGCAGCAAGGCCACCACCGTCGAGAGCATGATCCAGACGGCCGTGGAACACATGTACGCCGAATCCGAGGAGAACCGCTTCCTGGAAGTCACCTACGCCAACGGCGACAAGGAAGTCCTCTACTTCAAGGACTTCAACTCGGGCGCGATGATCGAGAACATCGTCGGCCGTGCCAAGAAAATGGCGATCAAGGACTTCCTCGACCACAACCAGAAGGGTCTCCGCGTCTCCCACCTCCTCCAGGCCTGCGTGGACGAGTTCAAGGAGAACGAGGACCTGCCCAACACCACGAACCCCGACGACTGGGCCCGGATCTCCGGAAAGAAGGGCGAACGGATCGTCTACATCCGTACCCTCATCACCGGAAAGCAGGGTGCCGACACCGGGCGCTCCATCGACACGGTGGCGAACACCGGGCAGTACCTGTAAAACACAGGGCGGCTGCGGGTGCCCTCACCGGGTACCCGCAGCCCACTGTTTTTCCGGCCAAAACCGGAACCGAGGCGAGCAAGGCAATGACGCAAATGATCTCCCCACCAGCGCAAAGGCGTTCTAGGCTCTTTCCTACCGCCGAATCGCGCAGTGCGGGGTCGGGCACCGCACACGCACCGGAGCGCCAGCGGTACGCGAGCGCAGCCCACGACCGAGGGCTCCGCCGGGCAAGGAGGGCCGCATGACCGTACGGCGAGTAATGGGCATCGAGACGGAGTACGGCATCTCCGTGCCCGGCCACCCCAACGCCAATGCCATGCTCACCTCATCCCAGATCGTCAACGCCTACGCGGCGGCGATGCACCGGGCCCGACGAGCCCGCTGGGACTTCGAGGAGGAGAACCCGCTGCGGGACGCCCGAGGCTTCGACCTCGCCCGCGAGGCCGCCGACGCCAGCCAGCTCACCGACGAGGACATCGGCCTCGCCAACGTCATCCTCACCAACGGCGCCCGCCTCTACGTCGACCACGCGCACCCGGAGTACAGCGCCCCCGAGGTCACCAACCCCCGCGACGCCGTCCTCTGGGACAAGGCCGGCGAACGCATCATGGCCGAGGCCGCCGAGCGGGCCGCCCAGCTCCCCGGCGCCCAGCCCATCCACCTCTACAAGAACAACACCGACAACAAGGGCGCCAGCTACGGCACGCACGAGAACTACCTGATGAAGCGGGAGACCCCGTTCTCGGACATCGTGCGCCACCTCACGCCCTTCTTCGTCTCCCGGCAGGTCGTCACCGGCGCCGGCCGCGTCGGCATCGGCCAGGACGGCCACGAGCACGGGTTCCAGCTCAGCCAGCGCGCGGACTACTTCGAGGTCGAGGTGGGCTTGGAGACCACGCTCAAGCGCCCGATCATCAACACCCGCGACGAGCCGCACGCGGACGCCGAGAAGTACCGCCGGCTGCACGTGATCATCGGTGACGCGAACCTGTCGGAGATCTCGACCTACCTGAAGCTCGGCACCACGGCCCTGGTCCTCTCCATGATCGAGGAGGGCTTCATCGCGGTGGACCTGGCGGTCGACCAGCCGGTACGGACGCTGCACCAGGTCTCCCACGACCCGACGCTCAAGCGTCTCGTCACCCTGCGCAGCGGACGCACGCTCACCGCCGTCCAGCTGCAGATGGAGTACTACGAGCTCTCGCGCAAGTACGTGGAGGAGCGTTACGGCGCCGACGCGGACGAGCAGACCAAGGACGTCCTCGCCCGCTGGGAGGACACCCTGAACCGCCTGGAGAACGACCCCATGAGCCTCGCCGGGGAGCTCGACTGGGTGGCCAAGAAGGAGCTCATGGAGGGCTACCGGCGCCGCGACGAACTCGACTGGGACGCCGCCAAGCTCCACCTCCTCGACCTCCAGTACGCCGACGTGCGCGCCGAGAAGGGCCTCTACAACCGCCTCGCGGCCCGGGGCCGCATCAAGCGCCTCCTGGCGGAGACCGACGTCGAGCGGGCCCGTACGAACCCGCCCGAGGACACCAGGGCCTACTTCCGGGGCCGCTGCCTCGAGCAGTACGCCGACGACGTGGCCGCGGCCAGCTGGGACTCGGTCATCTTCGACCTCCCCGGCCGCGACTCCCTCCAGCGCGTCCCAACCCTGGAACCGCTACGCGGAACGCGAAATCACGTCAAGGAGCTCCTGGACCGCTGTCGCACCGCAGAAGACCTGGTCAGGGTCCTCTCCGGCGGCTGAGCGGGCCCACGGGCCGTACCGGGCGGACGGGTCAAAGTCCCGCCGCCCGGGAATCATCGAGATGGCCCCCGTACGTTGGAGAAACTGCGGGGCCGATGTCGGATCCGGCTTGTAGGGTCTGATCATCACCGATCGGCAGGAAAGCCGACCTGTCGACCATGTCGGGCGAACTGAGCGGGGTGAGGGTTATGGCAACCAAGGACACCGGCGGCGGGCAGCAGAAGGCGACGCACTCCACCGAGGAGGTCGAGGAGCAGGCGCCGGAGGCGCAGGCTTCCGAGGACCTCAAGGAGCGGCACGAGAAGCTGAGCGACGACGTCGACTCGGTGCTCGACGAGATCGACGACGTGCTCGAGGAGAACGCGGAGGACTTCGTGCGGTCCTTCGTTCAAAAGGGTGGTCAGTAAGCCCCTTCCCCTTCGATTCGAAGGGCGAGCGAAGAACCGGGGTGTCGGGGGAAGACGGGTGCGAAGCGCTGCGCGCGGTGCGGGGAGCAGAGCCGCGCGCAGCCTTCGTGGTCACGGGTGCGACCTGGCCGGGAAGCCGGGGAAGGCGCACTCGCCGGGGGCCGTGTGCGGACCCGGTGCGATCCGCTTGGATGCCTCGCCCGTTCATGTGGATCACCGCCACAGGGCGGGTAGGGTCCGAGACGTACTGTGCTCCAACCGCAACTCGGCCATCGGCACACTGAGGGACAAGCCCGACGCCGCTCGCCGGGCCGCTGCCTATCCGGAAGGAAACTTGTGGAAGCCAACACTCGTAGCACCGGGCGTCTGCCAGCTGCCTTCCTGACGCCTGGGTCCTCCTCGTTCATGGACTTTCTCGGCGAGCACCAGCCGGAGCTGCTGCCCGGCAAGCGGCAGCTGCCGCCCACGCAGGGCGTGATCGAGGCGCCGCACGGGACGACGATCGTCGCGGTCACCTTCCCCGGGGGCGTCGTCCTGGCCGGTGACCGCCGGGCCACCATGGGCAACGTGATCGCCCAGCGCGACATCGAGAAGGTTTTCCCGGCCGACGAGTACTCGGCCGTCGGCATCGCCGGCACCGCCGGTCTCGCCGTGGAGATGGTGAAGCTCTTCCAGCTGGAGCTGGAGCACTTCGAAAAGGTCGAGGGTGCCCAGCTGTCCCTGGAGGGCAAGGCGAACCGCCTGTCGACGATGATCCGCTCCAACCTCGGCATGGCCATGCAGGGACTGGCCGTCGTCCCGCTGTTCGCCGGGTTCGACGTGGACCGGGCCAAGGGCCGCATCTTCTCGTACGACGTGACGGGCGGCCGTTCCGAGGAGCACAACTTCGCGGCGACGGGCTCCGGCTCGGTCTTCGCGCGCGGTGCGATGAAGAAACTGTTCCGCGACGACCTGTCCGAGGAGCAGGCGACCACACTGGTCGTACAGGCCCTGTACGACGCGGCTGACGACGACTCGGCGACGGGTGGTCCCGATGTCGCCCGCCGGATCTACCCGATCATCACCGTGATCACCGAGGACGGCTTCCGCCGGCTCACCGAGGACGAGGCCTCCGAGCTGTCCCGTGCCGTGCTGGCGCGCCGTCTGGAGGAGCCGGACGGCCCGCGCGCGGCGCTGCTCTGAGGCGCTCGGCGCTTGTTGTGAAGGTGATCCCAGTGACTTCGACGGAACCCTAAGGAAGGGGACGGATACCGGTGTCGACGCCGTTCTATGTCTCACCTCAGCAGGCCATGGCGGACCGTGCCGAGTACGCCCGCAAGGGCATCGCGCGCGGTCGCAGTCTGGTGGTGCTCCAGTTCGCCGACGGCATCGTGTTCGTCGGTGAGAACCCGTCCCGCGCGCTGCACAAGTTCAGCGAGATCTACGACCGGATCGGCTTCGCGGCCGCCGGCAAGTACAACGAGTACGAGAACCTGCGGATCGGCGGCGTGCGGTACGCGGATCTGCGTGGCTACACCTATGACCGTGACGACGTGACGGCGCGTGGCCTCGCCAACGTGTACGCGCAGACGCTGGGCACGATCTTCTCGTCGGCGGCCGAGAAGCCGTACGAGGTGGAGCTGGTCGTGGCCGAGGTCGGGGAGACCCCGGAGGGCGACCAGATCTACCGGCTGCCGCACGACGGTTCCATCGTGGACGAACACGGTTCGGTGGCCGTCGGTGGCAACGCGGAGCAGATCAGCAGCTACCTGGACCGTGAGCACCGGGAGGGCATGACCCTCGCGGAGGCCCTGAAGCTGGCCGTGACGGCGCTGTCGCGCGAGTCGAACGGCACGCAGCGGGAGATCCCCGCCGAGCGTCTGGAGGTGGCGGTCCTGGACCGTACGCGTCCGCAGCAGCGCAAGTTCAAGCGGATCGTCGGCCCGCAGCTGTCCCGGCTGCTGGAGGCCGCGGGCCCGGCGACGGCCGCCGAGGCGGAGGAGTCCGGCGGGGACGTCGAGTAGCCCTCCGAACCGTTTCGCGCTCCGCGCCCCGTCCGGGAGTCCCCGGGCGGGGCGCGGCCGTGTGTCAGGAGTCCCGTGGGGGCGCTGTGGAGCCTCGTACGACGAGTTCCACGGGGATGTCCCCGGCTTCGGGCGCGCGGCCTTCCAGGACCGCCAGGAGGGCGCGCATGCCGTGTTCGCCGAAGCGCTCCGCGTCGAGCCGCACGGTGGTGAGCTCGGGGTCGATGGCGGTGGCGAGCGCGAGGTCGTCGAGGCCGGTGACGGAGATGTCGTCGGGGACGCGCAGGCCGAGGCGGCGCAGGGCCTTGTAGGCGCCGGCGGCGAGCTTGTCGTCGTCGCAGACGAGGGCGGTGGGGTGGGGGCCGGGAGCGGCGAGGGCGGCCTCGGTGGCGGCCAGCGCCCCTTCGATGGAGATGGGCGCGCGGACGGTCTCCACGGTGGCATCCGGGACCCGGGCCGTGTGCGCCGCCAGTTCCCGGGCGCGCACCTCGAAGGTCCAGGAGGCGATGTCCGCGGCGAGGTGCAGGAAGCGCCGGTGGCCGAGGCCCAGCAGGTGCTCGGCCACCTGGCGCACGCCGTCGGCGATGTCCAGGTTCACCGTGGCGGCGCCGAGGCTGCCCGCCGGATCGCTGTCGAGCATGACCAGGGGCAGCTGGTCGCCGCGGATCGCGGTGAGGGCGTCGGCGGCCATGGAGGAGGCGATGACGCCGTCGAGGGCGGCCTGGGCGGAGGCGAAGGGGTCGCGGGCCGGGCCGATGCCCTCGGGGGAGGGGTAGAGGACGACTCCGAAGCCGTGCTCGGCGGCCACCCGGGCGGCGCCGGTGTAGACGCCCGCGAAGAACTCGGTGGTGAGCGCGGGGACGACGAGGAGCACGGTGCGGGTGCGGCCGAGGCGGAGGTTGCGGGCGGCCAGGTTGGGGCGGTAGCCGAGGTCGCGGGCGGCCTCGCGGACCCGTTCGGCGGTGGTCTCGGAGACGCGGCCGCGCCACTTGTCGCCGAGCACCAGGGAGACGGCGGCCTGGGAGACGCCGGCGGCCTGGGCGACGTCGCGGCTCGTGGGGCGCGTACTGCTGCGTGCCACCGGGGGTGCGCTCCTTCGTCTGGACGTGCGAACAGCGCACATGGTACGTATGGGCGAAGACGTTATACGTAAAACTTGGAGGCGGGTCATGGCCGCGGGGTACCTGGAGATCCTCAGGGCGAGGCACGCGGCCCGGCTGCTGACGGGGACGCTGGTGGGGCGGTTGCCGAACGCGACCGCGGCCCTCGCGATCGTGCTGTTCGTGCGGGCGCAGGGCGGCACGTACAGCCTCGCCGGGGCGCTGGCGGCGGTCTACGGCGTGGCGAACGCGGTGGGTCAGCCGGTGCTCGGGCGGCTGGTGGACCTGTACGGGCAGCCGCGCGTCCAGTTGCCCGCCGCCCTCGCGTCGGCGCTCGCGATGGCCGGGTTCGCCTTCGCGGGCACCGGGCCGCTGCCGCTCGCCTACGCGGCCGTCGCGGCGGCCGGGCTGTTCACCCCGCCCCTGGAGGGCGGGCTGCGGGCGCTGTGGCCGCAGGTGCTCGGTGGCGAGGAGCGCGTGCACACGGCGTACGCGATGGACGCGGTGGCCCAGGAAGTCATGTTCACGGTCGGGCCGTTGCTGGTGACGTTGTGCGTGTCGCTCTGGTCGGCGCAGGCGGCGCTGCTGGTGGTGAACGTGGTGGGGGTGCTGGGGGCGCTGTCCGTGGTGGTCTCCGCGCCGTCGCGGACGTGGCGTTCGGCGCCGCGCGAGGCGCACTGGCTGGGGGCGCTGCGCTCCCGGGGGCTGCTGGCGCTGCTGGCCGCGTTCTTCTTCGTGGGCATGGCGCTGGGCTCCATCACGGTGGCGTCGGTGCCGTACGCCGACGACCACGGCGGTGACGCGGTCTACGGCTGGCTGATGGCCGCCCTGGGACTCGGCGCGCTGCTCGGGGGCACGGTCTACGGGACGCGGCAGTGGCCGGGCGAGCCGGCCCGGCGACTGCGGGTCCTGGTGGCGCTTCTGGCGGTGTGTTACCTGCCGCTGATGCTGATGCCCGGCGCGGTGGCCATGGTGGCGCTCACGGTGCTCGCCGGCGTGTTCCTGGCGCCGGCCATCGCGTGCGCGTTCGTGCTGGTGGACCGGCACGCGCCGAGCGGCACGGTCACCGAGGCGTTCTCCTGGCTCGTGACGACGTTCACCGTGGGTTCGTCGGTGGGAACGGGCCTCGCGGGGCCGGTCGTCGAGGCGGGCGGGGCGCTCCGGGGGTTCGCGCTGCCGGTGGTGGCGGGAGGTGTGTCGTTGCTGGTCCTGACGGTCACGGGGCGGGTCCTCGCAGCTCCCGGTGGGGGCGCGGTGGTTGCGGCCGGTTCGGAAAATGATCCAAATCGTGCTGCCGAACCCCGTTTCAGCTCGGGGGATCGGGCGTAATGTTCAGTCATGGACCGCCGCATTTTCGGGCTGGAGAACGAGTACGGCGTCACGTGCACGTTCAGGGGACAGCGCCGCCTGTCGCCTGACGAGGTGGCGCGGTACCTCTTCCGCCGTGTCGTGTCATGGGGCCGTAGCAGCAATGTCTTTCTGCGGAACGGCGCCCGGCTGTATCTCGACGTGGGCTCACATCCGGAATACGCGACACCCGAATGTGACAACGTGACCGAACTGGTCACTCACGACAAGGCCGGCGAGCGCATTCTCGAAGGGCTGTTGGTGGACGCCGAACGACGCCTGCACGAGGAGGGAATCGCGGGCGACGTCTACCTCTTCAAGAACAACACGGACTCGGCGGGCAACTCCTATGGTTGCCACGAGAACTATCTGGTGGCGCGGCACGGGGAGTTCTCCCGCCTCGCGGACATCCTCATTCCGTTCCTGGTGACCCGGCAGCTGCTGTGCGGCGCGGGGAAGGTGCTGCAGACCCCGCGCGGTGCGGTGTACTGCGTGAGCCAGCGGGCGGAGCACATCTGGGAGGGCGTGTCGTCGGCGACGACACGTTCCCGGCCGATCATCAACACGCGGGACGAACCGCACGCGGACGCCGAGCGGTACCGCCGGCTGCACGTCATCGTGGGCGACTCGAACATGTCCGAGACGACGATGCTGCTGAAGGTCGGCGCCACCGACCTGGTGCTGCGCATGATCGAGGCGGGCACGGTGATGCGTGACCTGACCCTGGAGAACCCGATCCGGGCGATCCGCGAGGTCAGCCACGACATCACGGGCCGGCGCAAGGTGCGCCTCGCCAGCGGCCGGGAGGCCTCGGCGCTGGAGGTGCAGCGGGAGTACTACGAGAAGGCCGTGGACTTCTGCGAGCGGCGCGGTATCCGCACCGGCACGGTCGAGCAGGTGCTGGAGCTGTGGGGCCGCACCCTGGACGCGATCGAGGCGGAGGACCTGGACCGGATCGGCACCGAGATCGACTGGGTGATGAAGTACAAGCTCATCGAGCGGTACCGGGCCAAGCACAACATGACCATGTCCCATCCGCGGGTGGCGCAGATAGACCTCGCTTATCACGACATCCACCGTCGTCGGGGTCTGTATTACCTGCTGGAGAAGAAGGGACAAGCCGCGCGGATCTGCAATGACTTGAAGATCTTCGAGGGCAAGTCGGTACCGCCGCAGACGACTCGGGCGCGGCTGCGCGGGGACTTCATCCGGCGGGCGCAGGAACAGCGGCGGGACTTCACGGTCGACTGGGTGCATCTGAAGCTCAACGACCAGGCGCAGCGCACCGTGTTGTGCAAGGACCCGTTCCGTTCCGTGGACGACCGGGTGGAGAAACTCATCGCCGGTATGTGAGCCGGTAGGTGAGCGGATGCCGTGGAACGCCACACGGGCGCCGTACGTTTCCCGTACGGCGCCCGTGTCGCGTCGTAGAGTTGCGCGCACGCCATCCGCAAGATCGACCGATTACGAGGCTCTTCCGTGCGCCGACGCTCTCTTCTCCTTGCCGCCGTTCCCGCAGGTCTTGTCACACTCGCCGGGTGCGGTGACGACTCGTCCTCCTCCAGCAAGGCCAGTGCGTCGCCCTCGGCCTCCGCGTCCTCGGTGCCGCCACCGAAGATCGTGGACGGCCCGCTGCCGGCGATCACGGCGGGCACGAAGTTCGACGAGAAGCCGACGGTGGCCAAGGGCAGCGGTGATCCGTCGGAGAACCTGGCGGTGAAGACCGTGATCGCGGGAGGCGGCAAGGCCGTCGCGGAGAACGACTTCATCCAGGCCAACTACCTGGGGCAGATCTGGTCCACGGCGAAGGTCTTCGACCAGTCCTACGACCGTACGCCGCTGGTGATGCAACTGGCGCAGGGCAGCATCATCGACGGCTGGCGGTACGCGCTGGCCGGGAAGAAGGTGGGCAGCCGGGTCCTGATGGCCGTGCCGCCCAAGTGGGGGTACGGCACGTCGGGCAACTCCCAGGCGGGCATCAAGGGCACGGACACGCTCGTGTTCGTGGTGGACGTGCTGGCCTCGTTCAACTCCCGTAGCTCCAGCACGGGCAAGGAGGTCGCGCAGAGCGACGCCGCGCTGCCGAAGGTGGGCACGAACACGGACGGCAAGGCCCCGTCGATCGAGATCCCCAAGGCCGACCCGCCGAAGAAGCTGGTGTCGGCCTACGTCCTGGAGGGCGACGGGCAGCAGGTGCAGGCCTCGCAGACGATCCTGTGCCAGTTCAAGGGCGTGGTCTGGGACGGCGGCAAGACCTTCGAGCAGACGTACGACAGCGGGCGGCTGAGCCAGTTCTCGGTGGCGCAGATGCAGGAGGTCGTCAAGGGGCTCGCGCAGGGGATCACCGGGAAGAAGGTGGGCAGCCGGGTGCTGGTCGTCGTACCGCCGGACCTGGCCTACGGGAACAACCCGCCGAGCGGTGGGGTCGTGAAGAAGGGGTCCACGCTGGTGTTCTCGGTGGACATCCTGGCGGCGATGTAGCCGGGCGGGCACAGGGGCCGCGGGGATGAAAGACTGTCCGGGTTCCGTGTCGTACACAAGCAGGAGCTAGAGACGTGAGCATCGACAAGCCCGAGATCGACTTCCCTGGCGGCGAGCCCCCGGCCGACCTGGAGATCAAGGACATCTGGGAAGGCGAGGGCGAGGTGGCCCAGGCGGGCCAGACCGTCACCGTGCACTACGTGGGTGTCGCGTTCAGCACCGGCGAGGAGTTCGACGCCAGCTGGAACCGTGGCGCTCCGTTCCGCTTCCCGCTGGGCGGTGGCCGGGTCATCAAGGGCTGGGACCAGGGCGTGCAGGGCATGAAGGTCGGCGGCCGCCGCCAGCTGACCATCCCGGCCCACCTCGCCTACGGCAACCAGAGCCCGACGCCGGCGATCCAGCCCGGCGAGACGCTGATCTTCGTCGTGGACCTGCTCGGGGTCTGAACGTCCCTGGTCGGCGCCCCCGGGTGCGGACCGTTTCCGGTCGGACACCGGCCGGTCGAGGGCTCGCGCCGTCCGCGCGGGCCCTCGTTTCTGTCATGTCCTGTCCGTTTCGGTCCTGGATGTTCGGACTGGCTTTTGCCGTGACGCTCCGGAGCGGTACGGTCATCGGTCAGGAGCACCATAGGGAAGGCGAAGGGCGTCGATGGCCATTGCCAAGGCTGAGCGGCTGATGAACCTGGCGCTGTGCCTGCTGGGGACACGGCGGCCGCTCAGCAAGCGTGAGCTGCGGGACTCCATCGAGGCGTACGTCGAGGCCTCCGGGCCGGGTAAAGGTGCGGCAGGCTCGGACGACTCCTTCAACCGGATGTTCGAACGGGACAAGGACGATCTCCGTGAACTCGGCCTGGTGATCGAGACCGTCGAGAACCTGGACGGCGAGGTCGGCTACCTCGCGCGCCGGGACAGCAACCGGCTGCCGCCCATCACCCTGGACGCCGAGGAGGCCGCCGCCCTCGGGCTCGCCGCCAAGGTCTGGCAGCAGGCCCGGCTGGCCGGCGCGGCCAGCGGCGCACTGCAGAAGCTGCGGGCGGCGGGGATCCCCGAGGACGTCGACCCGTACGAGGCGCACAGCGCCCTGGAACCGCGCATCCCCGTGCACGAGGCCGCCTTCGAACCGCTGATGCTGGCCTGCCGCGACCGCCGCCCGGTCGTCTTCGACTACCGCAAGGCCACCGCCGCCCACCCCGAGCCCCGGCACGTGGAGCCCTGGGCCCTGGAGTGCTGGCGCGGCCACTGGTACCTGGCGGGCTGGGACCGGGACCGCGGCGCCGAGCGGGTGTTCCGGCTGTCGCGGATCACCGGACGGGTCCGTTCCCGGGGCACCGGCTTCACCGTGCCGGTCCCGGACGTCGTCACCGTGCGCGAGACCGTCGCGAGCTGGGCCGGGGAGATCGCCGACCGCTCCGCCCTGATCCGGCTGCGGTCCGGCGCCGGCTACCCCCTTCGGGCGAAGGCCACGGCCGTACGGGAACTCGGTGACGGGTGGGACGAGTTGGAGATTCCGTACGGGCACGGCCTGGACGCCTGGCTGGTGGAGTTCGCGGCGGACGTGATGGTCCTGGAGCCGGCCGAGCTGCGTGCGGACGTGGTGGACCGGCTGCGTGCCGTGGCCAAGGGCTGAGGGGGAGCGGAGCAAGACAGTGGCAGGCAAACCGGTCAGGCCCGTCAGCGCCATCGACCAGACCCGGCGGATGCTCTCCCTGGTGACCTATCTGCGCGAGCGCCCCGGCGCCCGGATCGCGGACGTCGCCCGGGCGTTCGGCATCACGGAGGACGAACTGGTCTCCGACCTCGACGTGCTGCCCATGTGCGGCACCAGCTTCCGGGGCGGTGACCTGCTGGACATCGACACCGACGGCGAGCGGATCTGGTGGCACAACGCCGCCGCGCTCGGCGAGGAGGCCGCCGAACCGCTGCGGCTCGCCGCCGACGAGGCGACCGCGCTCCTGGTCGCCGCCCGCGCCGTGGCCACCCTGCCCGGACTGCGCGAGGGCGACCGGCAGGCGCTGCTGCGGGCGACCGCCAAGGTGGAGACCGCGGCCGGCGAGGCGGGCGACGCCAGCGCCCGGCTGTCGGTGACCTTCGAGTCCGAGGGCGGGGTCTTCGCCGACGTCGACCGGGCGATCTCCGAGCGCCGCCGGCTGTGGATCCGCTACTACTCGCCGGCCCGTGACGAGGTCACCGAACGCGAGATCGACCCCATCCGCCTGGTCAGCGTCGGCCACACCTATGTGGAGGCCTGGTGCAGGCGCTCCGAGGCCCGCCGCACCTTCCGGCTCGACCGGGTGGCCGAGATCAAGATCCTGGACGAGCCGTCCGCGCCCCCGGAGATCGAGCTGCGGGACCTCTCCGAGGCGCTGGTGCAGCCGGCCGCCGAGGACCCCGAGGTGGTCGTGGAGGTCGGTCCGGGCGGCCGCTGGGTCGCCGAGTACTACCCGCACGACAGCGCGGATGAGCTTCCCGACGGCGGACTGCGTATCACCCTGCGCACCCCCGATCCGGCCTCCCTGCGCCGGCTGGCGCTCAGGCTCGGCGGCGACGGCCGGATCGTGGCACCGCCCGAGCTGGCCGACAGCGCCCGCCGGGCGGCCCGCGAGGCACTGGCGGCGTACGACCGTGTCGTGGTCGCCGATCAGCAAGGGCGTGAGTGAGCCGCAGGGCGAAGGCGCCCCGCAGGCGGGCGACCAAGAGGGAGGGGCGAGGGATTTGAGCGAGTCTTCGGGTTCCGGCGCGGGGGAGATCACGGTCGCGGCCGCATTCGCCGGAATGAGAAGAGTGGTCCCCGTGGTGTTCCGGGCCGGCTGCCCGGACTGCCGGGGCAGCTTCGAGCTCGCCGCGAGCGCCCTGCGCCTGGCCATCGGAGCCACCAGCAAGACGACGTTCTACTCGTTCACGTGCCCCGACTGCGGGGCCGCCGTCCGCAAGCCCGCCGGCGAGCGGATCGTCGAGCTGCTCACCGGCGGCGGGGTCAGGACCCTGCGGCTGCACCCCACGGTCTAGGCTCGGGGCATGTTCTGGGCGATGGTCGCGGTAGCTGTGGGTTTCGTGGGTCTCGCCGTGCTCGGCGTCCTGGCCGTGCGGGTCTTCCTGGAGGCGCGGCGGCTGGGGGAGCAGGTCACGGAGTCCGCGCGGCGCATCAACCGGGCCGCGGAGGACCTGGAGCGGGCGGCCGAGAGCGCCGCCCGGACTGTCGACGCACTGTGACGCCCGCTGTGAAGCCGATGTGAGTAGTGAGCCATAAGCGGTTTGCGTCACTTCGCCCTGTCACGCCGAGCACCCCGACGGGTACGCTGCTGCTCGCGGCACGGAGAACGAGGCCCGTTCCGCGGACCGGGAGTACGCACGGGGATTGCCTCACGTTTACCCCTGAGCGTTACGATCGCTGAGAGCACGATCACTCGGACGCATGTCCGACCGATCGGACAGCATCCCACCCAGCCGCCTCGGTGAGAAGGTAAAGACTTATGTTCGGAAGGCTCGGCGCCCCCGAGATCATTCTCATCCTCGTCGTCGTCATCCTGCTGTTCGGCGCGAAGAAGCTTCCCGACATGGCGCGCTCGCTCGGCAAGTCCGCTCGCATCCTCAAGAGCGAGGCCAAGGCGATGAAGGAGGACGGCAGCACCACTTCCCAGGCGCCCGCCTCCGGCGAGCAGCCCCAGGCCCAGCGCACCATCCAGGCGTCCCCCGGTGACGTGACCAGCTCCCGCCCGGTGAACGAGCCGTCGGACACCACCCAGCGCTGACGCAAGGCCGGTAACCCCCGGCCTGCCGCATGAGATGAGGACGTGGGTTGCCCAAGTCTGCCCGCAAACAGGAGAAGGATCCCGAGGGGCGGATGCCTCTCGCGGATCACCTTCGTGAGCTCCGCAACCGGCTCGCGAAGGCCATGCTGGCCATCATCGTCATCACGGTGGTCGCCGCCTTCTTCTACAACAACATCATCGACTTCCTCACCAAGCCGATCCTCGAATCCGTCGGTTGCGCGCACACCTTCTCGGAGATGAACAAGACCACCGGTGACGAGCAGTGCGCCCAGATCACCATCAACGGTCTGCTCGCACCCTTCACGCTCGCCCTCCAGGTCTCCCTGATGGCCGGCGTGGTCTTCGCCTCCCCGGTCTGGCTGTACCAGCTGTGGGCCTTCGTCGCCCCCGGCCTGCACCGGCACGAGAAGAAGTACGCCTACGCGTTCGTCGGCACCGGCGTCCCGCTGTTCTTCGCCGGCGCGTTCTTCGCGTACAAGGTCCTGCCGACCACCGCGAAGGTGCTCATCGGCTTCACCCCGCACGGGGTCAGCAACCTGCTGCCGCTCGACGACCTGCTGCAACTGGTCACCCGCATGGTGATCGTCTTCGGTCTCTCCTTCGAGCTGCCGCTGCTCCTGGTGATGCTCAACCTCACCGGCATCATCACCGGCAAGCGGATGCTCGGCTGGTGGCGGGCCATGATCCTCGGCATCACCGTCTTCGCCGCCGTCGCCACCCCGAGCACCGACCCGCTGTCCATGCTGGCGCTCGCCGGGCCGATCTGGGTGCTGTACTTCGGCGCGGTCGCCTTCTCCCTCCTCAACGACCGGCGCAGGCGCCGTCGTGACGAGGACGGACTCGACGACGACGAGGCCTCCGACCTCGACCTCACGCCCGAGGACGTCGGCGAGATCGAGACCGTCACCGCGAGCCGCGCGCTCCCCGAGGCCGGACCGGACCGGGTCAACGGCTACGACGACGTGACCTGACGGATACCGTCACCCAGCACCAGGAGGTGCCCGCGTCCCAGGACGCGGGCACCTCTTCGTCGTCCGCTGTCCCATGTTCCGGATAATGATCGTCCTGTTGTCAGTGGGGACCGGTACGCTCGAAAGCACGATGACAGAGGATCTCTCACCGGCCGAGCGGTATGCGGCGGCCCGCAGGCGGGCCGTCGAGCAGGCCACCGCGCTCGCGTCGTTCCGCGAGATGTACGACTTCGGCCTCGACCCCTTCCAGATCGAGGCCTGTCAGGCCCTCGAAGCCGGCAAGGGCGTCCTGGTGGCCGCCCCCACCGGCTCCGGCAAGACGATCGTGGGCGAGTTCGCCGTCCACCTCGCCCTCATGCAGGGCAAGAAGTGCTTCTACACGACACCCATCAAGGCGCTGTCCAACCAGAAGTACGCCGACCTCTGCCGCCGCTACGGGGACGGCATGGTTGGCCTGCTCACCGGCGACAACAGCATCAACCCGGACGCCGCCGTGGTCGTCATGACCACTGAGGTCCTGCGGAACATGCTGTACGCGGGCTCCGGGACCCTCATCGGCCTCGGCTACGTGGTCATGGACGAGGTGCACTACCTCTCCGACCGCTTCCGCGGCGCCGTCTGGGAAGAGGTGATCATCCACCTCCCGGAGTCCGTGACGCTGGTGTCGCTGTCGGCGACCGTCTCCAACGCCGAGGAGTTCGGCGACTGGCTCGACACCGTCCGCGGTGACACCGAGGTCATCGTCTCCGAGCACCGCCCCGTCCCGCTGTTCCAGCACGTCCTCGCCGGACGCCGGATGTACGACCTGTTCGAGGAGGGCGAGGGCCACAAGAAGGCCGTCAACCCCGACCTCGCCCGGCTGGCCCGGATGGAGGCACAGCGTCCGTCGTACCAGGACCGCAGACGCGGCCGGTCCATGCGCGAGGCCGACCGGGAGCGGGAGCGCCGGCAGCGCTCCCGGGTGTGGACCCCGGGCCGCCCCGAAGTCATCGAACGCCTCGACAACGAGGGCCTGCTGCCCGCCATCACCTTCATCTTCAGCCGCGCCGCCTGCGAGGCCGCCGTCCAGCAGTGCCTGTACGCGGGGCTCAGGCTCAACGACGACGAGGCACGGGAGAAGGTGCGGGAGCTCGTCGAGGAACGCACCTCGTCCATCCCGCCCGAGGACCTGCACGTCCTCGGCTACTACGAATGGCTCGAGGGCCTGGAGCGTGGCATCGCCGCCCACCACGCCGGCATGCTCCCCACCTTCAAGGAGGTCGTCGAGGAACTCTTCGTACGCGGCCTGGTCAAGGCCGTGTTCGCCACCGAGACCCTCGCGCTCGGCATCAACATGCCCGCCCGTTCGGTGGTGCTGGAGAAGCTCGTCAAGTGGAACGGCGAGCAGCACGCCGACATCACTCCCGGCGAGTACACGCAGCTGACGGGCCGTGCGGGCCGGCGGGGCATCGACGTCGAGGGCCACGCGGTGGTGCTGTGGCAGCGCGGGATGAGCCCCGAGCACCTCGCCGGACTCGCCGGCACCCGCACCTATCCGCTGCGGTCCAGCTTCAAGCCGTCGTACAACATGGCGGTCAACCTGGTCGAGCAGTTCGGGCGGCACCGCTCCCGGGAACTGCTGGAGACCTCGTTCGCGCAGTTCCAGGCCGACAAGTCGGTCGTCGGGATCTCCCGGCAGGTGCAGCGCAACGAGGAAGGGCTCAGCGGCTACAAGGAGTCCATGACCTGCCACCTCGGCGACTTCGAGGAGTACGCGCGCCTGCGGCGGGAGCTGAAGGACCGGGAGACCGAACTGTCCCGGCAGGGCGTGGCCCAGCGGCGCGCCGAGGCGGCCGTGGCCCTGGAGAAGCTCAAGCCGGGCGACGTCATCCACGTGCCGACGGGCAAGTACGCCGGGCTCGCGCTGGTCCTCGACCCCGGGCTGCCCGCCGGCCGGTCCAACGGCCACCGCGGCTTCGAACAGCACGACGGGCCGCGCCCCCTGGTGCTGACCGCCGAACGGCAGGTCAAGCGGCTGGCGTCGATGGACTTCCCGGTGCCCGTCGAGGCGCTGGAGCGGATGCGGATCCCCAAGTCCTTCAACCCCCGCTCCCCGCAGTCCCGTCGGGACCTGGCCTCCGCCCTGCGCACCAAGGCCGGGCACATCCCGCCGGAGCGGGCCCGCAAGAAGCGGTCGCAGGCGGCCGACGACCGTGAGATCGCCCGACTGCGCACGGCGATCCGCGCGCACCCCTGCCACGGGTGCAACGACCGCGAGGACCACGCCCGTTGGGCGGAGCGCTACCACCGGCTGATGCGGGACACCTCGCAGCTGGAGCGGCGCATCGAGGGGCGGACCAACACCATCGCCCGCACCTTCGACCGGATCGTGGCCCTGCTGACCGAACTGGACTACCTGCGCGGGGACGAGGTCACCGAACACGGCAAGCGGCTCGCCCGGCTCTACGGCGAACTGGACCTGCTCGCCAGCGAATGCCTGCGGGCGGGCGTCTGGGAGGGGCTCGCCCCCGCCGAACTCGCCGCGTGTGTCTCCGCGTTGGTGTACGAGGCGCGCGCCGGGGACGACGCGATGGCCCCGAAGGTGCCGTCCGGCAAGGCCAAGGCCGCGCTCGGTGAGATGGTGCGGATCTGGGGCCGGCTCGACGCCCTGGAGGAGGAGTTCCGCATCAACCAGACCGAGGGCGTCGGGCAGCGCGAGCCCGACCTGGGCTTCGCCTGGGCCGTGTACATGTGGGCCTCCGGGACCGGACTGGACGAGGTGCTGCGCGAGGCCGAGATGCCCGCGGGGGACTTCGTGCGGTGGTGCAAGCAGGTCATCGACGTGCTGGGGCAGCTCTCCGCGGCGGCGCCGGTGGGTGAGGGGTCGACGGTGGGGAAGACCGCGCGCAAGGCCGTTGATCTGGTGCTGCGGGGGGTTGTGGCCTACTCGTCGGTGGGGTGAGTCGTGCGGCGGGTGCGGGTGCGGGTGCGGGTGCGTTGTGGCTGGTCGCGCAGTTCCTCGCGCCCCTCCGTACGGAGGGTCATCCCCTGTTGAGGTAGTTCCGCCAGCCTCCGTACCCGGTGATGTCCTCGGCGTCCGTCAGCGCGTCCGGTTCGCACAGGAAGCCGGGGGCCGTGGTGCCGTCCGCCAGTTCCACCGTGCCCAGGGTCATCGGGCGGGGGAGGTTCGCCAGGAGGCGGCCCAGGCCCTCCGCGGGGAGGGTCCACACCTCCGTCTCGATCGCCGCGCCGCCCTCGCCCACGTACACCAGGCCGGGCTTGGGCGGGTCGGTCCGCAGGGCGTGGAAGCGGTACGCCGGGGCGGTGGTCGTGGTGCCGTCCAGTACCGCGCCCTCCGCCAGGAGCTGGGAGTTGAGGGGCTGGCCCGTCAGGTGGGCGCCCAGGACCGCCAGCCGCACCCGGGGCTCCAGGGAGCGGGCGATCGCGGCCAGACGTTCGTCCGTGAACGCCGGGCCGATCAGCATCACGCCGAACGGGAGACCGTTCACCTCGCCGGCCGGAACCGCCACCGCCGCCAGGTCGAAGAGGTTGGTGGAGTTGGTGAAGCGGCCCAGGCGGGCGTTGGCGCCCAGCGGGTCGGCCGCCACCTCGGCCAGGGTCGGGTGGCCGGGGGCGGTGGGGAGCAGCAGGGCGTCCGCGTCGGACAGCTCGGCCAGGGCGCGGGCCCGCAGCTCCGCGAGGCGGTCCTGGTCGGCGAAGAGCCGGTGCGCCGGGATGTCACGGGCCCGGGTGATGATGCCGGCCACGGTGGGATCCAGCCCCTCCCCGCCCGATGAGGCCAACTTGTCGACAAAGGGACCTACTGCCGTGTAGCGCTCCGCGACGAACGCGCCCTCGTAGAGCATCGCCGCCGCCTCCGTGAAGGGAGTGAGATCGAGGGTGCGGACCGAGGCGCCCGCGGCGGTCAGGCGGGCCACCGCCGCCTCGTAGGCCGCCCCCCAGCCCTCGTCCAGCTCACCGAGCTGCCCGGCCGCCGGGACGGCGACGCGCCAGGGGCCGGGGCGGCGCTGGGGGAGCGGCGGGAGCGCACGCTCCGGCCCGGCCGCGGCATGGCCCAGTGCCTGCTCGGCCTCCGCCAGGGTGCGGGCGAACACCGTCACGCAGTCGATCGAGGCGCAGGCCGGCACCACCCCCGCCGTCGGCAGCAGGCCCCGGGTGGGCTTGAGGCCGACGATGCCGTTGAAGGCGGCCGGGATCCGGCCCGAGCCCGCCGTGTCCGTGCCCAGGGCGAAGTCGACGATCCCCAGGGCCACCGCCACCGCCGAACCCGAGCTGGAGCCGCCGCTGATCCTCGTGGGGTCGATCGCGTTGCGCACGGCGCCGTACGGGGAGCGGGTGCCCACCAGGCCGGTCGCGAACTGGTCGAGGTTGGTGGTGCCGAGCACCAGCGCGCCCGCCGCACGCAACCGGGCCACCACCGGGGCGTCGGCCGCCGGCTCGTACGCGTACGCCGGACAGCCCGCCGTCGTGGGCAGTCCCCGGACGTCGATGTTGCCCTTGGCGGCGAACAGGCGCCCCGCCAGGGGGAGCCGCTCGCCGGCGGCCACCCGTTCGTCGATCGCGCGGGCCTCCGCCTCGGTCTCCTCCCGCGGGCGCAGGTCGATCCAGATCTCGGGGCGGCCGGCCGCTTCGACGCGCGCGTAGGCGGCCCGGACACGGGAGAGGGTGCTGGACATGTTCTTCGCTCCTCGGGGTCAGTTCGCGGCCGGGGCGAGGACGAGCAGCGCCGTGCCGGCCTCCACCTGGTCGCCGGGCCTGGCCAGGATCTCCGTCACCACACCGGCCATCGGCGCGTGCACCCTGGACTCCATCTTCATCGCCTCCAGGGCGAGCAGCGGCTGACCGGACGCCACCTCGTCGCCCGGCCGTACGTTCAACTGCCATACGGAGGCGGCGAACTCGGCCTCTATCAGCCGGCCGCCCGGCGGCACGGACACCTCCGCCGGTGCGGCGGCGGGGGCCGTGGCCGCCGCCGCCCGGGCGAACTCGCCCGCCGCCTCCCAGGCATCGCGTTCCCCGGTGAACGCCTTCTGCTGACGCGCCCTGAACTCCGCGATCGAGTCGGCGTGTTCCGCGAGGAAGTCCTGGTAGGACGCCAGGGAGAAGGTCCCCTCCTCGATGCGCGGCACGAACCGGCCGGAGGTGATGTCGGCCCGCAGGTCGAGGAGTTCGTCCGCGGTCACCGGATACCACCTGATCCGGTCGAAGAACCGCAGCAGCCAGGGCGAGCCCGGCTCGAACGCGCCGCGCTGCTGCCACCCCGACCACACCTGGGTGGTGCGGCCCACGAACTGGTAGCCGCCCGGGCCCTCCATGCCGTAGACGCAGAGATAGGCGCCGCCGATGCCGACGGAGTTCTCGGCGGTCCAGGTGCGGGCCGGGTTGTACTTCGTGGTGACCAGGCGGTGGCGCGGGTCGAGCGGGGTGGCGACCGGGGCGCCCAGGTACACGTCGCCGAGGCCCAGCACGAGGTACTCCGCGTCGAAGACCGTGCGGTACACGTCCTCGACCGAGTCCAGGCCGTTGATCCGGCGGATGAACTCGATGTTCCACGGGCACCAGGGCGCGTCGTCGCGGACCCCCGCCATGTAGCGGGTGATCGCCTCCCGGGTCGCCGGGTCGTCCCAGGAGAGCGGGAGGTGGACCGTGCGGGAGGGGACCACCAGTTCGTCGGTGGGCGGCAGACCCGAGACGATCTCCCGGATGACGGGCAGGAGTCCGGACTGGGGGAGGACGGCCGGGTCCGTCCGGATCTGGAGCGAGCGGATGCCGGGGGTGAGGTCCGTGACCCCGGGCGGGGCAGCCGCCGAAACCGCCTCCATCAGCGCGTGGACGCGCATGCGGAGCGCCAGGTCCAGCTGCATCGGGCCGAACTCGACCAGCAGGTTGTCGTCGCCGCTGCGCCGGTAGGTGACGTCCCCGTCGCGGGCCAGCACACCGCCGTCGGCGATCTCGGGGCGGGGCGCGCCCGTCACGTCGACCGGGGTGAAGCGGACCGTGTCGCCGGGGCGGAGCTGGCCGAGCTTCCAGCGTTCGCCGCTCAGGACGGTCGCCGGGCACACGAAACCGCCCAGCGAGGGACCGTCGGGGCCGAGCAGGACCGGCATGTCGCCGGTGTAGTCGACGGCGCCGACCGAGTAGGGGGTGTCGTGGATGTTGGACGGGTGCAGGCCCGCCTCACCGCCGTCGGTGCGCGCCCAGCGCGGCTTGGGCCCGACCAGCCGGACCCCGGTGCGCGCCGAGTTGAAGTGCACCTTCCACTCGGCGGCGTAGAAGTCACGGATGTCGTCCTCGGTGAAGAACTCCGGCGCGGCGTGCGGGCCTTCGACGGCCGCGAGGTGCCAGACCGTGTCGAAGCGCGGGCGTTCGGCCACCGGCTCACCCGCCGTCACGGCACCGCCGTGCAGGACGTCACCCGTGCGCAGCGCCCGCCCGCCGTGCCCGCCGAACCGGCCCAGCGTGAAGGTGCTCGCACTGCCCAGGAAGTCCGGGACGTCCAGACCGCCGCCGGCGAACAGGACGTAGGTGCGCAGGCCGTGCTCGGCCGGGGTGCCGACCTCCAGCAGCCCGCCCGCCGGGACCGTCACCGGTTCCCACTGGGCGACCGGGGTGCCGTCGACGGCCACCGGAGCCGGGGCGCCGGTCACACAGACGGTCGTGGCGTGGGTGAAGCGCAGTGACGGGCCCTGAAGGGTGCACTCCAGGCCGGGCGCGCCCTCCGGGTTGCCGAGCGCACGGTTGCCGAGGCGGAGGGAGCGGTCGTCCATCGGGCCGCTCGGGGGCACGCCCACCTGCCAGTAGCCGGTGCGGCCCGGCCAGTCCTGGACGGTGGTGAGGGTGCCGGCCGAGACGACCTCGATCCGCGGGGTGGGATCGGTGACCGTGGCGAGCGATGCCGTGGAGTGGGCGGCGGCGCGGAAGCCGGGTCCGGTGAGCGCGGCGCGCACCAGGCCCAGGTTGGTCTCGATGCCGTCGACTCGGGTGCGGGCCAGCGCCTCGTCCAGCTTGCGCAGCGCCCCGGCGCGGTCGGGGCCGTGCGCGATCACCTTCGCGAGCATCGGGTCGTACGACGTCGTGACCTCGGTGCCGGTCTCCACCCAGCCGTCGACGCGAACGCCCTCGGGGAACTCCACCCGCGTCAACAGTCCGGCGCTGGGCCGGTGTTCGCGGGACGGGTCCTCGGCGTAGACCCGGGCCTCGACGGCGTGCCCGCGCGGTGCGCCCGGGTCGCGCACGACCTCGGTCTCGCCCCGCGCCAGGCGCAGCATCCAGGCGACCAGGTCGACGCCGTAGATCTCCTCGGTGACGGGATGCTCCACCTGGAGGCGGGTGTTGACCTCCAGGAAGTAGGCCTCCTCGCGGGCCGCGTCGTACACGAACTCGACCGTGCCCGCGGAGCGGTAGCCGACCGAGGCGCACAGTCCGCGGGCGGCGGAGGCGAGCCGGGCACGGACGTGGTCGGGCAGGCCGGGCGCCGGGGCCTCCTCGACGACCTTCTGGTTGCGGCGCTGGAGCGAGCAGTCCCGGTCGCCGAAGGTGACGACCCGGCCCGCACCGTCGCCGAACACCTGCACCTCGACATGGCGGGCGTGCTCGACCAGGCGTTCCAGGAACACCCCGGCGGAGGAGAAGGAGGCGGCGGCGACCCGCTGCACCCGCTCCCAGGCCTCGGTCAGCTCGGCGGCCGACCGGCAGGCCGACATGCCGATACCCCCGCCACCGCCGGTGGCCTTGAGCATGACGGGATAGCCGATGGCGGCGGCCGCCCGAAGGGCCTCGTCCGGACCGGAGAGGAGACCGGTGCCCGGGGCCAGCGGCACCCCGGCCGCCTCGGCCGCCGCCCGTGCCGTGTGCTTGGCGCCGAACAGCTCCAGCTGTTCCGGGGTCGGACCCACGAACACGATCCCGGCCTCCTCGCAGCGCCGGGCGAACCCGGCGTCCTCGGAGAGGAAGCCGTAGCCGGGGTGGATCGCGCCGGCACCGGTGTCCTTCGCCGCCTTCAGGACCAGGTCGGCGTCGAGGTACGACTCCTTCGCGGGCGCCGGGCCGAGCCGGACCGCCTCGTCGGCCAGGCGTACGTGGGGGGCGGCGCGGTCGGGGTCGGAGTACACGGCGACCGTGCGCAGGCCCAGTTCGCGGGCGGTGCGGATGACGCGGACGGCGATCTCGCCGCGGTTGGCGACGAGCAGGGTGTCGAAGGTCATTCCGCGGCTCCGGCGATCGTCATCCGCACGGCGGTCGGGTCGAAGCCGTTGCAGGGGTTGTTGATCTGAGGGCAGTTGGACACCAGGACCAGGACGTCCCGCTCGGCGCGCAGCGTCAGCTTCAGGCCCGGTGCCGAGATGCCGTCGACGATGCCGAGGGTGCCGTCCTTCTCGACGGGCACGTTCATGTACCAGTTGATGTTGGAGACCAGGTCGCGTTTGCCGAGGCCGTGCTTGGCGCCCTCGGCGAGGAAGTTGTCCACGCAGGCGTGCTGGGACCAGGTGTGGTGGCCGTAGCGCAGGGTGTTGGACTCCTTGGAGCAGGCGCCGCCGACCGTGTCGTGCCGGCCGACCTCGTCCTCGGTCACCGTCATCAGCGCGGTGTGCTCGTTGGAGAGCAGGACACTGCCGGTGGTGAGGAAGATGCCGCCCTGGGCGTGGATGGTGTCGGGCGCGCTGTAGCGGACGGCCGTGTCGTGGGCGTCGTAGGCGAGGAAGTCGACGGCCTGGTTGCCGTGCAGGTCGGTGATGGTCAGGGTCTCGCCCGCGCGGATCACGGCGGACCAGGCGGCGCGGGCCGGGACGACGGCGGTCCCCGTGCTCGTGCTCATGCGAGCCCCCTGGCGGCGAGGAATCCGGTGGTGTTGAGGAAGGCGCGACGGCCCTCGGGGGTGGCGTCCCACAGGGGGTCGCCGGGTGACGTCGGGGCGGCGCGCCAGGCCAGCACCTCCAGAGGGGTGCTGACGTAGTCCGGGCGTGGGTCGGCCGGGTGCGGCACATTGGCGATCAGCACGGTCAGGTCCTGCTCGGCGCGGAGCGTGACGCTGCCGCCGGGACCGGCCGAGCCGGTGAAGTCCAGCGTGCCGTCGTCGCGCACCTCCACGCCCTGGAAGAACGACAGGGACGGCGGCAGGTCGCGCGGCTCCAGGCCGTTCTTGGCCGCCGCCAGCTTGAACAGCTCGCGGCCGGCCGGGGACGGCGACTGCGGGGTCCCGTCGCCGTACCGGCCGGTGTTGCGGACCAGGGTGGAGGTGCCGCACAGGGCGTCGTGCCGGCCGGAGGTGTCGGCGACGACGGAGGCCAGCACCCGGCCCTGGTCGGACAGGAGCAGCACGCCCTCGCCGAGGTAGGCGTTCCACTGGACCTTGACGGTGTCGGCGACGTTCAGGCGCTCCCAGGGGCGGCCGTCGGCGTACAGCAGCAGGTGGGCGCAGGCGTCGCCGCGCAGGTCGGTCAGGCGCAGCTCGGTGCCGCGGGCCAGGACGCGGTGCGTGTAGTTGCCGCCGGCCACCGTCTCGGCCCACACCAGGTGGCCGGCCTCGCAGGGCGGGTCGGGCCAGTCGGCGGCCGGTACGACCGGCATCGCGTCGGCGCGGGCGCCCTCCTGGGCGCGGGCGTGCGCCCGGGCTCCGTATGTCGTCGCTGTCGCCATCGCTCGGCCTCCGGTCGCTCGGGCTCGGATTGTTTCTGTCGCCCGACAGAAATTAGGGGCGGGCCGCGTCGGCGGCGTTGCACCGGCGTTCCGGCCCGGTTACCGAGGGCTCACGGGGGGCCTGCGCGCGGGGGCGTGATCGTCGCGCGGCGGCGTGTGCGAGGATCGAACGCATGGGGACGAGCAGTGGTGGCCGGCGGGTCGGTCGCCCACGGGTCGCGCAGCGGCCGGACAGCGGTCTGGAACCGCGGGCCGAACTGCTGGCGGCGGCGGCCGAGTTGTTCACCACCCACGGTTACGCGGCCACCACCACCCGGGCCGTCGCCGAACGGGCGGGCATGCGGCAGGCGTCGATGTACCACTACGTCTCCGGCAAGGAGGAACTCCTCGCCGAGCTGCTGGAGTCCACCGTCACCCCGTCCCTGGCCTACGCGCGTGAGCTGCTCGCGGACGACGTGACGCCGGCCGCGGAGCGGCTGCGGGCCCTGTGCCGGGCCGACGTGGAGCTGCTGTGCGCGGGGCCGCACAATCTGGGCGCGCTCTACCTGCTGCCCGAGGTGCGGGCGGACCGGTTCGCCGCCTTTCGTGCCGTACGTGCCGAACTCAAGGACGCGTACCGGCAGTTGATCGCCGCCACGGTGTCCGCCGCGGCTTCCGCATCGGCATCCGGCACCGTCGGCGGGGCGTCGGCCAAGGGCGAGCTGGAGCTGCGGACCGATCTTGTCTTCGGTCTGATCGAGGGCGTCATCCTGGTCCACCGCTCCGAACCGGAGCGCCCCGCCCGCGAGTTCGCCCGCGCCACCGCCGACGCGGCGCTGCGGATCGTCGGGGCCTGAGGCCCGCCGGGGTTTCGCCCCGCAGCGCGCTTTCACCCGTCACGGTGAGTCACTTTCGTACATCCATGGTTCGCTACGCCACGTGTTCGAATGAATGCCCTGTGTGCAAAATGACAGAGGGTACTCCAGTGGTTCGGGCGCTTTCAGGTGCTTGCCGAATATGACACGGCGTTGATCCGGTCGGACTAAGCTCGCCCGCGGCGCACCGAGTTGAGGTGAATTCGTGCGCCTGTTCCCAAACATACGGAAGATCCCTACTGCTCCATGAACCTTCCCCCCGCGAAGTCCCCCGACACCCAGCCGATTCGTCTCAGAAGGCATACATGGTGAGTGTGCAATCGCCTCCCGAGGGCCGTGAACTTTCCCTGGCGCGCGTGCTGTTGCTGCCCGCCATACTGATGGCCGCGGCGACCGCCGCCGCCGTCGTCGTGGTGGCGGCATCCGCCCGGACCGCCGTCGGCGTGTGCGGTGCCGTCGGCACGCTCCTGGTGCTCGCGACGGCGGCGGAAGCGGTACGGCGCGGCCGCATGCTCCAGGACGCCCGGGCCGAGCACCACCGTCACAGCGCGTATCTGGAACGGCGGCTCACCGCCGGCCAGGAGGAGATCGATCGCCTCGGCAACGAGGTGTTCCCGACCGCGCTGTACCGGCTGAAGGCGGGCGAGTCGCCCAAAGAGGTGATCCGCCAGGTCTTCGACGGCGACCCCCGCCTGCGCAACGCCCCCGAGTCGCAGCGCCGGCTGATCCGCACCATGCTCGACATCGTCGACGAGGAGGACCTGCAACGGGACTCCTTGGAGCGCTCGTTCGTCAGCGTCGCCCGGCGCGTCCAGGCCATCGTCCACCAGCAGGCCCACGAACTCCGGGAGATGGAGGAGGACCACGGCCGCAACCCCGAGGTCTTCGACGACCTGCTGCGCATCGACCACGGCACGGCGCTGATCGGACGCCTCGCCGACTCGGTCTCCGTCCTCGGCGGCGGCCGGCCGGGCCGCCAGTGGCCCAACCCCGTCGCCCTCTACAGCGTGCTGCGTGGCGCCATGTCCCGGATCCTCGAGTACCGGCGCATCGAGCTGCACTCCATCTGCCAGGTCAACATCAAGGGCACCTCGGTCGAGCCGATCATCCACGCGGCCGCCGAACTCCTCGACAACGCCACCCGCTACTCGCCGCCCTCCACCAAGGTGCACGTCACCGCCGTCGAGGTGCAGTCCGGCGTGTGCATCGAGATCGAGGACGCCGGTGTCGTCCTCAACGAGGAGGCCCGCGGCCGCCTCGAGGGTCTGCTGGAGAAGGCCAAGCAGGGCAAGGACATCCAGGTGCTCGGCGAGAACCCGCGCCTGGGCCTGTCCGTCGTCGGCCGGCTCTGCACCACGTACAACATGGACGTCTCGCTGCGCGCCTCGGCGTACGGCGGGGTGCGGGCCGTCCTCATCGTCCCCAGCGACATGATGACCACCGACCCGGCGCCCGGCATCGCCCACGGCATCGGCGCCACCGGCATCCCGAAGCCCGAACTCGGCGCCCTCGAAGGTCCCAAGAGGCCGCCCAAGAAGCGGCGGCCCACCAGCCCCCGGATCCCCGCCGGGATCTCCATGGAGGACGACGTCCCCGAGGTCACCGAGTGGACCGCGGGCGGACTCCCGCAGCGGCGCAGCCGGATGAAGACGCCGCTCAGCCGGCGGCTCGCCGAACAGGCCGCCATCGAGCGCGCCGAACGTGAGGGCAACCCGACCGTCTGGTCGCAGCACAAGGAGCCCGAACCCGAGCAGCCGGAGCCGGAACGCCGCGAACCCGGACTGTGGGTCGAGGCCTTCTGGGAGGGGCTCAAGAAGAACAACCCGGGTGTCCACCCCACCGACTTCACCCGGAACCCCACCAAGTACCTGCACCTGATCAACGACCCGGCCGGCCCCGAGGCCGACGACGAGGGGGACCTCAAGTGATCCAGCAGCGAGGCAACTTCGACTGGATGCTCAAGCAGCTCGCCGACGGAGTACCGGGCGTCGAGATGATCGTCGTGCTCTCCGCCGACGGACTGCGCATCGCCCGGCACGGCGGTGACCCCGACGCCGCCGACCGGCTGGCCGCGGCCTGCGCGGGCGTACAGAGCCTGGCCGGTGCCGTCGCCCAGGAACTCCCGATCAGCAACGGGGACATGAACCTCGTCCTCATCGAGATCGACCGGGGCTACTTCTACCTGATGTCCGCCGGCGCCAACGCCTACCTCGCGGTGCTCGCCGACGTGACCTGTGAACCCGGCCGGATGAGCGAGATGATGCGCGACCTCGTCGTGCGCATCGGTGCCCACCTGACCAGCCCGCCCCGGCGCAACGGGCAGACCGTATGACTCCTCCGCAACGCAAACGGCGCCTGCCCAGGCCGGAACTCGTCCCGCCACCGCTCCCGTCCGTGCCGCCGGCCCCCGAGAACGGCGGAGAGGACGGCGACAACAAGAACCCCGAGCGGCTCTACGTCATCAGCGGCGCCGACGGGGCCCGGGCCGAACTCGACCTGGTCACCTTAATCGTGGCGCGTGCCGACCCCCCGCCCTCCGTCACGCCGGAGCAGGCGGTGCTGCTCAGGCTCTGTCTCGCGCCCCTGTCCGTGGCCGAGCTCTCGGCCTACCTCAACCTGCCGTTCAGCGCGATGACGGCACTGATCACCGAGTTGATCACGGCCGAACTGGTGCAGGCGCGCGCCCCGATCGTCCGCCAGGCGCTCCCCGACCGTTCCCTTCTCGAAGCGGTGATGCATGGACTTCAAAGGCTCTGAGATGATCCCCGGCCCCCGCACCGAGGACCACCTCCCGCACACCGCGCTGGCCGCGGTGAAGATCGTGATCGTGGGCGGCTTCGGAGTCGGCAAGACCACCATGGTCGGTGCCGTCAGCGAGATCAGACCGCTGACCACCGAGGAGACCATGACCCAGGCCGGCATCGGGGTCGACGACAACTACGGCTCCGACTCCAAGACCGCCACCACCGTGGCCATGGACTTCGGCCGGATCAGCATCACCGACCAACTGGTGCTCTACCTCTTCGGCACCCCCGGCCAGGAACGCTTCTGGTTCCTGTGGAACGGCCTGTTCGAAGGAGCCCTCGGCGCGGTCGTCCTCATCGACACCCGGCGCCTGGAGGTCAGCTTCGACGTCATGGGCCGCCTGGAGGAGCGCGGCGTGCCGTTCGTCGTCGCCGTCAACTCCTTCCCGGACGCGCCCCGTTACCCCATCGATGAACTGCGCACCGCACTGGACCTGTCGCCCGAGATCCCCATCATCGAGTGCGACGCCCGCCGCCGCGCCTCCAGCCGGGACGTCCTGATGACGCTGATGCGCTTCCTGCACTCGCTCGCCATGTCCGGCGCGCTCACCTGACACCTCTCCCGGAGCGATCACTGTGACGCCAGAATCCCCCCGACCCGCCGGACCCAGCACGGAGTCGGCCCCACCGCCCGGCTGCCCGGCCCACGACCGCGGCTCCGCCCACGGCGGCGCCCCCGCCGCCGACCGCGGCCCCGGTGGACTGCATCGGCTCTTCGGCGCCGACGCGGACCACCTGGGCGAACTCTACGAGAAGCTGCGCGAGGAACACGGCGCCGTGGCGCCCGTGCTGCTTCACGACGACGTACCGGTCTGGGTGGTCCTCGGACTCACCGAGAACCTCCAGATGGTCCGCACCCCCGCCGTCTTCACCCGGGACAGCCGCATCTGGACCCCGCTGCGCGAAGGCATGGTCAAGCCCGACCACCCCCTGATGCCGCACATCGCCTGGCAGCCCATCTGCTCGCACGCCGAGGGCGACGAACACCTGCGCCTGCGTGCGGCGGTCCAGGGCGCCATGACCACCATCGACCACCGCAGCATCCGCCGCCTGATCGGCCGCTACACCCAGCTGCTCGTCAACGAGTTCTGTGAGAAGGGCCGCGCCGAACTGGTCTCGCAGTACTCCGAGCACCTGCCGATGGCGGTCATGTGCGAACTGCTCGGCATGCCCGAGGAGTACAACGACCGGATCGTGGAGGCCACCCGGGACGCGCTCAAGGGCACCGAGACCGCGATCGCCAGCAACGAGTACGTCATGAGCTGCCTGACCCGGCTCACCGCCCGCCGCCGGGCCCGCCTCGAGGACGACTTCACCAGTCACCTCGTCAACCACCCCGCCCGGCTCAACGACGACGAGGTCGCCCAGCACCTGCGGGTCGTTCTCTACGCCGCCTACGAGACCACCGCCAACCTCCTCGCCAACGCGCTGCGGATGGTCCTCACCGAGCCCGGCTTCCGCGCCCAGCTCAACGGCGGCCAGATGACGGTCCCGGAGGCGATCGAGCAGTCCCTGTGGGACGAACCCCCGTTCAGCACGGTCTTCGCCTACTTCGCCAAACAGGACACGGAACTCGGCGGCCAGCGCATCCGCAAGGGCGACGGCCTGCTCTACGCACCCGCGCCGGGCAACGTCGACCCGCGCGTCCGCCCCGACCTCAATGCCAACATGCAGGGCAACCGCTCCCATCTCGCCTTCGGCGGCGGCCCGCACGAATGCCCCGGCCAGGACATCGGCCGTGCCATCGCCGACGTCGGCGTCGACCAGCTGCTGACCCGCCTCTCCGACATCCAGCTCGACTGCGAGGAGGAGGAACTGCGCTGGCGCGCGTCGATCGCCTCCCGCCACCTGGTGGAACTCCCGGTGCGCTTCGACCCGAAGCCCAAGCAGGACGTCACCCTGATGCCGAGCCCCGCCCTGGTCCCGCCGCAGCGCACCGACTGGCAGGCCGCTCCCACCCGGCCGGCGCCCGTACCGCCCGCGCCGGAGCCGTCGGCGCCGGCCCACCCGGCACCCGTCGCCCCGCCCGCGCCCGCGCCCGCGCCCGAACCCGAGACCGCACCGCGCGGCATCTGGCCGCGGCTGCGCCGCTGGTGGCTGGGGCGCTAGCCGGCCCAGTCCTGGTACGACTCCCAGGCACGCAGCGTCCGCCCGCTGCGCAACCGATGCTCCACCCCCGTGACCGGGTCGGTGAACTCCAGCCGTCGCGCCAGCAGTTGCAGCGGTCGCCGGAAGTCACCGGCCGGCACGGGGCCGGTCACGACCGGATACAGCGGATCGCCCAGAATGGGCACGCCCAACGCGCTCATGTGGACGCGCAACTGGTGCGTCTGCCCGGTGCGCGGGGTGAGCCGGTACCGCCCCAGGTCACCTCTGCGCTCGACGAGTTCGACGAGCGTCTCTGCGTTGGGTTCCCCGTCGACCTCCCGGGCCGCGGGCACCCCGCGCTCCTTCAGGACGCGACTGCGCACGGTCCGGGAAACGGCGAGCGAGGGATCGTACGGTGCGATCGCCTCGTACTCCTTCCGCACCCGCCGCTCGCCGAACAGCGTCTGATAGGCCCCGCGCTCCTCGGGCCGGACAGTGAACAGCACGAGCCCGGCCGTGAGCCGGTCCAGCCGATGCGCCGCCCCGAGCGCCGGAATCCCCAGCTCCCGCCGCAGCCGGGCGAGCGCGGTCTCGGTGACGTGACTGCCACGCGGGGTGGTCGCGAGGAAGTGCGGCTTGTCGACGACGACGAGGTGGTCGTCCCGGTACACGACGCCGAGCGGGAAGGGGACGGGGACTTCGGCCGGCATCTCGCGGTGGAACCAGAGGTAGAGGCCGGGGACGTAGGGGGCGTGGGCGCCGACGGGGTGCCCGTCGGCGCCCACGACGAGCCCCGAGTCCAGCATCTCCGCGACGGCGCCGGGGGCGGCCCCGGAGAGCCGGGCCACCAGGTACTCCCCGACCGTGGCCCACTCCCCGGAGAACGGCAACCGCACCCGAACAGGGTCCACCCCCTGGCGCTGGGGGAGGGGAGAGGGCGGTACGGCGGTCTTACGTCTCATTTGCAGCCAAGGGTACGGGGACGCGCCCCGTCAGGGGCGCGGGGAACTGCGCGACCAGCCCCCACCCACCCGCACCTGACCCACTACGCCACAGCCTCCGGCACAGCGACCGCACTCCGCGACGCCGCCCGGGTGAGCCTCCAAACGCCGCCCACGACCACCGTCCCGACCATGAACAACACGGTGAACCACCGGAAGTACCAGTGACCTCCCGCCGGGTCGTACACGGCCCCCCGGGGCCACGCCAGATTCACGGTCATCACCAGTCCGTACAGCAGCGCGACCACGTTCACCGGCACCCCCCACCGCCCCAGCGAGAACAGCGGTGCCCCGGTCTCGTCCGCCCCCTCGGCGCGGAACTCCCCACGCAGCCGCCGCACCAGCAGCGGCCCGGTGACCATCGCGTACGCGAGGTACAGCATCACGATGCACGTCGTCCCGATCGCCAGGAAGGCGTCGGGGGAGACGAAGTTCAGCAGCAGGAGCACGGCGGCCAGCACCCCCACCACGACGGCCGGCGCGCCCG
Organism: Streptomyces arenae; assembly: GCF_022343545.1. Lineage (NCBI taxonomy): Bacteria > Bacillati > Actinomycetota > Actinomycetes > Kitasatosporales > Streptomycetaceae > Streptomyces > Streptomyces arenae. Next base: position 209,760 of record NZ_JAKQYH010000064.1, read on the forward strand.
GCATCCCGGTACGGGGGTTCACCCGCGCCAGCCGTTCGGCGAACGGCAGCTGCCCGTCCCGCGCCATGGAGAACAGCATCCGGGAGGCCGCGGTCTGGATGGCGAGCGTCGCCACCGCGATCGCCACCACCACGTCGGCCAGCAGCACCCGCCCGACCCCGTCCCCGAGGCTGCTGGTCAGCACGTAGCTCAGCCCGTCCACCCCCAGGTGCCCGTCGGTGAGGCTGGGCGCGGCCAGCAGGCCACCGAGGATGACCAGTCCGCCGAGCAGTCCCGCGGCGGTCAGCGCGGTGAGGATGGTGCGGGGCGCCGTCCGGCGCGGCTGGTGCGTCTCCTCGCTCATCTCGCCCGCGCTGTCGAAGCCGATCATCACGTACGCGGCCGTGAACGAGCCGACCAGCAGCGCGCCCAGCAGGCCTCCCTCGGCGGCCGTCCCGGTGTGGAACGTGATGCCGGGGGAGCGCTTGGAGTGGGTGAGCAGCAGTACCACGATCAGCACCGCGCCGATGATCTCGGCGGTCACCCCGACCCGGTTGATCACGGACATCACCCGGTTGTCCATGATGTTCACCAGGGTGGTGAGCACCAGCAGGGCGACGCCCAGGACCGCCGCGTTGGCCGCGCCGTCGGCCGAGGTCGGCGTGGGGTCGGTGCCGATCAGCTGGAAGCCGGACCAGAGCGCCGGCAGCACCATCTGGAGGGCGAGCGCGGCCGCCGCGACCACCACGATCTGCCCGATCACCATGATCCAGCCCGCGAACCAGCCGAAGGACGGGTTGGAGAGGCGTGAGGACCACTGGTAGATCGCGCCCGAGATCGGGTAGCGCCCGGCCAGTTCGGCGAAGCAGGCGGCGACCAGCAACTGGCCGGCCAGCACGGCCGGCCAGGCCCAGAAGAAGACCGGGCCGCCGAACGCGTACCCGAAGGCGAAGAACTGGAAGACGGTCGTCAGTACGGAGATGAAGGAGAACCCGGCGGCGAACGAGGCGTACCGGCCGAGGCTGCGATGCAGCTCCTGGCGGTAGCCGAACTCCTCCAGGGAGTGGTCGGCGGTCTCCTTCAGCGAGCGGTCGTCGGTGGTCGTCACGGCGCTACCTGCCTGTCAGGGCGTATTTCCTGTCGGGCGACAGAAATTAGGGAAGCGCTGTTTCGCCCGCGTCACACCGGCATGTCCGGGGCGGGCCCAAGTCCTCACGCCCTTGCGCGGGCCGTCAAAACGCGATACATCGTGTGTATTGACGGGGGTCGCGAACTCGCGATATGTTCGGCAACGGATATTCGGAAGCGAGGGGGGCGGTATGGCGGTGCAGCGGCGCAAGCTCGGCAATCCTCTGGCGCTCGTCGTCCTCTCGACCCTCTGGCAGAAGCCGATGCATCCGTACGAGATCGCCCAGACCATGCGCCGTCAGGGCAAGGACACCAGCACCCGGACCAACTACGGCTCGCTCTACACGGTCATGCGGAACCTGGAGAAGCACGGCTTCGTCGAGGTGGCCGACGTCGAGCGGCAGGGCAACCGCCCGGAGCGCACGGTCTACGGCATCACGGACGCCGGGCGCGAGGAGATGGTCCACTGGCTGTCCGACCTGATGGCCGTCCCGGCCAAGGAGTACCCGATCTTCGAGACGGCGCTCTCGCTGATGGGCGCGCTGCCGCCGGACGAGGTCGAGCGCCTGCTGGCGGACCGGCTGAGCTCCCTGGAGGTGGAGGTCGCCGGCGGCCGGGCGGTGCTGGAGAAGCTGCACGAGACGCTGCCCCGGCTGTTCGTCGTCGAGGTCGAGTACCACCTGCACATGCTGGAGGCGCAGACCGAATGGGTCCGCGGTTTCGTGCGGGAGATACAGGACGGTTCGCTGCCGGGCGTCGAGGGCTGGCGCCGGTTCCACGAGACCGGCGAGTTCCCGCCGGAGTTCACGGAGGCGGACCGGTAACGGAAACAGACCCCGGCAGAGCTGTTCCAGCAGCCCCGCCAGGGTCTTCGAACCCCGAGCTGAACCCGCCGTGAGGCAGATCCGGGCGATCGAGGTGCGGCACACCCAGGATAGCCCGGTGCTCCTCATGCGGATCAGCTGTCATCCGCTCACTCAGGAGAGCCCTGTCATGAACACCCGTGCGCCCGCAGTGCAGGCGCGCCAACTGATCAAGACCTACCCCGGTGACGTCACCGCGCTGAACGGCATGGACATCACCGTCGAACCCGGCACCGTCTTCGGGCTCCTCGGGCCCAACGGAGCCGGCAAGTCCACCACCGTCAAGATCCTCACCACCCTGGCCCGCCCCGACTCGGGATCCGCCGCGGTGGCAGGCCACGACGTACTGCGCCACCCCGACCGGGTGCGCCGCGCGATCGGGGTGGTCGCCCAGAACTCCGGCGCCGACCCGGTCGCCACCGGCCGGGAGAACCTCCGGCTCCAGGGCAGGCTGTACGGCCTGCGCGGTACCGCCCTCGGCCACCGGGTCGACGACCTGCTGGCCCGCTTCAGCCTCACCGAGGCCGCCGACCGCCCGGTCAAGGGCTACTCCGGAGGCATGCGGCGCCGCCTCGACGTGGCCCTCGGCCTGGTCCACCGCCCCGAGGTGCTCTTCCTCGACGAGCCCACCACCGGTCTCGACCCGGAGGCCCGCACCGCGATGTGGGACGAGATCGGCCGGCTGGCCGGCGAGGAGGGTCTGACGATCCTGCTCACCACCCACTATCTGGAGGAGGCCGACCGGCTCGCCGAGCGGATCGCGATCGTCGACCGCGGCCGGGTCGTGGTCGAGGGCACCCCCGACTCCCTCAAGGGCGAACTGCGCGGCGACGCGGTGCACGTGGAGCTGCGCGAGGCACCAGGGGAGGCCGGCCGCACCCTGCTCGCGGGCGCTCTGACCGGGCTGCCGGGCGTGCACGAGGCGTTGTTCGACGGCCGCCGGATCAGCGCCCGCGCCGACGACGGGGCCGCCGCCGTGCCCGCGCTGCTCGCCGCCCTGGAGCGGTCCGGGGTGACCGTGGTGGCCGCGACCGTCGCCCGCCCCTCCCTCGACGACGTCTACCTGCGCTACGCGGGCCGCCGGTACGCGGAGGCCGACGGCAGCGCCGAGTCGCTCGCCCTGGCCGGAGGTGCCCGATGAGCCACGCCCTGTCCCAGACCTGGTACATGACCCAGCGCCAGCTGCTGGTGTTCGCGCGTCAGCCCGCCTACGCGGTCATCACCCTGATCCAGCCGGTGATCTGGCTGTTCCTGTTCGGCAACCTCTTCAGGAAGGTCGTCGAGCTGGGCGGCTTCGGCACCACCTCCTACCTCGACTACCTGGTGCCGGGGGTGGTGGTGATGAGCGCCCTCAGCTCCAACATGTGGGCCGGGATGGGGACGCTGGAGGAGATCCAGCGCGGCACCCTGAACCGCTTCCTGACCACCCCGGTCAGCCGGGCCGCGCTGATGAACGGCAACGTGGTGAACAACGGGCTGATCACGGCCGGCCAGTCCCTGATCATCGTGCTGCTCGGGCTGCTGGGCGGCGCCGACTACCCGGGCGGGGCCGCGGGTGTCGCGGTCCTGGTGGTCGCCGCCGTACTGCTCGGCACGGTCTTCGGGGCGCTGTCCAACGCGCTCGGCATGCTGGTGCGGGAGCGGGAGTCGATCATCGGGATCAACACCTTCCTGCTGCTCCCGCTGACGTTCCTGTCCAGCGCCTTCATGGCGCCGTCCCAGATGCCCGGCTGGATGCGGCACATCGCCGACTTCAACCCGCTCAACTGGGCGATGGTGGCGGGCCGTTCGGCGATGTCGGCGGACCCGGACTGGGGCGTGGTGCTCGGCCGGGGCGGGGCGCTGCTGGCCCTTGCGGTCGTGGCGGTGTGGCTGTCGATCAGGACGTTCAGGTCGTACCAGCGGTCGGTGTGACCCGACCCGGTCGACCCGCGTGGCGGCGGCACCTGCTCGCGCCGGGGTGCCGCCGGCCGCCTCAGGCCGCGGCCGCGCCGCCCTCCTGCTCCGCCTCGATACGGGCGTTCCAGTCGCGCTTGGAGGCCTGCCAGCCGTCCTCGTTGTGGCCCAGGCGCCAGTAGCCGGAGATCGACAGGTCGTCGCGCGGGATCTGGCGCTCGACCCGCAGCAGGGCCCGCAGTTCCTTCACGAAGCTCGCCTCGCCGTGGACGAAGGCGTGCACCCGGCCCGCCGGGAACTCCAGCGCCCGTACCGCGGCGACCAAGGCCTCGCCGACCGGCCGGCCGCCCCGGTGCAGCCAGACGACCTCCACATCGGAGTCGATCTTCTGCTCCTCCTCGGGGCCGGACACCTCGATGAAGGCGAAGGCCGTCGCGCCGACGGGCAGCGACTCCAGGGAGCGGGCGATCGCGGGCAGCGCGCTCTCGTCGCCGGCCAGCAGGTGCCAGTCGGCGTCCGCGGCGGGGGAGTAGGCGCCGCCGGGGCCCATGAAGTGCACGGTCTCACCGGGCTGGACGCGGCAGGCCCACGGCCCGGCCAGGCCCTCGTCGCCGTGCACCACGAAGTCCAGGGCCAGTTCCCGCAGCTCGGGGTTCCAGGACCGCACGGTGTAGGTGCGGGTCACCGGCCACTGCTCGCGCGGGAACTCGGCGCGGATCCGCTCCAGGTCGAAGGGGGCCGGGTAGCTGACGCCCTCCGGTCCGAAGAGGAGTTTCACGTAGTGGTCGGTGCAGGTGTCCGCGGCGAAGTCGGCCAGCCCGTCGCCACCGAGGACCACACGCTGCATGTGCGGGGTCAGCCGCTCGGTGCGCACGACCTGGGCGGAATGGGGCTTGCGCGGCTTACGTCCCGGGCGCTCTGCCATGACCGGCCTCCTGCTCCATTGGTTAGGTTTACCTAAGTTAGCACCTCTTTCCGGGTGGACACCTCTTCCATGAACATCTCCCGACGGTGTTTTGCCGGTGTTTTGCCGGGCGGTGCTCCACCCGGTCAGGCGCCCAGCGTCGCCAGCAGGCGGTTCAGGGATCCGCCCAGACCCCAGCGGGCCGCCAGACTGTTCAACTGCTCCGGGTCGCGCGGTGCCTTCGGCAGTGCGGTGTCGACCTCCGGCAGCGGGACGTCACCCGCGACCCGGACCACCTTCGGCGCCACCGCGACGTACGGCCGGGCCTCGTCCAGCCGCTTGCGCTGCGACGGCGTGAGCTTCGCCTTCGGATCGTCGACCGCGGCCATGATCCCCGCCAGGTCTCCGAACTCGGCGAGCAGCTTGGCGGCCGTCTTCTCGCCGATGCCCGGCACCCCCGGCAGGCCGTCGCTCGGGTCGCCGCGCAACAGTGCCAGGTCCGCGTACCCCGGTCCGTCCACCCCATACTTCTCACGCAGCCACGTCTCGTCGGTGGTCTGCAGGGTGCCGACACCCTTCAGCGGGTACAGCACCCGCACCCCCCGCGCGTCGTCCACCAGCTGGTACAGGTCGCGGTCGCCGGTGACGATGTCGACCGGGCCGCCGGCGCGCGCGGTGAAGGTGCCGATCACGTCGTCCGCCTCGTACCCGGCGACGCCGACCCGGGCGATGCCGAGCGCGTCCAGCACCTCCTCGATGACCGGCACCTGCGGGGAGAGGGTGTCCGGCACCTCCTCCTGGTCCGGTCCGGCCGCCCGCTCCTCGGCCACCCGGTGCGCCTTGTAGGAGGGGATCAGGTCCACCCGCCATCGCGGCCGCCAGTCGGCGTCCATGCAGGCCACCAGCAGGTCCGGCCGGTGGTCCTTCACCAGCCGGTCGATGAAGTCCAGCAGCCCGCGCACGGCGTTCACCGGAGTGCCGTCCGGGGCCTTCACGGAGTCCGGGACGCCGAAGTAGGCGCGGAAGTACAGCGAGGCGGTGTCGAGAAGCATCAGTCGCGCGGTCACGCCACGCATCATGCCGTACCCCACCGACAGCGCCCGGGCGCTGTGTCGCGGGTCGCCATCCGTGGAGAACCCGTGGCCTGGCCCACGTACGCGTCGCGCTCGGCGCGGGGCACGCCCCGTGGTCATCATGCTGGGCCTGTCGATGGTCGTCATCGCCGGCATGGTCGGCACCGGCGGCCTCGGCGGCGCGGTCAACGAGGCCATCGGGCAGGTCGACATCGGCTTCGGCTTCGGCTTCGAGGCGGGCGTCGGCACGGCCCCACCTCCCTGGAGCTCACCGTCCCGTCGTACGTGAAGGACGTGAACTCGCTGGCCGACCTGAAGGGCCACGCCTGGACGGCAGCTACCAGGTCGTCGACGGCTCCACGCCCGCCATGCTCGCCGAGCTCAAGCGAGCCTACGCGAGGAAGCAGCCGATCCTCGTCACCCTGTGGTCGCCGCACACCAGGTGACCAGGTGGTGAGGCTGCGCCCGGCCTCGCCTACGAGAAGGATCCGGCCAACCACATAGCGTCACGGTATGCCCCAGGCCTCGGCGGACACCGGCCGGAACGGCTGACGGGCCCTCCGGCCGGTGTCTTCATCCCGACAGGGGAGTCCGCGCACGCCGAGTCGGGGGAGGCCGCGCACTGGCGTGAACCGTGAGGGTCGCACCGCTTCGGCGTGACAGGGATGTGACGGCCGCCTGAAACGGTTTGCCGAACATGCGTAGGGTGCAGAGAACCCCTCAGGAGGGGACCGGCCGCGGCCGGGGCACCCTGAAGGCGGACGACGAGCGAAGGAGGGAGCCGGAGCGATGGGCGACCACAAGGACCAGCAGCCCGTGCGGGTGGGCGCGGCAGTCCGGCGGCGCCGCCGTGCGCTGACGCTCACCCTCGCCGTCGTGGCCGAGCGCAGTGGCCTGTCGGTGCCCTTCCTGAGCCAGATCGAGAACGACAGGGCCCGGCCCAGCCGCGCCTCCCTGGAGAAGGTCGCCGACGCCCTGCGCACCACGGCCGTCGAACTCCTCGCCGCGGCCGACCCGGCGTGCAGCGTGGACGTCGTCCGCGCCGACGACGCCGTCGACCCGGACTTCGCGCCCAGGGTCCGGTCCCTGGTCAGGGGCCACCACCAGCTGCACGCCTCCGAGTTCACCGGCGACCACGACGCGGGCCGCGAATTCCAGCACCGCAACGACGAGTTGATGTACGTCGCCGACGGCGCGGTGGAGATCGAGGCGGAGGGCCGCGCGTACCGCCTCGGCCGCGGCGACACCCTGTACCTCACCGGCGGGGTCCGGCACCGCTGGCGCGCCACGGTGCCCGACACCAGGGTCGTCGTGGTGGCGGTGGCGGAACACATCGAGGCGGTCCAGGACCGCTCCCGCTGAGCCGCCCGGGTCCGTGCCGCGGGCGGGTCAGCGGACGGCACCCGACGTCGTACGGCCCGGCACCGGCGGCGGCGCCACGGGTACCCGTCGGGGCCCGGCGAGCAACTCGCCGCTGAGCAGCCCGCGCACGGTGCCGGAGGCGGCCGCCAGCCAGCCGGCGACGAGGAGGCCGTACAGAACCGTCGCCAGCCAGTCGTACACGGCGAGCCCCGTGTGCCGGCCCAGGGCGGCGGTGCCCGTGACACAGGTGCCCACCGGGAAGGTGAACGCCCACCACGTCATGGTGAACCGCATGCCCAGCCGCCACGCCCGCACCGCGTGCGCGCCGGCCAGCGCCAGCCACAGCACCGCGAACCCCATCACCGGTACGCCGTACAGCACGGCCAGGAGGCCGAACCCGGCGGCGCAGGGGGCCGGTACGACCCCGCGCGCGACGTCGGCGAAGGCGCCCACCGCGGTCGTGGACTGCCCGAGCGGGCCCAGCACCAGGAAGAGCGCGGGCGTGAGGGCGAGGGGCGGCGGACCGCCGGCGACCAGCCGGGCGAAGACGAGCGTCAGCATCAGCAGCGTGGCCAGCAGGCTCAGCCCGAAGAGGGCGAAGCAGCCGTAGAGCAGGGCCGCCCGCGGCTGACCGGGCGGCAGGTGCGGCACCAGCCGCGGGCCCAGCGCCGCCGACACCATCGGCGCGACCAGCGGCAGCAGCCACACGGGAGAGGCCTGGCCGGGCCCGACCCGGTGCCGTACGGCCATGAGGTACGGCACGACGACGGCCGCCGCGAGCCCCACGGCCGTACCGGCGGCGAACAGCACGGAGTCGAGTACGACCGCGGCCGGCTCGCCGATCCAGTCCCGGCCGAGGGTGAGGGCACCGCCTCCGACGGCGAGCAGGGCCATGGACAGGCAGCCGTAGAAGGGGGCCACGGCGGGGTCGCGCAGGTGGGCGCGGGCCTGGTCGGCGTGGTGGATCCAGTGCAGGGCGCGGGCGGTCAGCAGCACCACGAGTTGGAGCAGGGACAGGGCCCAGACGCCGACGAAGAGCTCGTGCGGGCCGCCGCCGAGCGCGGCGCCGCCGAGGGCGAGGGCGGCGGTGCCCATCACGGAGGCGTACCAGTTGGGGCCCAGGTGCCGGACTGAGATGACCATGGGACCACGCTCCCGCGGCCCCGGGCCCGCGACCAGGGAGTCCGTCTCTATGAGGGCATAAGCTGGTCTTATGAGTGAGACGGAGGGACGGGTGGGCGGCGGCACGCTGGCGCACCGGGTACCGGACCTCGGCGCGCTGGAGCTGCTGCTCGCGGTGGCGCGGCTCGGCAGCCTCGGGGCGGCGGCGCGGGAGGTCGGGATCAGCCAGCCGGCGGCCAGCAGCCGGATCCGCTCGATGGAACGCCAGCTGGGCGTGGCCCTCGTCGACCGCTCACCGCGCGGCTCCCGGCTCACGGACGCCGGGGCGCTGGTGACCGACTGGGCGCGGCGGGTGGTGGAGGCGGCGGAGGCGTTCGACGCGGGGGCGCAGGCGTTGCGGGACCGGCGGGACTCGCGGCTGCGGGTCGCGGCGAGCATGACCATCGCCGAGTACCTGCTGCCGGGCTGGCTGCTGGCGCTGCGCACCCAGCGGCCGGACACGGCGGTGTCGCTGCTCGCGGGCAACTCGACGGCCGTGGCGGAGCGGCTGCTCGCGGACGAGGCCGACCTGGGGTTCGTGGAGGGGCTGACGGTCCCGCAGGGGCTGGACTCGACGGTGATAGCGCACGACCGGCTGATCGTCGTCGTCGCCCCCGCCCACCCCTGGGCCCGCCGCCGGCGCCCGCTGGCCGCGGCGGAACTGGCGGCGACCCCGCTCGTCCTCCGCGAACGCGGTTCCGGCACCCGCCAGGTCCTCGACGCGGCCCTCGGTGGTCTGGCCCGCCCGCTGATCGAGCTGTCCTCGACGACGGCGGTGAAGGCGTCGGCGGTCGGCGGCGCGGGCCCGGCGGTCCTGAGCGAGCTCGCCGTGGGCGAGGAACTGGCGATGCGCCGCCTGGTCAGCATCCCGGTGGAGGGGGTGGCGTTGCGCCGGGACCTGCGAGCGGTATGGCCGACCGGCCACCGCCCGACGGGCCCGGCCCGCGAACTGCTCTCCCTCACCCGCGGCTGACGTGGTGGGGTGAGAAGGCGTTGCGGCCCCCTCGCCTGCGGCTGACGTGGTGGGGTGAGAAGGCGTTGCGGCCCCTTCGCCTGCGGCTGACGTGGTGGGGTGAGAAGGCGTTGCGGCCCCTTCGCCTGGGGCTGACGTGGTGGGGTGAGAAGGCGTGGCGGGGTCCTGGTGTCACCCTGCACCATCCGTTCATGCCGACCCCCGCTGCCCCGCCTGCCGAAGGCGCCCGCACGCCCTGGGAGGCGCTGCCCGCCGCCGTCCGTGGCGCGGTCGCCGATCTCCTCGGCGGCGCCCCCGTCACCCACGCCGTCACCCAACCCGGTGGCTTCTCCCCGGGCGTCGCCGCCAGAGTCCGCACCGCCGCCGACCGGGCCGCGTTCGTCAAGGCGGTCAGCGCCGACAGCAATCCGCACAGCCCCGCCCTGCACCGCGCGGAGGCCCGCAACGCCGCCGCCCTCCCCGCCACCGTCCCCGCGCCCCGGCTCCTCGGCAGCTACGACGACGGCACCTGGGTGGCCCTCGTCTTCGAGGAGGTCGACGGGCGGCAGCCGCACGTCCCCTGGCGCCCCGGGGAGCTGCGCCGCGTCCTGGACGCCGTGGCCACCCTCGGTCGTACCCTCACCCCGTCCCCGGTCGACGCCCCGCCCGCCGCGGAGCACCTCGCGGATTCCTTCGACGGCTGGCGCCAGTTGGCCGAGGGTCCCCCGGAAGCCCTCGACCGCCTGGACGAGTGGACCGTCTCGCACCTCGCGGAACTGGCCGGACTCGCCGCCCCCTGGCCCGGGTCCGTCGCCGGCGACACCCTCGCCCACGCCGACCTGCGGGCCGACAACATGCTGCTCACCGCCGACGGCGCGGTGGTCTTCGTCGACTGGCCGCACGCCGTGCGCGCCGCCCCCTGGTTCGACCTCCTCGTGATGCTGCCGTGCGTACGGGCCCAGGGCGGCCCGGACCCGGAGCGGGTGTTCACGGCGCATCCGCTCGGGCGGGACGCCGACCCCGCCCGGGTCACCGCCGTCCTGGCCGCGCTCACCGGGTACTTCCTCGCACACTCGGTGCGGCCGGCGCCGCCCGGTCTGCCCGCGCTGCGCCCGTTCCAGCGCGCCCAGGGCGACGCGGCTCTGGCCTGGCTCAGGACGCGGCTGTGACCAGCGCCCGCATCACCCGCAGGTCCCCGCCCATCTCCGGATGCCACTGCACGCCGAGGACCCAGCCGTGTTCGGCGGGGAGTTCGACCGCCTCGATCGTGCCGTCGTCCGTCGCGAGGGCCGAGGCCACCAGCCCCGTCCCGAGGCGGTCCACCGCCTGGTGGTGGAAGGTCGGGACCGACGTCTCCTCCGGGACCGTGCCGGCGTACAGCGTGCCGGGGACCGGCTTGACGGGGTGGTGGCCGAAGACGCCGGGTGTCTCCGCGTGACCGTCGATGTGCTGGACGAGGGTCCCCCCGAGGGCGACGTTCAGGAGCTGCATGCCCCGGCAGATGCCGAGGAGCGGGAGCCGCGCCGCCAGGGCCGCCTCGATCAGGGCCAGTTCCCACGCGTCCCGGGGCCGGTCGGGGCGGCCGGTGCGGGGGCCGGGCTCGGCACCGTAGCGGACCGGCTCGACGTCCGGGCCGCCCGCGATCACCAGACCGTCCAGGCGGGCCACCGCGGCCGCCGCGTGCTCGGGAGCGTCCGGGGGCAGCATCGCGGCCAGCCCGCCCGCCCGCTGGACCAGGCGCGGGTACCCGGCGGGCAGCAGGGCCGCCGGCAGCTCCCAGACGCCCCAGCGCGTGCCGGCCTCCAGATACGTGCTCACGCCGATCAGCGGCCGTCCGGCCATGGGCCCCTCCCGAGAGACAAAGGTGTCTGTGCGTACCTTTTTGGCACGGGAGCCGGTCGTCACGCCAGAAATCCGCGCAGCAGGGCCGCCGTGCCCGCGCAGTGCTCCCGCATCATCTCCCGGGCGCCGTCGGCGTCCCCGTCCAGCACCGCCTCCACCAGCGCGATGTGCTGGCGCTGCGAGTGCTCCAGGTTGCGGACCAGCAGCGGGATGCAGTCCAGCAGGTCGTTGACCGTCGCCCTAACCGCCGCGTACTGGGCGGTGAGGGAGGGCGAGCCGCACAGCTCGGCGATCGTCAGGTGCAGCAGCGTGTCCAGGCGGCGGTAGTCCGCGAGCGGTGCCTCGTGGGTGCGGGCCAGGGCCTCCCGGAGGCGGTTCGCCTGGTCGGGCGGCAGGCCGTGCGACGCGCACAGTCCGGCCGCCCCCACCTCCAGCACCTCGCGGAACCGCAGCACGTCCTCGATGTCGACCTCGGCGACCCGGCGGCGCAGCTCGTCCTCGCCGCCCGCGTCCGTCCGCGGCAGTACGAACGTGCCGCCGTACCGCCCCCGGCGGGACTCCACCAGGCCCTGGTCCTGGAGCACCTTCAGCACCTCGCGCAGCGTCACCCGGCTGATGCCGAGGCGCTCCGCGAGCTCCCGCTCGGCGGGCAGCCGTCCGCCGCCCGGGACCAGGCCGAGACGGACCACCTGAAGGATCTGCTCCAGCGCCTCCTCGAAGCCGTTGCCCGCCCGTACCGGCCGCAGCACCGGCGTCAACGGGTCGTCGAGGGCGCCGTCCGCGTCCAGCGACATAGGGCCGTACCCCCTTCCCAAGCAATGGTTCTCACCCATACCTTAGAGCTCCCGGCCCGGCCGCAGCAGTGCAGTACCGACGTGAGAGAAGCCGAAGGAGCTCCCCCGTGGCAGACCGCACACCCCCGCTGAGCGTCGAGGAACTGCACACCCTCGTCGCGGGCGGCGAGATCGACACTGTCGTCCTGGCCTTCCCCGACATGCAAGGGCGGTTGCAGGGCAAGCGGTTCGCCGCCCGGTTCTTCCTCGACGAGGTCCTCCGGCACGGCACCGAGGGCTGCAACTACCTCCTCGCCGTCGACGCCGAGATGAACACCGTCGACGGCTACGACATGTCCTCCTGGGACCGCGGCTACGGCGACTTCGCCATGCACCCCGACCTCGCCACCCTCCGCCGTGTGCCCTGGAACCCGGGCACCGCGATGCTCGTCGCCGACCTCGCCTGGAACGACGGCTCCCCGGTCGTCGCCGCCCCCCGCCAGATCCTCCGCCGCCAGCTGGAGCGCCTCGCCGAACTCGGCTACACCGCGCAGGTCGGTACGGAGCTGGAGTTCATCGTGTTCAAGGACACGTACGAGGCCGCCTGGGACGCGAACTACCGCGGGCTGACCCCGGCCAACCAGTACAACATCGACTACTCGGTGCTGGGGACCGGACGGATCGAGCCCCTGCTGCGCCGGATCCGCAACGAGATGGCGGGCGCCGGACTGACCGTCGAGTCCGCCAAGGGCGAGTGCAACCCCGGCCAGCACGAGATCGCCTTCCGCTACGACGAGGCCCTGGTCACCTGCGACCAGCACGCGATCTACAAGACCGGAGCCAAGGAGATCGCCGCCCAGGAGGGCGTCTCCCTCACCTTCATGGCGAAGTACAACGAACGCGAGGGCAACTCCTGCCACATCCACCTGTCGCTGACGGACCCGGACGGCCGTAACGTGTTCGCGGCCGAGCACGGCATGTCCGACGTCATGCGGCACTTCCTCGCCGGACAGCTCGTCGCCCTCCGGGACTTCTCGCTCCTCTACGCCCCCCACATCAACAGCTACAAGCGGTTCCAGCCGGGCTCCTTCGCCCCGACCGCGGTGGCCTGGGGCCACGACAACCGCACCTGTGCGCTCAGGGTCGTCGGCCACGGCCGCTCGCTGCGCTTCGAGAACCGGCTGCCCGGGGGCGACGTCAACCCGCACCTCGCCGTCGCCGGACTGGTCGCGGCCGGCCTGTACGGCATCGAACACAAGCTGGAACTTCCCGAACCCTGCCCCGGCAACGCCTACGCCGCCGACTTCGCGCACGTCCCGACCACCCTCCGCGAGGCCGCCGAACTCTGGGAGAACAGCCCCGTCGCCCGGGCCGCCTTCGGTGACGAGGTCGTCGCGCACTACCGCAACATGGCCCGCGTCGAACTGGAGGCCTTCGACGCCGCGGTGACCGACTGGGAGCTGCGCCGCTCCTTCGAACGCATGTGAGGCACCACTTGTCGCAACAGTACGCACTCGACGTCCTCAACCCGGCCACGGAGGAGGTGATCGCGACCGTCGCGGGGGCCGTGGAGCAGGACGTGGACACCGCCGTGCACCGGGCCGCACGGGCCCAGGCCGAGTGGTCCGCCCTCGCGCCCGCCGAACGGGCCCGGCTGCTGCGCCGGTTCGCGGCCGTCGTCGACGAACACCGGGAAGAACTCGCCCGGCTGGAGGTCCGGGAGGCCGGGCACACCATCGGCAACGCCCGCTGGGAGGCCGGCAACGTCCGCGACCTGCTCGACTACGCGGCCGGCGGGGTGGAGCGCCTGACGGGACGCCAGATTCCCGTCCCCGGCGGCCTCGACGTCACCCTCCTCGAACCCCTCGGGGTCGTCGGCGTCATCGCCCCCTGGAACTTCCCGATGCCCATCGCCGCGTGGGGCACCGCGCCCGCCCTCGCCGCCGGCAACGCGGTGATCCTCAAGCCCGCCGAGACGACCCCGCTCACCGCGCTCCGGCTCGCCGAACTCGCCCTGGCGGCAGGCCTGCCCGAGCACCTGTTCCAGGTCCTGCCGGGCCGCGGCGACATCGCGGGCGAGGCGCTGGTGGGACACCCGGGCGTCGCCAAGATCGTGTTCACCGGCTCCACCCGCGTCGGCAAGCGCATCATGGCGCGCTGTGCCGACCAGGTGAAGCGGGTGACCCTCGAACTCGGCGGCAAGAGCCCCAACATCGTCTTCGCCGACGCCGACCTCGAGGCGGCGGCCGCCGCCGCCCCGATGTCCTTCCTGGACAACTCCGGACAGGACTGCTGCGCCCGCACCCGCATCCTCGTCCAGCGGACGGTCCACGACCGCTTCCTGGAACTCCTCGCCCCCGCGATCGAGTCCGTCACCGTGGGCGACCCGGCGGACGAGAAGACGGACATCGGCCCGCTGATCTCCAAGTCCCAGCTGGAACGCGTCCGTTCCTACGTCGACGCGGACGCGCCCGGCATCCGCGGCACGGCCCCCGAGGGCCCCGGCTTCTGGTTCCCGCCGACCGTGCTCACCGACGTCGACCCACGGGCGCGCGTGGCCGTCGAGGAGGTCTTCGGACCGGTCGCCGTCGTCATCCCCTTCGAGGACGAGGCGGACGCGGTCCGGCTCGCCAACGACACCGAGTACGGCCTCTCCGGTTCCATCTGGACCCGGGACGTGGGCCGTGCCCTGCGCGTCTCGGGGGCCGTCAAGGCCGGCAACCTGTCCGTCAACTCCCACTCCAGCGTCCGCTACTGGACCCCCTTCGGCGGCTTCAAGCAGTCGGGGATCGGCCGCGAGCTCGGCCCGGACGCCCTCACCGCCTTCACCGAGACCAAGAACGTCTTCATCAGCACGGAGGGCCCCGCACAGTGACCGCATCCACCGAAGAGATCGTCTGCCGCCGGCTCGTCGGCCGTACCGCCGTCATCACCGGCGCGGGCAGCGGCATCGGCCTCGCCACCGCGCGGCGGCTGGCCTCCGAGGGCGCGCACGTCGTCTGCGGCGACGTCGACGAGACCCGCGGCAAGGCCGCCGCCGAGGAGGTCGGCGGGATCTTCGTCAAGGTCGACGTCACCGACGCCGAGCAGGTCGAGGCCCTGTTCAAGACGGCCTACGACACCTACGGCAGCGTCGACATCGCCTTCAACAACGCCGGTATCTCCCCGCCCGACGACGACTCCATCCTGGAGACCGGGCTGGAGGCCTGGAAGCGCGTCCAGGAGGTCAACCTCACCTCCGTCTACCTGTGCTGCAAGGCCGCCATCCCCTACATGCGGCGGCAGGGCAAGGGCTCCATCATCAACACGGCGTCCTTCGTGGCCCGGATGGGCGCGGCCACCTCGCAGATCTCGTACACCGCCTCCAAGGGCGGAGTCCTGGCCATGTCCCGGGAACTCGGCGTGCAGTTCGCCCGCGAGGGCATCCGCGTCAACGCGCTCTGCCCCGGCCCGGTCAACACCCCGCTGCTCCAGGAGCTGTTCGCCAAGGACCCGGAGCGGGCCGCCCGCCGCCTGGTGCACATCCCGCTCGGCCGGTTCGCCGAGGCCGAGGAGATCGCCGCCGCCGTCGCCTTCCTGGCCAGCGACGACTCCTCGTTCGTCAACGCCAGTGACTTCCTGGTGGACGGCGGGATCTCCGGGGCGTACGTCACGCCCCTGTAGGCGTCCGTGGGGGCCGGGCACCGGCGTGGCCGGCCCGGCCCCGCGGTCAGAGGAAGGTGTGACCCTCACCGCGGTACGTCGGTACGGCCGCCGTCACCCGGTCGCCCTCGACCAACTGCAACTCCGGGAACCGCTCGCACAGTTCGCCGGCCTTGGCGTGCCGGAACCACACCTTGTCGCCGATCAGCAGATCGTCCGCCGCCGAGCCGAGCAACGGGGTCTGCACCTCGCCCGGGCCCTCCTGCGCGTCGTACGACAGCCCCTCCGGGAGGTACGGCACGGGCAGCCGGTCGGTGCCCGCGACGCCCGAGGCCGGATAGCCACCGCCGAGCACGGTGACCACCCCGACGCCGGGCCGCCGTACCACCGGCATGGCGAACAGCGCGGCCGGCCGGCCGGTGAACGACGTGTAGTTGTCGAAGAGCCGCGGCACGTACAGGCCCGAGCCGGCCGCGATCTCGGTGACCGCGTCCTCCGCCGCCGTGGTCCCCACACTGCCCGTACCGCCGCCGTTGACGAACTCCAGGTCCGGCGCGACCGCCCGGACCGCCCGCACCACGGCGGCACGCCGCTCCGCCAGCTCGCGGCGGGCGGTGGCCTGCATCAGCCGCACCGCGCGGGACCGCAGGGGCCGGCCGGCGACGTCGTCCCCGACCCCGGCGATGTGCCCCTCGTACCCCATGATCCCGACCAGCGTGAAGCCCGGCCGCCGGGCCACCGTCCGTGCCAGGTCGGCGAGTTGGGCGGGGGAGTGCAGCGGCGAGCGCCGGGCCCCGACCCGCACCCGGCCCCCGAGCAGCTTCAGCGAGGTGTCCAACTCCAGGCAGACCCGGACCACTTCGGTGCCGCCGTCACGAGCCGCGTCGATCAGGTCGAGCTGCGCCGGATCGTCGATCATCACCGTGACGGCGGCGGCGAGCTTGGGATCGGCGGCCAGCTCCGCGAACCGGGCCCGGTCGGCGGACGGGTAGGCGAGGAGGACGTCGTCGAACCCCGAACGCGCGAGCCACAGCGACTCCGCGAGCGTGAACGACATGATCCCGGCGAACCCGTCCTTCGCGAGGACCCGTTCCAGCAGGTGGCGGCAGCGCACGGACTTGCTCGCGACCCGGATCGGCTTGCCGCCGGCCCGGCGTACGAGATCGTCCGCGTTGGCGTCGAAGGCCTCCAGGTCCACGATCGCGAGGGGGGCGTCCAGGTGGGCGGTGGCCCGGTCGTAACGGGCCCGGTCGGCGGCGCGCGCAGTCATGGACGCAGCCTGCCAGACAGGATTACCGCAGGGTAGGGGGACGATCCGGGCAGATGCCGCCGGGGCGTGGACTGGTTCCCGTTCGCGCTCGTACAACCCGTAGAGTGACGCGCACGTACGACGGAACCAGCTCCGGTCGCCCGACCCGCACCGGGATGATGATCCGCGGGCAGGGGTATGCCTGCCCGGGGGCGGAGGTCTCCGCGCCGGGGAGCACGACGGCCCGTACGGGAAGTTGGCCCGGGCACGAGGAAACGGGGGGCGCATGAGCAGGGAAGCGCGGCACGCCCCGATCCCGCGACGCCCTTCGCCGGACCCGGCCCCGACGCCGGATGAGCCCGCGCCCACGGCCGACGGTGGCGGCGGTCACGTACCGGGTTTCTTCGAGCGTCCCCACCGGGTGAAGGGCTCGATGAATGGCTCGCGCCGGTCCGACGTATTCACCGGTGGGGCCGATGACACCGGGCAGCAGGACCAGCTGCCGGGCCGGCCCGGCGGGCAGCAGAGTCGTGATGACCGGACGAGTCGGGGCGGTGCGGTGGGGCAGGGCGAGCAGAGCACGGGGGACCGGACGGCCGACGGCCCGACGCCCACCGAACGCGTCACCCGTCCCCGCTACCCCAGCCTCCGCCCACCCCGGACCACCCCTCCGGGCCGCGAGCCCACCGGCCGAACCACACCGACGCCCCCCGCCCAGCGGGACCCCGGCGGCCGAGCCGCACCGACGTCCCCTCCGGGACGCGACACCGACGGCGGAAGCCCGCCGCCGGCCTCTTCGGGGCGGGAGCCGGGCCGGACCGTGCCGTCCGCGCCCTTCGGGTGGGAGGGGGAGCGTGGCACGCCCTCGATGCCCTCCGACCGCGAATCCGGCATCGGCACCCGAGCCGTACCGACGGTGCCACCCGGCCGAGAGGCCGGTCGTGACGTGCCGTCCGGAGCGGCGGGTCGTGACGTCGAGCGGGGTGGCCCGTCCGGGGCGGCCGTCCGGGGTGCGCCGTTTCGGCTCTCCTATGGGGCGTCACCGTCGCGGCGGCCGGAGGGCGGGGCGGAGGCGGTCGGTGCGCCGCGTGCCTCCCGTGCTGCGGCGGAGCCGGAGCCGTCGCGGGACGAGCGATCGTCGTCGAGTGAAGCGGCCGGAGGCTCCGCAGGGACGGCCGGACCCGCGCGGGTCGAGCGACCCCGAGGTGACTTCCCGACCGGCCTCGGCGCGCCGGTGTCGGGCAGCGCGTGGAGCCCCCACATGCGGACGTTCCCCGTTCCCACGGCTCCGCCCCGTCCCACGACGCCCCCGAGGACCAGTCCGCCGTCGCAGCGCACGGCCCCGTCGCCGACGCCCGCCGCGCCACCCCGCCCGCCCGAGCCCCCGACGCCCGGCGGTGCCCCGCGTCCGGCCTCCGGCCCCGCCACCCCGCCCCGACCGACGGCCCCTCCGACGGCCGGCACCCCCACACAACCGGGCGGCACTCCGACGCCCCGTAGCACTCCGACCCCCGCCGGCACCGCACGTCCCGACGGCACACCCGGCGACGCTCCCGCCGCCGACGGCACTTCGACGTCCGGCGGCGGGCCGCGTCCCGGCGCCGCTCCGGCGTCCGGGGGTGTGCCGCGTCCCGGTGGTGCTCCGGCGTCCGGGGGTGTGCCGCGTCCCGGTGGTGCCTCTGCGGTCGGTGATGCGTCGGGGGCCGGGGCCTCTCGGTCTTCCGTTCAGTCTTCCGGCGTGCCGCCGCGGACGGTGCGGTCCGGGGTCGTCGACGCTCCGCCGCGCCCGGCGGCGCCCCCCGTGACGGCTCCGGTGGCGGCCGCCGGTCACGGTGGTTCCGTCGGCGCCCACGGCGGTCCCATGCCGGACCCCGCCCTGTCGTGGAGCGCCACCGCGGGAACTCCCGGCCGGGACCGGCCCGTTGTCACGTTCGGTGAGCCGGAGGGGTACGACGAGCGGGGGCGGGGGCTGTCGTTGGTCGGTCGCGTGGCCCCCCGCACCGCCGCTGCCGCCGCCTGCATGGTGCTCGGCCTCGGCCTCATCGGCGGCGCGGTGACCGGCAGCTGGATCATCGACGACGGCGGTGACGCGACCGCGGCCGGCAGCTTCAGCTCCGCCGCCGACCTGTGGCACAACGTGCCCGTCGACGAACTGTTCCCGCCCACCGTGCTCGGCACCGGCGCCGGCCCCGGCGGAGCCGACCGCAGCTGGACCCGGATCGCCGTCGCCCCCGACACCGGCTGCGCGGACGCCTTCGACCCGCTGCTGCGCAAGGTGCTCGCCCCGGTCGGGTGCCGGCGTCTGATCCGCGCCACCTACACCGACGCCACCCAGAGCTACGTGACGACCGTCGGGTTGCTCTTCACGAAGGCCGACCCGGCCGGCATGACCGCCCTCGCCAGGCGCTTCGCGAACGAGCGCCTGGACCGCCGTACCGACCTGATGCCCCTGCCGTACGCCGCGAAGGGCACCGCGGCCGAGCGGTTCGGCGCGCACCAGCGCGCCTCCTGGGCGATCTCCGTGCTCACCGACTCCCCGGTCGTCGCCTACGCGGTCTCCGGCTGGGCCGACGGCCGTACCGTCGACTCCCCGCAGGCCGCCGCCGACGCCGAGGCGTCCGGCGCCACCACGGCCGCGGCCCAGGCCGGCCTCGGCAACGAGGCACAGGGCCTGGCCGACCGCGTCGAACGGCGACTGCGCCAGACCATCACCGGCCCGGCAACGGAGAAGCCCTCATGAAGCGCCGCGCAACCGGGGCCGCGGTGAGCCTGCTGCTCGCCGGTTCGGTCGCCCTCCTGCCGTCCACCACCGCGTACGCGGACAGCATCCGCGCCCAGCAGTGGGGCCTGTCCGCCCTGCACCTCGACGAGGCCTGGAGGACCACCAAGGGCAAGGGCGTCACGGTCGCCGTCCTGGACACGGGTGTCGAGGCCGACCATCCCGACCTGGCCGGCAACGTTCTGGCCGCCAAGGACATGATCGGCTTCGGTGCCCGCGAGGGCCAGCGCGACTGGGCCCGGCACGGGACCGCCATGGCCGGCATCATCGCCGGT
This sequence comes from Streptomyces arenae, assembly GCF_022343545.1. Classification (NCBI taxonomy): domain Bacteria; kingdom Bacillati; phylum Actinomycetota; class Actinomycetes; order Kitasatosporales; family Streptomycetaceae; genus Streptomyces; species Streptomyces arenae. The sequence goes on from NZ_JAKQYH010000064.1 coordinate 229,638, forward strand.
CACGGCCACGGGATCGGCGACGGCGACGGCGTGATGGGCGTGGCGCCGGAGGCCAGGATCCTGCCGGTCCGGGTGATCCTCGAGGACGGCGACAGCGCCCGCGGCAAGGCCCGCTCCACCCGGGGCGACGCCCTCGCCGAGGGCATCCGCTGGGCCGCCGACCACGGCGCCGACGTCATCAACCTCTCCCTCGGCGACGACTCCGACTCCGCGCACCCCGAACCCAGCGAGGACGAGGCCATCCAGTACGCCCTGAAGAAGGACGTCGTGGTGGTCGCCTCGGCCGGGAACGGCGGCGACAAGGGCGACCACATCTCGTACCCGGCCGCATACCCGGGTGTCATCGCGGCCACCGCCGTGGACAAGTTCGGCACCCGCGCCTCCTTCTCCACCCGCCGCTGGTACGCCACGGTCAGCGCGCCCGGCGACGACATCGTCATCGCGGACCCGGACCACAAGTACTACGAGGGCTGGGGGACCAGCGCGGCCTCCGCCTTCGTCTCAGGAGCCGTGGCCCTGATCAAGGCCGCCCATCCGGGGCTCACCCCGGCGCAGGTCAAGAAGCTCGTGGAGGACACCGCCCGCGACGCCCCGTCCGGCGGCCGCGACGACTCCCGGGGCTTCGGCATGATCGATCCGGCGGCGGCCATCAAGGCGGCGGCCAAGCTCAGGACGGAGAACCTGACGGCGGCGTCGTACGGGAAGAAGTACTTCGGACCGGGCCCCGACGCGGAGAAGACCACGACGAACGCCTCCGACTGGGCGGCCCCCCTGGCGGGCGGCGCAGGCGGCGTCCTCCTGGTGGCCGCGACAGTCCTGTGGCGATCCCGCCGCCGCACACCCTGACCGTCTGACACGCCCAAGGTCAGGCGCCCCGAAAGGGGCGCGGGGAACTGCGCGACCAGCCCCCACCGGGCCCGCACCCGCCCACGAACCCCCGCACCCTCCCCCTACTGCGAAGCCGCAGCCGAATCTGCAGCCGAAGCCGAAGCCGAAGCCGAAGCCGAAGCCGAAGCCGAAGCCGACACCGACGCCGACGAATCCGCCCCCGTGAACGACCCCACCGCCGCCTTCGCAGCCGCCTCGACCAGCGAGATCCCCTTCGCCTGGCTCACGGTCCCCTTCGACAGCACGGCCAGCAGGTAGTCCGTCCCGTCCACCGTCACCCGCCCGATGCTGTTGACATCCCACAGCCCGGTCGTGCTCCGCGCCAGCCACCCGTTCTTCAGCGCGAACCCGGAACCGTCCCCTGCCGCGGAAACCCCCCACCGCTGGTCGGACTCGACCGTCTTCATCAGCCCCTGGACATACGCCCGCGAGGCCTCGCTCAGCTTCGAACCGTCCCCGAACACCTGCCGCAGCAGGACGAGCTGGTCCGCCGCCGTGGTCTGGGTCAGCCCCCACAGCGCCCCGTCGCCCCCCTCGGTCGACGTCAGCCCGAACCGCTTGTTCGCCGCGTCCAGCCCCGCCGCCCTGCCGATGATGTCCCACAGCTCGGACGCCGACGTGTTGTCGCTGTTCTCGATCATCTTCGTGGCGTACGCCTTCTCCGTCGCCGTCAGATGCCGCCCCGCGTCCTGCGCCTGGAGCAGCAGCGTCGCCAGGATGTCGACCTTGACGATGCTCGCGGTGTCGAAGGCCGCGTCGCCGTACACCGCGCTGTCACCGGCGTCCAGGTCCAGCACCGCCGCCGACACCTTCGCCCCCGCCGGCACGGTCACCTTCGCCATCGCCGTGCTCAGCAGCGCGTCCCGGTCCACGGCCGCCGGTTCCGTCACGGGCTCCACTGATGCCTCCCCGTCCGCCGAGGCCGAGAGGGAGGGCGACGGCGACGAGGTCGAGGATACGGCGCCGTCACGGGCGTGCGCCTGCACGTACACGGTCCCCGCCGCCGTCGCGCCGACGACGGCGGCCGTGGCGAGGGAGACGTAGAGAACGGCCCGGCGCCGGGGCCGGGCGCGGCGCCGGCCGCGGCGGGAACCGGAAGTGGCTCTGGGGGACTCCATGCCCGTGATGCTCGGGGCGGGGACTGTGCGGGCCGTTTGCTGGAAGTTAGAGAACGGTCAGGGAATTCTGAGATTCGTGTGAAAGCCGTGTCGGTCCGGTTTCGGGGGCCGCACAACCGCAGCAGCATCCCCCCGATAGGGTCGGGGACCGTGGCGAACAAGAACATTCCCGACTCCGGCTACTCCGACGACGACGGCTCCGCCGACCCCCGGCTGGCCGCCGCGCTGGCCGCCTGGGCCGAGGACCGTACGGCCGTGGACCCCGTCCTGGAGGCGCTGAAGGGCGCCCGGCTGCTGGTCCCCGTCGTCGCCGTGCTCGGTGAGGTGGAGGAGGACGAGAACGGACTGCGCCGCGAGAAGACCAGCGACATGGCGGTCCCCACCCTGAAGGCCGGCGGGCGCACCGCCCTGCCCGCCTTCACCTCCACCGAGTCGCTGGCCCGCTGGGACCCGGCGGCCCGGCCCGTCGCCGTACCCCTGCACCAAGCGCTCCAGGCCGCCGCCCACGAGAAGGCGGACACGGTGGTGCTGGACCTGTCGGGGCCGGTGCCGTTCGAGCTGACCGGTGCCGCGCTGCTCGCCCTCGCCGAGGGACGGACGAGCACCGACCCGCTCGCGGATCCCGCCGTGCTCGACGCCGTCCGTACGGCCGTGGCCGCCGAGCCCGCCGTGCTCCGCGCCCACCTCGGGCCGGGGCGGGCCGACGGCGTCCTCGCCCTCGTGCTCGACCCGGCCGCGCCCCCCGCCGACGCCGCCCGCTCGGTCGCCGAGCGGCTCGCCGCCGACGGAACACTGCGGGCCCGCCTGGTGCACGGCCTCGACCTGGCACTGCTGCCGGCCGGGACCACGCCTCCGGGCGAGCCCTTGTTCGTACGAGGGTGAGCCGCCGCTAGCCGTAGACCGGTCCCGTGTACTTCTCGCCGGGGCCCTGGCCGGGCTCGTCGGGGACGAGGGAGGCCTCGCGGAAGGCCAGCTGGAGCGACTTCAGGCCGTCCCGCAGCGGGGCCGCGTGGAAGGAGCTGATCTCGGTCGCGGACGCGTCGAGCAGTCCGGCGAGCGCGGTGACCAGCTTGCGGGCCTCGTCCAGGTCCTTGTACTTGTCGCCCTCCTCGGTCAGACCGAGCTTCACGGCGGCCGCGCTCATCAGGTTCACGGCGACCGTCACGATCACCTCGACGGCGGGGACCTCGGCGATGTCGCGGGTCATCTCGTCGAAGTCGGGCTGCTCCGTGGAGCCGGGGCCGGAAAGGGGCGTCTCACTCATGCCCCACACGATAGGCGTAGCCGCGCCGGCCGCTGACCGCGGTCCGCCTCGCCCCGATTAGCCCTCTCTCCGGTCAGCTGCTAGCCTGGTGTGACGACCGGCCGGACAGGTATGCCACACGGCTCACCGACCCGGCCCACAAGTGGAGGCTTCGAACTCCCACCCGACCACCCTCAGGGCGGCGGGTCACCGGTCAGACGGCCGCTGTGTCGCTTCGGCGACAGCGTTCCGTCCGATAGTGCGCCCCGCGATCCCCGTGGCGGTGTCTCCGGTAGTTCGAGGAGCCCCGCCTGTGATCGTCCGGGGCATTTTTTCTGCTTCGGTGCGGTTAGGTCTTACGGAAACAGACGTTACGCGGCTGCCCGCCAGGCTGTCGTGTGGTGCTACCGAGGAGGATCCATCAGCACCGAGCCCCGCATCAACGACCGGATTCGCGTTCCCGAGGTGCGACTTGTCGGTCCCAGCGGCGAGCAGGTCGGGATTGTCCCGCTTGCCAAGGCGCTGGAGCTTGCGCAGGAGTACGACCTGGACCTGGTCGAGGTCGCGGCGAACGCCCGTCCGCCCGTGTGCAAGCTCATGGACTACGGGAAGTTCAAGTACGAGTCGGCCATGAAGGCCCGTGAGGCGCGCAAGAACCAGGCGCACACGGTCATCAAGGAAATGAAGCTCCGGCCGAAGATCGACCCGCACGACTATGACACCAAGAAGGGTCACGTCGTCCGGTTCCTCAAGCAGGGCGACAAGGTCAAGATCACGATCATGTTCCGTGGCCGTGAGCAGTCCCGGCCCGAGCTGGGCTACCGACTGCTGCAGCGGCTCGCGGAGGACGTCCAGGACCTCGGTTTCGTGGAGTCGAACCCGAAGCAGGACGGCCGGAACATGATCATGGTTCTCGGTCCGCACAAGAAGAAGACCGAGGCGATGGCCGAGGCCCGTCAGGCGCAGGAGGCCCGCAAGGCGGATGCGAAGGCCAACCCCGGCCGCTCGCAGAACGCTGCCGAGTTCGACGCTGTCGAGGCCGACGAGGTCGAAGCGGCCGAGGCGCCTGCCGAGGAAGCCGCCGAGGAACACGCCGAGGCGTGATCCCGGGGTCAACGCCCCAGGTCAGCACCAGGGGCGCGAGTCCCAGGATGTAACCGATACAAGAGCGACGTTCCACCGTGCCCGGTTTCACGACCGGGCACCGGAACGCCACCGACGAGGAGATAACGGCGCTATGCCGAAGAACAAGACGCACAGCGGTGCCAGCAAGCGCTTCAAGGTCACCGGCTCCGGCAAGGTGCTGCGTGAGCGCGCCGGCAAGCGCCACCTGCTCGAGCACAAGTCGTCCCGCGTGACGCGTCGCCTGACCGGCAACGCCGAGATGGCCCCGGGTGACACCGCGAAGATCAAGAAGCTTCTCGGTAAGTGACACGCGGGCGCCTCGCCGCGCCCCTGAGTCAGAGCAACCGGGACCCAGTCGTTTCCGGGCCGCGTGAGTCCAACCGCGGCCCCGCTACAAGGAGTTAACAAGTGGCACGCGTCAAGCGGGCAGTCAACGCCCACAAGAAGCGCCGGGCGATCCTCGAGGCGGCCTCCGGCTACCGCGGTCAGCGCTCGCGCCTGTACCGCAAGGCCAAGGAGCAGGTCACCCACTCGCTGGTCTACAACTACAACGACCGCAAGAAGCGCAAGGGCGACTTCCGTCAGCTGTGGATCCAGCGCATCAACGCCGCTGCCCGCGCCAACGGCATCACCTACAACCGCTTCATCCAGGGTCTGAAGGCCGCGAACGTCGAGGTCGACCGCAAGATCCTGGCCGAGCTGGCGGTCAACGACGCGAACGCGTTCGCCGCGCTCGTCGAGGTGGCCCAGAAGGCGCTGCCGTCGGACGTCAACGCCCCCAAGGCGGCGTGACGCTGCGGCTGGCTTCGGCCGACGTGATGTGAGGACCCGCAGGCTGAAAAGCTTGCGGGTCCTGTTGTTGAGGCCCGCGGTTCGTTGTTCGGCCGCGGGCCGGTGGGGGGCTTGTCGCGCAGTTCCTCCCCCAGCCTTCGGCCGGGGGTACCCCCAGCGCCCCTGAAGGGGCGCCTTTCCGCCGCGTTTCCTTGAAAGTGACGACACGATGTCCAGCCCTGAGCTGATCTCCCCCCGTTCCACGCGGGTCGCCGCTGCGCGGCGGCTCGCCAAGCGGAACTTCCGGGGGAAGGACCGGCTGTTCCTCGCCGAGGGGCCGCAGGCCGTGCGGGAGGCGGCCGGGCACCGGGTCGCGGACCTGCCGACGCTCGTCGAACTGTTCACGACCGTCGAGGCCGCCGAGCGGTACGCCGACATCGTGGGGGAGGCCAGGGCGGCCGGCGCCCGGATCCACCTCGCCGCCGAGGACGTCATCGCCGACATCTCGACCACCGTCACCCCCCAGGGGCTGGTCGGAGTGTGCCGGTTCCTCGACACCCCCTTCGAGGACGTCCTGGCCGCCCGGCCCCGGCTCGTCGCCGTCCTCGCCAACGTCCGGGACCCCGGCAACGCCGGCACCGTGCTGCGGTGCGCCGACGCCGCCGGCGCCGAGGCCGTCGTCCTCACCGACGCGTCCGTCGACCTCTACAACCCGAAGGCCGTGCGCGCCTCCGTCGGCTCCCACTTCCACCTGCCCGTCGCCGTCGGCGTCCCCGTCGAACAGGCCGTCGCCGGGCTCAAGGACATCGGCGCCCGGATCGTCGCCGCCGACGGAGCCGGTACCGACGACCTCGACGACGAGCTCGACAAGGGGACCATGGGCGGGCCGACCGCCTGGGTGTTCGGCAACGAGGCGTGGGGGCTCCCGGAGGAGACCCGCGCGCTCGCGGACGCCGTCGTGCGCGTCCCGATCCACGGGAAGGCGGAAAGCCTGAACCTCGCCACCGCCGCCGCCGTATGTCTCTACGCATCGGCCCGTGCACAGCGCGCCTCCGGAGGATGCCGCTCCGTCACCAAGGGCTAGTAGGGTGACGAGCTCGGGGGCCTGCTGCGCCGTCTGAGAGGTGGAGTACGGGGTATGAGTGTCGGCACCAGCAACGCGCCGGGGGGCCGCGGTACCGGCCGTGTGCCCGCGCCCCGGCACGGCGACCTCACCGGGCTCGCCGTCGACCCCGACGAACTGCCCGACGGCCTGGTGGTCGCCGACGAGCACGGCGTCGTCGTCTGCTTCAACGCCGCCGCCGCCCGGATCACCGCCACCGCCCCCGCCGACGCCCTCGGCAGGCGCCTGGAGAAGGCACTGCCCTTGGAGGATCTGGAGGGCAGGCGCTGGTGGCAGCTCACCGACCCCTACGGCGGCCTCGCCATCCGGGTCGGCCAGCCCGAGCGCAACCTGCTGCTGCCCGGCGGCCGTGAGGTCCTGGTGTCGGCACGCTACGTGCGCGCCGAGCCGACCGGGCCGGTGCGCCGGGTCGTCGTGTCGCTGCGGGACACCGAGGCCCGCCGCCGTACCGAACGCAGTCACGCCGAGCTGATCGCCACCGTCGCCCACGAGCTGCGCTCGCCGCTCACCTCCGTCAAGGGGTTCACCGCCACCCTGCTCGCCAAGTGGGAACGGTTCACCGACGACCAGAAACGCCTGATGCTGGAGACGGTGGACGCGGACGCCGACCGGGTCACCCGGCTCATCGCCGAACTGCTGGACATCTCGCGGATCGACTCCGGACGGCTGGAGGTGCGCCGCCAGCCCGTGGACATAGGTGCCGCCGTCGGACGGCACATCCAGGCGTACGTCGCCGCCGGGCAGCCCGCCGACCGGTTCCTGCTCCGCATCGAGCAGCCGCTGCCCGCCCTGTGGGCCGACCCGGACAAGGTCGACCAGGTGCTCAGCAACCTCATCGAAAACGCCGTGCGGCACGGCGAGGGAACTGTCACCATCGACATCACGGCCACGGCGTCCCCGCGGGACGGGGAAGGCCCTGAGAACGCAGCCACGTCGGTCACGGTGAGCGACGAGGGGCCCGGCATCCCGGAGGAGTCCATGAACCGCGTCTTCACCCGCTTCTGGCGGGGCAGCAAGCGCGGTGGCACCGGCCTCGGGCTGTACATCGTCAAGGGCATCGTCGAGGCCCATGGCGGCACCATCACCGTCGGACGCGCCCCCGGCGGCGGCGCCGAGTTCCGATTTACGTTGCCCGTGAGCACGCCGGCCTATCTCACCTGAGAGCGGCCGGGCGGCCCGCGGGCGCATTCGTACACCTCCACCCCGTTAGACTCGGCCTTTGGCACCTTTGTGTCCTGCACACGGCCACCGACGGTCACGGGGACCATCCGCCAGTAATCGGAAGCACGGGAAGAGATGTCGGCACCGAATAAGTCGTACGACCCTGTAGAGGTCGAGGCGTTGAAACCGGAAGAGATCGAGCGCATGCGGGACGAGGCGCTCGCCGCCTTCGCCGCCGCGGACTCCCTCGACGCGCTCCAGGAGGCCAAGGTCGCCCACACCGGCGGCACCTCCCCGCTGGCCCTCGCCAACCGCGAGATCGGCGCCCTGCCCCCGCACGCCAAGGCCGCCGCCGGCAAGCTCGTCGGCCAGGCCCGCGGCGCCGTGAACAAGGCGCTCGCCGGCCGCCAGGAGGAGCTGGAGGCCGAGCGCGACACCCGGGTGCTGGTCGAGGAGGCGGTGGACGTCACACTGCCCTACGACCGCGTCCCGGCCGGTGCCCGGCACCCGCTGACCACGCTCTCGGAGCGCATCGAGGACATCTTCGTGGCCATGGGCTACGAGGTCGCCGAGGGCCCCCAGGTCGAGGCCGAGTGGTTCAACTTCGACGCCCTGAACATCGGCCCGGACCACCCGGCGCGCGGCGAGGCGGACACCTTCTTCGTGCAGGGTCCCGAGGGCGGCACCGAGTCCGGTGTCGTGCTGCGCACCCACACCTCGCCGGTGCAGATCCGCTCGCTGCTCGACCGCGAGCTGCCGGTCTACGTGATCTGCCCGGGCCGGGTCTACCGCACCGACGAGCTGGACGCCACCCACACCCCGGTCTTCCACCAGGTCGAGCTGCTCGCCGTGGACGAGGGCCTGACCATGGCGGACCTCAAGGGCACCCTGGACCACATGGTCCAGTCCCTGTTCGGAGAGGGCATGAAGACCCGGCTGCGGCCGAACTTCTTCCCCTTCACCGAGCCGTCCGCCGAGATGGACATGCTCTGCTACGTCTGCAAGGGCGAGTCCGTCGGCAACCCGGACCGCCCCTGCCGTACCTGCTCCTCCGAGGGCTGGATCGAGCTGGGCGGCTGCGGCATGGTCAACCCGCGGGTGCTGACCGCCTGCGGCGTCGACCCGGAAAAGTACAGCGGCTTCGCCTTCGGGTTCGGCATCGAGCGGATGCTGATGTTCCGCCACAACGTCGAGGACATGCGAGACATGGTCGAGGGTGACGTCCGGTTCACCCGGCCGTTCGGGATGGAGATCTGATGCGGGTCCCGCTTTCCTGGCTGCGGGAGTACGTCGACCTGCCGGCCACCGAGACCGGCCGCGACGTGCAGGCCAAGCTCATCTCGGCCGGCCTCGAGGTCGAGACCGTCGAGCAGCTCGGCGACGGCCTCAAGGGCCCCCTGGTCGTCGGCCAGGTGCTCACCATCGAGGAGCTGGAGGGCTTCAAGAAGCCGATCCGCTTCTGCACCGTCGACGTCGGCTCCGCCAACGGCACCGGCGAACCGCAGGAGATCGTCTGCGGCGCCCGCAACTTCGCCGTCGGCGACAAGGTCGTCGTGGTCCTCCCCGGCGCCGTGCTCCCGGGCGGGTTCTCGATCAGCGCCCGCAAGACGTACGGCAAGACCTCCCACGGCATGATCTGCTCCAGCGGCGAGCTGGGCATGGGCGACGACGGCACCCACGGCATCATCGTGCTGCCGCCGGAGACCGAGGTCGGCAAGGACGCCATCGAGTTGCTCGAACTGGTCGACGAGGTCCTGGACATCGCCGTCACCGCCAACCGCGGCGACTGCCTGTCCATCCGCGGCGTGGCCCGCGAGACCGCCATCGCCTACGGCCTGCCGCTGAGCGACCCGGCCCTCCTCGACGTGCCCGGCCCGAACGCCTTCGGCTACCCGGTCCAGGTCTCCGACCCGCTCGGCTGCGACCGCTTCACCGCGCGCACCGTCATCGGCCTGAGCCCCGAGGCCCGCTCGCCGATCTGGCTCCAGCGCCGGCTCCAGAAGGTCGGCATGCGCCCGATCTCCCTCGCGGTCGACGTCACCAACTACGTGATGATGGAGCTCGGCCAGCCGCTGCACGCCTACGACCGCAACCTGGTCCAGGGCCCCATCGGCGTCCGCCGCGCGGCCGAGGGCGAGAAGATCGTCACCCTCGACGGCGTCGAGCGGAAGCTGCACGCCGAGGACCTGGTCATCACCGACGACCGCGGCCCCATCGGCCTGGCGGGCGTCATGGGCGGCGCCAACACCGAGATCGCCGACCACGATGCCGGCGAGAACGGGGCGGACGCCACGACCGACGTGGTCATCGAGGCGGCCCACTTCGACGCCGTCACCATCGCGCGCACCGCCCGCCGGCACAAGCTGTCCTCGGAGGCCTCCCGCCGCTTCGAGCGCGGGGTCGACCCGCAGGCCGCGGCCGCCGCCGCGCAGCGCACCGTCGACCTGCTGGTGCTGCTCGCCGGCGGTACCGCCGAGGCCGGTGTCACCGAGGTCATCGCGCCGTCCGCGCCGCACACCATCACCCTCGCGGCGAACCACCCCGACAAGGTCGCGGGTGTCGACTACGGCCGGGAGACCGTCGTCCGCCGCCTCCAGGAGGTCGGCTGCGACGTCTACGGGCAGGACGAGCTGATCGTCACCGTGCCGTCCTGGCGGCCGGACCTGTTCGAGCAGAACGACCTGGCCGAAGAGGTCATCCGGCTGGAGGGCTACGAGAACCTGCCCTCCACGCTGCCCAAGCCGCCGTCCGGCCGGGGCCTGACCGCCCGGCAGCGCCTGCACCGCCGGGTCGGCCGGGCGCTCGCCGGGGCCGGCTACGTCGAGGCGCCGAACTACCCGTTCGTCGGCGAGGGCGTCTTCGACCAGCTCGGTCTGGCCGCCGACGACCCGGCCCGCCGTGTCGTGAAGCTCACCAACCCGCTCAACGACGAGGAGCCCGCGCTCCGTACCTCGCTGCTGCCGGGCCTGCTCGGAGCGCTCCGGCGCAACGACGGACGTGGTACGCACGACCTGGCGCTGTTCGAGACCGGCCTGGTCTTCCTGCCGCGCGCGGAGCAGGGCATCGCCGGTCACCTGCCGGTCGACCGGCGCCCGACCGACGCGGAACTCGCCGCGCTGAACGCCGTGCTGCCCGAGCAGCCGCGCCATGTCGCCGTCGTCCTCTCGGGCGCCCGCGAGCAGGCCGGCTGGTGGGGCAAGGGCCGTCCGGCCGACTGGGCCGACGCGGTCGAGGCAGGGCGGGCGGTCGCCCGTGAGGCCGGGGTCGAGCTGACCGTGCGGTCCGGCCAGTACGGACCGTGGCACCCCGGCCGGTGCGCCGAGCTGGTGGTCGTCGCCGACGGCACCGAGCGGGTCGTGGGCCACGCCGGTGAGCTGCACCCGCGTGTCGTGAAGGCGCTGGGGCTGCCCGCGCGCACCTGCGCGATGGAGCTGGACCTGGACACGGTCGAGCGGGCCGGGGACGGCACCCCGCAGGCGCCGCACATCTCCACGTTCCCGGTGGCCACGCAGGATGTCGCCCTCGTGGTCGACAAGCCGGTGCCGGCGGCGGAGGTCGAGGCGGCCCTGCGCGAGGGTGCGGGTGAACTCCTGGAGGCCATCCGGCTGTTCGACGTGTATGTCAACGACGAGCAGCTGGGCGACGGGAAGAAGTCGCTGGCGTACGCGCTGCGGTTCCGGGCGTCCGATCGCACGCTGACGGTCGACGAGGCTTCGGCCGCGCGGGATGCGGCGGTCGCCCTTGCCGGGGAGCGTACGGGGGCGGTGCTGCGGGGCTAGCCGCCGTAAGGGGTCGCGCGTATCGGCCGGGGGTACCCCCAGCGCCCCCGACGGGGCGCTGCCCCTCGCGGCGTGAAACGTGCACTGCCACCTGCATAAATGCGGGCACCGCGGTGATCGTCACTCATTCGGGTGAGATCCAACCCGGACATGGGCGTTTCGGGGCATGCCGTCGACAGAATCGGACCGGCCTTTAGGGGTCGGTCCGATTCCGTCTGGCAGGGCCTACATGGGGGCCATCGGCATGATCCGCATCAAGGCTGGGGTTCCCCGCAGCAGGCGGCCCCGGACGAACTCACGGCCCGGGCGCCGTACCCTCACCCTGGCGTTGCCCACGGCATGGGGTGCCGTCGCGGTCGGCTACAGGTTCGGCTGCCCGCTGGCCGAGCAGAACGCGCTCGGCGCGCGGATCGTCACCAGCGCCGTGTTCTTCGCGGTCGGCACCGGTCTCGTACTCCATGTCCGCCGAACCCTGCTCAGGGAGTTGCGGCAGGCCCGCAAGGTCGCCGGTGTCGCGCAGAGCGTGCTGCTGCGGCCGTTGCCGCCGCGCCTGGCCGGGCTGCACGTGGCCGCCGCCCAGCTCTCCGCCGACCGGGGCGCGAGCATCGGCGGCGATCTCTACGAGGCCGTCGCCACCGAACACGGTGTCCGGGTCGTGATGGGCGACGTCCGCGGCCACGGGCTGTCCGCCGTCGGCACCGTCGCCGCCGTCCTCGGCAGCTTCCGTGAGGCAGCCCATGACGAGCCCGAACTGGGCCGTGTCCTGGGCCGGTTGGACCGCGCCCTGGCCAGACACCTGCGCGAACGAGCCAGGGCCGAGCACCCGTCCGGCGGCGGGCAGGACCCGGACAGCCCAGTCGCTGAGGAGTTCGTCACCGTACTGCTCCTGGAGATCACGGGGGACGGCGAACTACGGGCGATCAACTGCGGCCATCCGTGGCCGTATCTGCTGAGCGGCCCGCGAGTGGAGCCCCTGTCGCGGGCCGATCCGCTGCCGCCCCTCGGCCTGTTCCCGCTCCCGGCAGACCTGACCGCCACCGACTGCGGACGCCTGCACCCCGAGGAGTCCCTCGTCCTGTACACGGACGGCGCGGAGGACGCGAGAGACGTGAAGGGGGCCTTCTTCTCCCTGCCGGAGGCCCTGGCAGAGTCGGTACGAGACCGCCCGGCCTTCCCGCAGGCCATTCTGCGCGCGGTCTTCACCGCCCTGCTCCGTCACACGAACGGCCGTCCCACGGACGACATCGCACTCCTGGTACTTCGCAACGAACGCCAGCACCAACGCCCTTTCTTGGGGGCGCGGGGAACTGCGCGAGCAACCCCCGCACACCCGCAGTCGACGAACTACCTTTGACGGCCCCTCTCCCAGCCGCCGGCCAGGCCACCGCACTGTACGAGGGGGAGCCGGCGGCCCGGCCGGCCTCTTGCGAGGCAGTTCAGTCAACCGGACCGGCACTCTCCGCGACAGCGCGCACACGCTACGGATCCGCGCACTCGGTTCACACCCCGTGTGAACGCCCACGCACTACGCTGACGGCACCAGGCCACCCAGGGGGCATCCATGCAGCCCAACTCACTGCTCGACGCGATCCTGGACGAGGCGGGGATCTCGCACGCCGGACTCGCCGCCCACGTCAACCAGGCGGGCCGGGCCCGTGGACTCTCACTGCGCTACGAACACACCGCCGTCGCCCGATGGCTGAAGGGCCAGCGGCCCAGGGGCCAGGTGCCCGACCTGATCTGCGAGGTGCTCGCGGGCCGGCTGCACCGTCCGGTCACCCTCGACGACATCGGTCTCGGTGTCCCGGGCCAGCCCAGCGTCCCGCACGCCACCTCGCTCTCCGGTTTCGTCGAACGGGCCACCGCGCTGTGGCGCTCCGACGAACAGCAGCGGCCGCACATACTCGGCGCCCCCGCCGTCACCGGCACGCCCGCCGTGATGCCGGTGTGGGAGTGGGAGAACCCGCCCGAGGACGTGGACGTCTCGCGCGGCGGACGGCACCGGGTCACCCACGCCGACCTGGAGATGCTGCGCGCCGCCCGCGCCCACTACGAGCAGATGTACCGCAAGGCCGGCGGCATGGCGACCCGCACCCGGATCGTGGGCTTCCTCAACGCCGAGGCGGCCCCGCTGCTGCGCGGCGGCTACACGGACGCCACCGGACGCCAACTGCACCGCGCGACGGGCGGTCTGGTCGCCATCGCGGGCATCTGCGCGTACGACTCCGACGCCCACGGCCTCGCCCAGCGCTACTTCCACCAGGCGCTGCGGCTGGCGAAGGCCAGCGGGGACCGCGGACTCGGCGCCTACGTCATCGCGCTGCTCGTCAACCAGTCGCTGTTCATGCGGGAGTTCAGGCAGGCCGTCGCCTTCGCGGAGGCCGCGCTGCGGACCGCGGGCAAGCACATCACCCCCGCCCTCGCCTCCGACCTGTACGCGATGCAGGCCAAGGCGTACGCGCACCTCGGCGACGGCACGAGCGCGCTGTCCTGCATCCGGCGGGCCGAGACGGCCGCCGAGCGTATCCGGCGGGGCCACGAACCCGACGAGACCGGCTATGTCCAGCCGGGACTGGTCAACGTACAGGTGGCCGAGGCGCTGCTCAGCCTCGGCGAACTGGCCGCCGCCCGGGAGCACGCCGCGGCCGCCGTCGACAACCCGGCGCACGACCGGGGCCGGGTGCACCGGCTCGCCATGCTGAGCACCATCGAACTGCGCCAGGGAAACGCCGACAACGCGGTGGCCACGGCGGTGCAGATGGCCGAGCAGGCCCGCGGAATGGAGTCCCAGCGGCTGCGTGACAGACTCCGCGCGGTACGCGACCACCTGGTGCGCAGCGGCGGTGCCGGAACCGCCGAGGCCGCCGAACTCATCGACGGCGCACTGCGCGTACCGCTCCAGGCCCGGTAGGCCTGACGAGTCCCTGCTGCGATATTGCCACTTACTCGGCGGAAGGTGGCAGAACCGTGCAGTGGACGAAACAGAACGAACAAACTGTGTATGAAAACCGCTGGTTCAGCGTCAATCTCGCAGATGTCGAGCTGCCGGACGGCCGGCACCTCGACCACTTCCTGATCAGGCTGCGGCCCGTGGCCGTGGCGACGGTGGTCAACGAGGCGGACGAGGTCCTCCTCCTGTGGCGCCACCGTTTCATCACCGACAGCTGGGGCTGGGAACTCGCGGCGGGAGTCGTGGAGGACGGCGAGGACATCGCCGTCGCGGCCGCCAGGGAACTGGAGGAGGAGACCGGCTGGCGGCCGGGAACCCTGCACCACCTCATGACCGTGGAGCCGTCCAACGGCCTCACCGACGCCCGGCACCACATCTACTGGTCCGACGAGGGCGAGTACGTCGGACACCCCGTGGACGACTTCGAGTCGGACCGCCGGGAGTGGGTCCCCCTCAAGCTCGTCCCGGACATGATCGCCCGCGGGGAGGTCCCGGCCGCCAACATGGCGGCCGCGTTACTCCTGCTGCACCACGCGAGGCTCGCCGACGACCAGGGAGCCTAACGGGCCAGCGCCTGCCAGACCGTGACGACCAGGGCGCCCAGCGCGGTGAGCGCGGCGAGTGAGGGCAGCGGCCAGCGGGCGTGCTCCAGCGAGGACAGGCGGGTGTTCAGGTCGTCGAGTTCCTTGGCCGTCTCCTTGGTGCGGTGGCTGAGCAGGTTCAGCCCTCCCTCGACCTGCGCGTAGGCCACATCGAGGCGACGACGTAACTCTGCGAGTTCTCCTTGGACCACGGGATGCTCCGGTTCGGTGGTCACGAGTCCGCTCCTTTGCGTAGTCGAAGGCGTTGTTCCGCATCCCTTTGCATGCGCATGAAGAGTGAACTCGCCTGGTGAGCGCGTGGGGAGAGTGTGCGAAGGGCATATGCGTGCCCGGCGTGCACACGGAGTGTGAAACACACGGGCCCGGCACCGATGACGGTGCCGGGCCCGTGGAGCATCGCTTCCTGTAGCCGGCCGCGGAAGCCGGGGTGGCGGTCAGCCGTAGGCGTAGAAGCCCGACCCGGTCTTCCGGCCCAGCCGGCCCGCCTCGACCATGCGCTGGAGCAGCGGGGGAGCGGCGTACAGCGGCTCCTTGTACTCGGCGTACATGCTGTTCGCGATGGAGACGATGGTGTCCAGGCCGATCAGGTCGGACAGTCGCAGCGGGCCCATCGGGTGCGCGCAGCCCATCTCCATGCCGTTGTCGATGTCCTCACGGCTCGCGATGCCGGACTCGAACATCCGGATGGACGAGAGCAGGTACGGCACCAGCAGTGCGTTGACCACGAAGCCGGAGCGGTCCTGGGCGCGGATCGCGTGCTTGCCGAGCACCTTCTCCGCGAACATCTGGGCGCGGCTGAGCGTGCCCTCCGAGGTGGTGAGCGCGGGGATCAGCTCGACCAGCTTCTGCACCGGCGCCGGGTTGAAGAAGTGGATGCCGATCACGTGGTCGGGGCGGGAGGTCGCGACCGCCAGCTTGACCAGCGGGATGGAGGAGGTGTTGGAGGCCAGGATCGCGTCCGGGCGTGTCACCACCTGGTCGAGCACCTGGAAGATCTCCGTCTTCACCTGCTCGCTCTCCACGACGGCCTCGATCACCAGGTCGCGGTCCGCGAACTCGCCGAGGTCCGTGGTGAAGCTCAGCCGCGCCAGCGTGGCGTCCCGCTCCTCGGCGGAGATCTTGCCGCGTTCGGCGGCCTTGCCCAGGGAGTTGTACAGCCGGGTGCGGCCGATCTCCAGGGCCTCGCCGGTGGTCTCGGCGACCCTGACGTCCAGACCCGCGCGGGCGCACACCTCGGCGATGCCCGCGCCCATCTGGCCGCAGCCCACGACTCCGACCTTCTCGATGTCGGTCACATCGTCCCTTTCGCTGATCTACGGGCGGCCGGCAGGACCTCCGGATCCGGTGCCTGCTCCGTTCGTGCACGTTACCCGTAAGTATCGATGATCGATCGTGCGGGTGGGGGCATCCTGTGCCGCGGAGGCGATCCGTGACCGCGCGGATCCGCAGAGTCAGAGGGGCTCACGATGGCACGGTTGTCCCGCAGGGCGTTCGCGTGGGCGGCGCTGTCCACGCTGACGTCGGCTGCCCCGGGCGCGGCGGCCGCCGCGCGACGCCCGCACCGGGCGGCCACCGAGATGCGGGGCATGTGGCTGGCGACCGTCTCCAACCGTGACTGGCCCTCGCGGGCCGGCCTCACCGCCTCGGACCAGCGCAGGGAGCTGACCGACATCCTCGACCGGGCGGTCCACTTCCGGCTCAACACGGTGATGCTCCAGGTACGGCCCACCGCCGACGCCCTCTGGCCCTCGCCGTACGAGCCCTGGTCGCAGTACCTCACCGGCACCCAGGGCAGGAACCCCGGCTGGGACCCGCTGGGTGTGGCCGTGAAGGAGGCCCACGCCCGGGGCCTGCGCCTGCACGCCTGGTTCAACCCGTACCGGATCGCCAACCACACCGACCCGGGCCGGCTGGTCGCCTCGCACCCGGCGCGCAAGCACCCGGACTGGGTGGTGCGCTACGGCGGCAAGCTCTACTACAACCCGGGCCTGCCGGCCGTCCGCGCCTTCGTGGAAAAGGCGATCCTGGACGCGGTCGCCAGGTATCCCGTGGACGCCGTCCACTTCGACGACTACTTCTACCCGTACCCGGTGGCCGGCCAGACCTTCGACGACGACGACGCCTACGACGCCCACGGCGCCGCCTTCTCCTCCCGGGCGGCCTGGCGGCGGGACAACATCGACAAGCTGGTGACCGAGACCGCCGCCGGGATCAGGAAGCTCCGCCCGGGCACGCGGTTCGGGATCAGCCCGTTCGCGGTGTGGCGCAACGCCGCCACCGACTCCCGCGGTTCGGACACCAGGGCGGGCGTCGAGACGTACGACGACCTGTACGCGGACACCCGGAAGTGGGTCCTGAAGAACTGGATCGACTACGTCGTCCCGCAGGTGTACTGGCAGATCGGCAACTCCGCGGCCGACTACGCCGAGGTCGTCGACTGGTGGGCGGGCGTGGCCAGGGGGACCGGCACCCGGCTGTACATCGGCGAGGCCCTGTACCGGGCCGGCGCCGCCGGCGCGCCCGCGGCCTGGCAGGACCCGGCCGAACTGTCCCGGCATCTCACCCTCGCAGGCAGGTACGCGGAGGTCGGCGGGCACGTCTACTTCGCGGCCAAGGAGGTGGCCGCCGACCCCCTCGGGGCCCTGTCGCGGGTGGCCGCCGACCACTACCGGCAGTCGGCGACCCCGCCGGACTGACCCGCGGGCCCCGTCGGGCTCAGAACTGTTGATGGGTCTCCTGGTGCCTGACCTGGCAGTCGGGACCGGGGGACATGATGGCCTCGTGGCCGTCCTCGAAGCGGACCCGGTAGGGCGGGTTGCCCTCGGGGCCCAGTACCTTGACGACGGTCGAGACCTGGTCGTGCTGTCCGACCACCCTGCCGTGCTGGACAAGCTGGTCGCCCTCGGATGCACGCATCTCCAGGGCCTCCTCACGATCGCGATCGTTGGGTGACGGCGATGCACACGAGCACGGCGGCGGCCGTGAGTGGAGCGGCCGCGGTGAGGTGCTCGCCCAGCAGCAGCACCGACCACACCAGTGTGAGCAGCGGCTGCGCCAACTGCAACTGGCTGGCCTTCGGGATGCCGACGGCCGCCATGCCCCGGTACCAGACCACCAGGCCGAAGAACTGCGAGCCCACCGCCACCCACAGCAGGCCGGCCACCCCGTGCACGCTCCACACCACCGGCTCGTACGCCAGCGCGACCGCCGCGACCGGCACGGTGAGCGGCAGACAGCACACCAGAGCCCAGCCGATCACCTGCCACCCCGGCATGACCCGGGCCAGCCGGCCGCCCTCGGTGTAACCGGCCGCGCACACCACCAGCGCGCCGAACAGGTAGCCGTCGGCGGCCGTGAGCGCCCCGCCGCTCTGGGCGACCGTGAACGCAAGCACGGCCACCGCACCCGCCAGGGCCGCCGCCCAGAAGGTGCGGGACGGGCGGACGCCCATGCGCAGGGCCGAGAAGAGGGCGGTGGTCAGCGGGAGCAGACCCACCACCACGGCCGCGTGCGAGGTGGTGGAGGTCTCCAGGGCGAGCGTGGTCAGCATCGGGAAGCCCAGCACGACGCCGAGCGCGACCACGGCCAGCCCCGCCCAGTGCCGGCGCTCGGGCAGCCGTATCCGCAGGACCAGCAGACAGCTGCCGGCCAGGGCCGCCGCGAGCACGCTGCGCACCGCCACCAGGGCCCAGGGGCCGAAGCCCTCCAGGCCCCAGGCGGTGGCCGGAAAGGTGAGGGAGAAGGCGACGACACCGAGGGCCGCCTGCGCGGTGCCCAGCCGGTGCGAGGAGGGAGCGGCAGCCCCGGGAGCCACCGGGGAGGTGCTGACCGCTATCGAACTCGGGTCGGTAGCGCTACTCTGTGCTCTCATGCAAGAGCGTAGCAGCGTGGCTGAACTGGCGGAACAGCTGCGACGGGATCTGGACCGCTACTCACCTGGTGGAAAGCTCCCGTCCAGCCGTGCCCTCGTGGAGCGGTTCCGGGTGAGCCCGGTGACCGTCTCGCGGGCACTGGCCCAGCTGGTCGCGGAGGGCCTGGTCGTCACCCGGCCCGGCGCCGGCGCCTTCCGGGCCAGGCCGCGCACCACGCCCGCGCCCGCCGGGGACACCTCCTGGCAGGAGGTCGCGCTCAGCGCCGACGGGGCCCTCGACGTGGTCCCGCGCACGGTCGACGTCTCCGGTGTGACGGTCTGCCTGGCCGCCCCGCCGCCCGGCGTCCTGGAACTCAGTGGCGGCTACCTGCACGCCTCCCTGGAACCGGAGCGCGCCATGGCGGCGGCGCTGGCGCGGGCCGGCCGGCGGCCGGGCGCCTGGGGACGGCCGCCGCTCGACGGACTGCCGGAGCTGCGTGAGTGGTTCGCCCGCGACATCGGCGGCGCCGTCACCGCCGCCGAGGTGCTGATCGCGACCGGCGGCCAGTCAGCCCTGGCCACCGCCCTGCGCGCGCTCGCCCCGCCCGGCGCCCCGGTCCTCGTCGAGTCGCCCACCTACCCCGGCATGCTGGCCATCGCCCGCGCCGCCGGCCAGCGCCCGGTCCCGGTCCCCGTCGACCCCGACGGCGTGAAACCGGAACTGCTCAGCGACGCCTTCCGCGCGACCGGCGCCCGGGTCTTCGTCTGCCAGCCCCTCTTCCAGAACCCGACCGGTGCCGTCCTCGCCGCCGACCGCCGCGCCGAGGTGCTGCGCATCGCCCGCGCTGCCGGTGCCTTCGTCGTCGAGGACGACTTCGTACGACGGCTGGTGCACACGGACGCGGGCCCGCTGCCCCGCCCGCTGGTGGCCGACGACCCGGACGGCGTGGTCGTCTACGTGGGCTCGCTGACCAAGGCGACGTCCCCCAGCTTCCGGGTGGCCGCCCTGGCCGCCCGCGGCCCGGTCCTGGAACGGCTGCGCGCCATCCAGATCGTCGACACCTTCTTCGTCCCGCGCCCGCTCCAGGAGGCCGCCCTCGAACTCGTCGGTTCCCCGGCCTGGCCCCGCCACCTGCGCGGTCTGTCGGCCGAGCTGAAGACCCGCCGCGACACGCTCACCGGCGCCGTCGCCCAGCACCTCCCCGAACTGGCCCTCCCGTACATCCCGTCCGGCGGCTACCACCTCTGGCTGCGCCTGCCCGACGGCACCGACGACGCGGCCCTGACCGGCGCCGCGCTCCGCGCGGGCGTCGCCATCACCCCCGGCCGCCCCTACTTCAGCGCCGAGGCCCCGGCCGCCCACGTCCGGCTGAGCTTCGCGGCGGTCGCCGGAGCGGGCGAGCTCACCGAGGGCGTACGACGGCTGCGCACGGCCTGCGACGAGGTGCTGAGACCCGGAACCTGACCGGAACCAGACCCGGAAATGCGATCGACGGCGGCGCGCGCGACCGGCGAGGATCGCCGCATGAACGATGCATCCGGCCTCCCCGAGGGCTACGAGTTCTCCGCCGACACCGACCGGGTGGACGTCGAACGCGTCCACCGCTGGCTGTCCACCGACGCCTACTGGGCGACCGGCCGTCCGCTGGACCAGCAGCGACGGGCGATGGCGGGCTCCCTCAACTTCGGGGTGTACGACACCGTCACCGGGGAGCAGGTGGCGTACGCGCGCGTGGTGACCGACCACGCGCTGTTCGCCTGGCTCGCCGACGTCTACGTCGACCCGGTGGTGCGCGGCAAGGGTGTGGGCACCGCCATGGTCGGGGCGATCCGTGAACACCTGCGGCCGTCCGGGGTGCGGCGGGTCCTGCTGGCCACCCACGACGCGCACGGCGTCTACGAGAAGGTCGGATTCGCCCCGCTCGAACACCCGGACCAGTGGATGGCGCTCTACTACCCCGCACCGGAGTGACATTCGGGGCGACTTGTCGGACACCTCCGGACCACTGGGTAACATTTCCTCCACCTCCGCCAAGTCGCCGCCCGAACGCTCTTGACCTGCGCACATGGGCGTCACACCATCGCCGCATGTCACTTCGGGTCACGTTCGTCGCAGCCGCGCGCAGCTCACCGCTGCTCGCCGAGCGTTTCGAGGACGACCGCCCGCTGGACCAGGCGGGCTGGCAGGAGGTGCAGCGCGTCATCGGCGAACTGCTGCCGCTGGCGGCGGCCGAGCTGCGCTACTGCTCGCCCACCCCGCGCAGCCGGGCGACCGGGGAGGGCCTGGGCTACGCCCCGCTGGTCCAGCTCGCCCTGCGCGACTGCGACATGGGCCGCTGGCGCGGGCTGACCCTGGGTGAGGCGATGGCGCGGGAACCGGACCAGGTGGACGCCTGGCTCGCCGACCCGCGCGCCACCCCGCACGGCGGCGAGTCGCTGCTGGGGTTCATCGCCCGGGTCGGCGGCTGGCTGGACACCCGTCCGGTGGGCGACGGCGGCCGGATCGTCGCCGTCGCCGAGCCCTCGGTGATCCGCGCCGCCGTCGTGTACGCCCTCAAGGCGCCGCCCTCGACCTACTGGAACATCGACGTGCGCCCGCTGTCGACGACCACGGTCACGGGCCTCGCCGGTCGCTGGAACCTGCGCTTCGACGCCGTCGCGGCGCAGTCCACGCGCCCTTGACCACGCCCCCTGACCGGATCGACGCAGACGTCACGACGGCCGGCCCCGGCGTCCCCGGGGCCCGTCGCGGTCAGCCCTCGCGCGTGTAGTCGGTCGTCAGGACCAGGTCCTTCGCCGGGCCGCCCACGCGCCACTCCGTCCGCCAGCGGTCGGCGTCGCGGACCGTGAACTCGCCCCGGTAGAGGTCAGCCGCGCAGGGATGGTCGGCGACGTACCGCCCCGACGTCAGATCCAGGTCGTGGAAGAACCGCCCGTCGGCGAACCGCACGTCCACGGTCCCCGGACGCGCGCCCGGCAGGAACCGCAGTGTCCGCTCGGCGGGCCGCGCCACGCCCTGCCAGGTGAACGTCCCCGACTCCTCGTGCAGGAGCCCGCCCCCGTCCAGCGGCCGGAACACGGTGGTCCCCTCGAACCGCCCCGTGTCCCCGCGCGCCAGGTCCCGCACGGTCCGCTCGACCCGCCACCGCCCGGCCAGATGCGCCAGCGCGTCCGGCACCGGCCAGAACCCGTCCATGTCGCTCACCTCACCGACCCTACGCCCGCCCCATTGACGCGCTCATGCCCCGTACCTATCTTTCCGTTCGAAGTGCTGACCACTGTCCGATATATCGAACAAGAATGAGCAACTCCCTCAACTCCTCCACGAGCCGCGGAGTACTTATGTCACGCACCACCCGCACCCGGCCGCGCCGCCTGAGACACATCCTCGGGGCGAGCGCCTTCCTGCTCGCGGCCGGCCTCGTCCCGGCCCCCGCCCACGCCGAGGACGCCACCGACTACGCGATCACCGTCGACCCCACGACCCGGGGCGCGGAGATCGACAAGACGATGTACGGCGTCTTCTTCGAGGACATCAACCGTGCCGCCGACGGCGGTCTGTACGCGGAACTGGTCCAGAACCGGTCCTTCGAGTACACGACCGACGACAACACGTCGTACACCCCGCTCACCGCGTGGACGGTCACCGGCACCGCCCAGGTCGTGAACGACGCCGGCCGCCTCAACGACCGCAACCGCGACTACCTCGCCCTCGCCGCCGGTTCCGCCGTCACCAACTCCGGCTACAACACCGGCATCCGCGTCGAGGACGGCAAGAAGTACGACTTCTCGGTCTGGGCCCGCGCCGACGCCGGCACCACCCTGACCGTCAGCCTCCAGGACGCCGGCGGCACGCTCAGCGCCGCCCGCCGGGTGGCCGTGCGGAAGAACGGCTGGGCCAGGTACCGGGCGGCCTTCACCGCGACCCGCACCAGCTCCACCGGCCGCCTCACCGTTGTCAGTTCGGCGGCCGCCGCGCTCGACATGGTCTCGCTCTTCCCCCGCGACACCTACAAGCACGAGCCCAACGGCCTGCGCAAGGACCTCGCCGAGAAGATCGCCGCCCTGCACCCCGGCTTCGTCCGCTTCCCCGGCGGCTGCCTGGTCAACACCGGCTCCATGCAGGACTACAGCGAGGCCTCCGGCTACCAGCGCAAGCGGTCGTACCAGTGGAAGGACACCGTCGGCCCGGTCGAGACCCGTGCCACCAACGCCAACTTCTGGGGATACAACCAGAGTTACGGCCTCGGCTACTACGAGTACTTCCGCTTCGCCGAGGACGTCGGCGCCATGCCGCTGCCCGTCGTGCCGGCCCTGGTCACGGGCTGCGGCCAGAACAGGGCGGTGGACGACGACGCGCTGCTGAAGCGGCACATCCAGGACACCCTCGACCTCATCGAGTTCGCCAACGGCCCGGCGACCTCGAAGTGGGGCAGCGTGCGGGCCCGGATGGGCCACCCCGAGCCGTTCCACCTCACCCACATCGAGGTCGGCAACGAGGAGAACCTGCCCACCGAGTTCTTCGCCCGCTTCACGCGGTTCCGGTCGGCCGTCCAGGCGAAGTACCCGTACATGCGGGTCATCTCCAACTCCGGCCCCGACGACTCCGGTACGACCTTCGACACGGCCTGGCAGCTCAACAGGGACGCCAAGGTCGACATGGTCGACGAGCACTACTACAACAGCCCGCAGTGGTTCCTGCAGAACAACGACCGCTACGACTCCTACGACCGCAGCGGCCCGAAGGTCTTCGTCGGCGAGTACGCCTCCGGCGGCAACGCCTTCAAGAACGGCCTCGCCGAAGCCGCCTACATGACCGGCCTGGAACGCAACGCGGACGTCGTCAAACTCGCTTCCTGCGCACCGCTGTTCGCCAACGAGGACTACGTCCAGTGGCGCCCGGACATGGTGTGGTTCAACAACCACGCCTCCTGGGGCTCGGCGGACTACGAGGTGCAGAAGCTCTTCATGAACAACGTCGGCGACCGGGTGGTGCCCTCCACCGCGACCGGCACACCGTCGCTGCTCGCCCCGATCTCCGGCGCCGTCGGCCTGTCCACCTGGAACACCAGCGCCGCCTACGACGACGTCAAGGTGACCGGCGCGGACGGCGCGACCCTGCTCAGCGACGACTTCTCCGGTGACGCCGCACAGTGGACGCACACCGGCGGCGGCAGCTGGGCGGTCCAGGACGGCCAGTACGTCGAGACCTCCGACACCGCCGAGAACACCATGGTCCAGGCCGGCGACCCGGCCTGGCACGACTACGACCTGCACGTGAAGGCCACCAAGAGGTCCGGCAAGGAGGGCTTCCTGGTCGCCTTCGGCGTCAAGGACACCGGGAACTACTACTGGTGGAACATCGGCGGCTGGAACAACACCCAGACCGCCGTCGAACAGGCCGTGGACGGCGGCAAGTCCACGCTGATCGCCAAGGCCGGGTCGGTCGAGACCGGCCGGACCTACGACGTCGACATCAAGGTGCGGGGCCGGCAGGTCACCCTCTACCTCGACGGCCAGGAGTGGGGCAGCTTCAAGGACGACAAGCCGGCCGAGCCCTTCCGGCAGGTCGTCACCGAGGACCGGAAGACCGGCGACCTGATCGTCAAGGTCGTCAACGCCCAGTCCACGGCCGCCCGCACGGCCGTCGACCTCGGTGACGCCAAGGTGTCGCGAAAGGCGCGGGTGACCACGCTCGCCGCGGCGCCGGACGCGGTGAACACGGAGACGTCCACCGCGGTCGCCCCGGTCACGTCCACCTTCACGGGGGTCGCCGACCGGTTCACCTACACCTTCCCGGCGAACTCGGTCACCTTCCTGCGGATCAGGCAGAAGTAGCGTCCGGCGCGGGCTGCTGGGCCACCGGCAGCAGCCCGCGCTCGGCGAACACCTTCTTCGCGACCGAGGTGGCGTTGAGGGCCTTCGGGAAGCCGCAGTACCCGGCGGAGTGCAGCAGGGCCTCGACGATCTCCTCGGGGGTCAGGCCCATGTTCAGGGACGCGTTGACGTGCACCTCCAGCTGCGGCTCGCAGCCGCCCAGTGCGGTGAGCATGCCCAGGGTCACCAACTGCCGGTCCCGGGGCGCGAGTCCGGGGCGGCTGTAGATCTCGCCGAAGCCCCAGGCGACGACCTGGTGGCCCAGCTCGGGGTTGATGTCGGCCAGCGAGTCGATGACCCGCTGCCCGACCTCTCCGTCGACCTTCCGCAGGACCTCCAGGCCGTGGGCGAAACGTTCTTCGCGTGTGGTGCTCTCGCTCATGTCAGCTCTTCCGTTCTCCTCGGATCCGGTCACGACCAGAAGAACGCTAGGAGCTGGAGCGCGCTCCAGGTCAAGCCGGTTTCACTGGCAGCCCGGCCCCCGTGCGGAGGGGGTCGGGAGAGCAGCCGAGAACACGGGGTCCGCTCAGCCGGTGTCCCGGCTCCGGATGGCCCGCGCGGCGGCGAGGAGTTCACCCAGGACGGTCCGCACCGCTCCGCGCGCCGCGCTCTCGGGGCGGTGGAGGACGTCGACGTGGCGGTGCGCCCCGATACCGCTGAGCGGTCTGAGCACCACACCGGGGTGCGGACGGGACGTCCAGCGGGGCATCAGGGCGATTCCGCCACCCGCGGCGACCACCTCGGCGACCACCGAGATCTCGTTGACCCGGTGGACGATCTCGACCCGGCGGCCGGCCGCGGCGGAGACGGCGTCGACGGTCGCGAGGAGCGGAAAGCCGTCGTGCACGCTGATCCAGGGCTCGTCGGCGACGTCCCGCGCGGTCAGGGCGGACCGGCCGGCCAGCGGGTGGCCGACGGGCAGCGCGATGTCCAGCGGCTCGCGCAGCAGCGGGGTGACGACGGTGGTCCGCGGCCACGGCGGGGCGTGGTCGAGGCGGTGGGCGACGACCAGGTCGTAGCTCCGGGTCAGGGGCGGGAAACCGGCCTGGGGCACGTCCTCGTCGTGCAGGGCGAGCCGCGGGGCGCCCGGGGTCCGCAGCCGTCGCAGCAGCAGCGGGTAGAACGCGGCGGCCCCGCTGTGGAAGGCGGCCAGCGACACGGTGCCCGCGGGCTCGTCGACGTACTCCTCGATGGTGTGGCGGGCCCGGGCCAGCGCCGTCTCCACACCGATCGCCGCCTCGGCCAGGGCCTGTCCGGCCGCCGTGAGGACCAGTCGGCGCCCGGCGCGTTCGGTGAGCGGGACCGGGACCGAACGCTGGAGCAGGCGCAGTTGCTGCGAGATCGCCGAGGGCGTCACGCGCAGCGCCTCGGCGACCGCCGTGACGCTGCCCAGTTCGCCCAGCTCCCGGAGGACCCGCAGCTGCCGTTCGTCCACCACGTCAGTGTAGCTTCGCTAAAGGATCGGTTGAGCAAGTCGTCGTTTACTTCAACGTGCAGGTCCGCGAGGGTGGACGGCATGCCCGCCACCCGCCGTACCGATGGGGTGCTGCTGGCCGTCGCCGTCGTCTGGGGCTCCAGCTATCTGACGGCGAAGACGGCCACGGACGCCCTACCCGTGCTCACCGTCCTCTTCCTGCGCCACGCGATCGCCGCACTTGCCTGTGTCCCCGTGTTCCGCGGCCCCGGTGCCCCGAGCCGCGACGAGAGGCGCTGTGGCGGGCTGCTCGGCCTCACCCAGGCCGCCGTCCTGGTCCTGGAGACGTACGGCGTCGCCCACACCAGCGCCGGGAACGCGGGCCTGATCATCAGCCTCACCCTGGTGCTCACGCCGGTCCTGGACCGCGCGCCGCTGCCGGGGAGGTTCTTCCTCGCCGCCGGAGTGTGCCTCGCCGGGGTCGCGTTGCTGGTGTCAGGCAACGGGCTGCACGCCCCCGGGGCCGGTGACCTGCTGATGCTCGCGGCGGCGGTGGCCCGGGCCGGCCATGTGGTGCTGGTCGGACGGGTGACCGCGGGCCGGTCCCTGCGCCCGCTGCCGCTGACGGCCGTGCAGAGCGTGGTCGGTGCGGTCCTCTTCCTCGGGCCCGCGGCGCCCGGTCTCCCGGCGCTCTCCCGGACCGCCCCCGGCACCTGGGCGCAACTCCTCTACCTCGCCCTCTGCTGCGGTCTGTTCGCCTTCCTCGCCCAGACCTGGGCGATCCAGCGCACCTCCGCGACCCGCGCCGGGCTGCTCCTCGGCACCGAACCGGTGTGGGCCCTGCTGGTCGGCGTCGGGCTCGGCGGCGAACACCTCACCGTGCTCGCCGCGCTGGGAGCCGCACTGGTCGTGACCGGAACGTACTGGGGCCGGTCCATCGAAAGCGCCCGGCGGTCAGGAGCCGTGCCGGCGGCCCCGCTCGGCGCCGCCACCGACCTCTCACAGACGCGTTAACCTGAAAAACATTCCCCGGAAAACTTTCGTTTCCCCTGAGGTCGTGAATTCTTTCCTTATCGCACGGGGATTCGGAATTCGGCTTATTACTTCACAGGCGAGACACAACCGTCAGCGACCTCTCCCCGTCTAAGTCGGCGAAACAAAGACCATCGGGGAGTAACACCCCCGGTTTTTCTCTGGGGGCCGCACAGAATGATTCGCACCACCCTGACCGGGCGTGAACAGGGGGTGAGACCGGCGGGGGAGGCAGAGCAGGAATCCGGTCCCGCGGGGCGGCTCGGTGCCCGCCCCCGGACGGCCGCCGCCCTGCTCGCGGCCCTGCTCACCACCGTCGCCTTCTGTGCCGCCGACGCCGCCGCCCGCAGCTACCCGTTCGGCCCCCGTACCCGCAGCGTCAACGACCTCGGCAACCAGTACGTGCCCTTCCACGCCCACCTGTGGGACCTGCTGCACGGCAGGGCCGACGGCGGGCTCCTCGTCAACTGGCAGTCGGGCTACGGCTCCAGCTTCCTGCCGGACGTCGGCACCTATCTCAGCAGCCCGTTCGCCCTCCTGGTCGCGGTGTTCCCGCGCGACGAGATCGACCTCGCGGTGTACGCGATCACCGTGCTGAAGACGGCGACGGCCGGCGCCGCCATGGCCTGGCTGCTGCTCAGTCTGCGCCCGGGCCGCTGGTGGGCGGCCGGCCTGCTGGGCGCCTCCTACGCCCTGTGCGGCTGGAGCCTGGCGCTCGCCTCGTACAACCCGATGTGGCTCGACGGCCTGATCGCGCTGCCGCTGCTCTGCCTGGCCGGTGAGTGGATCATGGCCGGCCGGCGCCCGCTGCTCGGCGTGGTGGTCGTCGCGCTCGCCTGGACCGCCAACTTCTACACCGCCTACATGGCCACCCTGGGCGCCGCCCTGGTGCTGCTGCTCCGGCTGGTGCTGGCCGAACCGCCGTGGCGCCGCGCCCTCGCGGTCGTGGGCCGGGCCGCGGTGACCGTCGGGCTCGGCGTCGGACTGGCCGCGCCGCTGGTGGTCGTCGTGTACTCCGGCACCAAGCACGCCTACCCGGGCCGCGAGGGCCACTTCGCCCCGGTCGGCACCGAGGACCTGCTCGCCCGGCTGCTGCCGACCACCTACAGCTACAGCTCCCCGGCCCTCTACGTCGGCATGACGGCCCTGCTGCTGGCCCTGGCCCTGCCGTTCCACCGGGCGGTCCCGGTCCGGGTACGGGCCGGCTGGACCGTGCTGGTCCTGGCGGTCGGCCTCTCCCTTCAGTGGGCACCGACCAGCCTGGTCTGGCACGCCTTCGCCGCCCCGAACGGCAGCTCCTACCGCCAGGCCTTCGTGTTCTGCGCCCTGCTGGTGATCGCCGCCTGGCACGCACTCGCCCACGGTCTGCCGGACCGGCGGGCGCTGGGCGCGGCGGCCGTGCTGCTGGTCCTGGTCGCGGCGGTCGCGAGCCGCAGCTCCCTGACCCAGCGGCACTCCCACCTCACCTGGCCGGTCGTGGCGCTCGCCGCCGTGGGCACCCTCGGCGGGCTCGCCCTCCTCGCCCGCGGGAACGGGCGGCCCGCGCTGGTCGGGCTCGCCGCGCTGCTGCTGATCGGCGCGCAGTTCGGCGAGGCCGCCGCCACCTCCGCGGTGGCCACCCACCGGCGCCTGGGCGAGATGGACGACTACGCCCCCTGGGGCGACCGCCAGCGGCGCGAGGCGGAGGCCGTGGCCCGGGCGGACGCCTGGCCGAAGTACCGCACGGAACCCGGCCGGGAGCAGACGGTCGCCAACGACCCGATGACGGTCGGCGGACAGGGCGCCCAGTACTACAGCAGCCTCACCTCCGACGTCCTCGGCCGCACCCTCACCGCGCTCGGCGACGGCTGGACCTCGCGCGGCCGCAGCCTGCAGAGCCTCGACAATCCGGTCACCGACGCGGTGTTCTCGGTGGGCGCCCGGGTACACAACCCGCCGGACCCGCACCAGAAGTGGCTGCCCCAGGGCGGCGGCCCGTCGACCCTGACCCGCGAGGACGTCCCGCCGCTGGTGACCGTGCGGCCGGCCGCGGCCCGGTCCACGCCCGCCGCCTTCGGCCCCTCGCCCTACCGCAACCAGGAACTGCTGCTGGGCGCCCGCGTCTACACGCTGCCCGCCACCGCCCTCAGCGGGGCCCGGAAAGGCGACGAGGTACGGGGGCTGCTGGTGGACGGGGAGCGGACGCTCACCGCGCGCTGCCGGCCCGGCGACTCGGTCTTCCTGTGGGCGCCGCACTACTCGGGTACCGCCCGACTCCCCGGCGACGGCGGACAGAAGCTGTACCGGTCGGACGCCGAGGGCACCAGGATCGCCGCGATGCAGCCGCTCGGCACGGTTCCCGCCGCCGGGCAGGTCCGCATCGAGCTGAAGCCCGACCGGCTCAGCCGGGTTCCGGCGCGGGGCGCCGTCGGCTGCCTCGACACGGCCCGACTGCGGGACGCCGTACGGCGGTTGACGGCGTCCGCCGCGACGGAGGTGACCGTCTCCGACGGCACGCTGCACGCCCGGCTCCCCGCCGGCAGCGAGGGCACCGCCGTGGTGGCCGCCCCCCGGATCGCCGGCTGGCGGTGCTCCACGGGCGGCGCCGAGACCCCGGCGGGCGAGTACTACGGCCTGATCGCCGTCCCCCTGCACGGCTCCTCGACCAGCCTCACCTGCACCTTCCACCCGCCCGGTCTGCGCCTGGGCAGCGCAGTCGGCGGCGCCTCGCTGCTGGCCCTGCTCCTGCTCGGCGCCGTCACGGCCGTACGCCGGAGATCCGCCGCCCGCTCCGGCGAGCCGACGGCCACCGGGCCCACGACCACCGCTCACTGACCCGTCCCCAGGGGGAGAAGAACCGATGCTGATATCGATCGTGGCGCCCTGCTACAACGAGGAAGACGTCATCGAGCGCTTCCACGAGCAGGTCCAGAGGATCGCCAACGAACTCCTGCCGCTCGGCCACGACATGGAGTTCGTGTACGTCGACGACGGCAGCCGCGACCGCACGCTGACCCTGCTGAGCCGGATCGCCGACGGCGACTCCCGCGTCCGGTACGTCTCCTTCAGCCGCAACTTCGGCAAGGAGTCGGCCCTGCTCGCCGGTCTGAAGCACGCGACGGGTGACTGCGTGATCGTCATGGACGCCGACCTCCAGCACCCGCCGGAGCTGATCAAACGCATGGTCGAACTGCGCGCCGAGGGCTACGACCAGGTCATCGCCAGGCGGACCCGGCAGGGCGACCGCTTCACCCGGACCCTCACGGCCCGTCTCTACTACCGGCTGATCAACCGGCTCGTCGACGTCGAACTCGTGGACGGCGTGGGCGACTTCCGGCTGATGTCACGCCGGGTGGTGGACGCGATCGTGGACCTCACCGAGTACAACCGCTTCTCCAAGGGCCTGTTCGCCTGGGTCGGGTTCCCCAGCACCACCTTCGAGTACGAGAACGCGGTGCGCGAACACGGCACCAGCTCCTGGTCGTTCCGCAGTCTGCTCAACTACGGACTGGACGGGCTGCTCTCCTTCAACAACCGCCCGCTGCGCGCCGCGCTCTATCTCGGTATGACCCTGCTGGCCCTGGCCGGCGTGTACACGGCGTGGATCGTGGGCGCGGCGATGATCCACGGCGTGCAGACGCCCGGCTATGTCACCATCATTACAGCCGTCACCGCCCTGGCCGGCGTCCAGATGATCATGCTCGGGGTCATCGGGGAGTACACCGGCCGGATCTACTACGAGGTCAAGGGGCGCCCGCACTTCCTGGTGAAGGCGACGAACGTGGACCGTACGGAAGACCGCACCCGCGGCACGACGAAGGACCTCATCCCCTGATGCCGAACGCCACCCTGTCGACCACCACGGGACCCACCCGCCCGATATCCGGGCAGATCATCACCTTCGCGGTGGTGGGTGTCGTCAACACGGCCACGTACTACGGCCTTTACCTGCTTCTTCTCAGGTATTTGCCGTACCTCGCCGCGCACGTCGTCGCCTTTGTGCTGAGCATGGTCGGCTCGTTTTTCCTCAATGCCAAGTTCACTTACCGGATCCGTCCCACCTGGCGGAAATTCCTGCTCTTCCCGCTGACCAACGCGACGAATTTCGTGATCACCACTGTGGGTGTGTACGTGATCGTCGACGTACTTCACGTGGGCAGCGAGTTCGCGCCGCTGATGGCGTCGGCGGCGGCGATTCCGGTGACGTTCGTGGTGTCGCGGTGGGTCATGCTGCCGAAGGTCGAGGCGGCCTAGCCCGCCGCGGGCCTCACTCGGGCAACGGGTCCAGCACCGGGTTGGTCAGGTGCTGGTAGATGATCGACGTGCGGAAGCCGACGATCTCGCGCCGGTCGGTGAACTGGTCCAGCAGGAAAGCGTGCAGATGGTCGATGTCCTGGGCCGTGACGTGGACGAGGAAGTCGTCGCTGCCGGCCATCGTGTAGACGGACACGACCTCCGGCAGTCGGGTCACCGACTGCTCGAAGGCCGCGACGACGTCCCGGCGCAGCGGCCGGATCTGCGTGGCCACCATCGCCTGCACCGGGCGGTTGAGCGCCCGCAGGGAGATCTGCGCCCGGTAGCCCTGGATGACACCGCGCCGGTGCAGCAGTCTGGTCCGCTCCAGGCACGTGGAGGGCGCGATGCCCAGCCGCTCGGCGAGCGCGCGGTTGGACAGCCGACCGTCCACCTGCAGATGGTGCACGATCGCCGAATCAACTTCGTCCATGACTGCCTCCACACCCCTCGTGCCGAATTTAGTTCGGCCCGATGCCCTGTGATCCGTGCATCACCCTAGCTTCGGGGCGCATGAGCCAAGCATTCGAGCATGAAGAGGTCGTCGTCCGTCGCGGTCGCCGGTCGGGGCTGCCGCTGATCGTCGCCGTCCACTCCCGCGTTCTGGGCCCGGCGGTCGGCGGGTGCCGGCTGCGCCGCTACGACACCTGGCAGGACGGGCTGACGGACGCGCTGCGCCTGTCGGAGGCCATGACCTACAAGGCCGCGGTGGCCGGGCTGGACTTCGGCGGCGGCAAGAGCGTCATCGCCCTCGGCCGGGACACCGGACTCACCGCGGAACTGCGCGAGGCCGCCCTGGAGGACCTGGGCGAGCTGATCGCGTCGCTGGCGGGGTCGTACCGGACCGGCCCCGACATCGGCACCGGACCGCAGGACATGGTGGTCCTGAAGCGTTTCTCGCCGTACGCGTACTGCGCGCCCGCCGGGCACGGCGGGACCGGCGACTCCGGCGGACCCACCGCGACCGGTGTGCTGGCCGCGCTGCGGGCCGGAGCCCGGCACGTGTTCGGCGACGCCTCCTGTGCCGGGCGCACGGTGGTCATCAGCGGTTTCGGTTCGGTCGGCGGCAAAGTCGCGGCCGGCCTGGCCGCCGAAGGCGCGCGCGTCGTGGTGTCGGACGTGGACAAGTCCCGCAAGGGCGCGGCCCTGGCGAGCGGGTACGGCTGGGTCGAGCCTGACCGCGCGCTGTCCGCGCCCGCCGACATCCTCGTTCCCGCCGCCGTCGGCGGCGTCCTCGACGCGGCGGCCGTGCGCCGGCTTGCCGCGCCTCTGGTCGTCGGCCCGGCCAACAACCAGCTCACCCACGAGTCCGTCGCCGACGACCTCGCGGAACACGGCGTCGTGTGGATCCCCGACTACGTGGCCGGTGCCGGCGGCATCGTCTACGCGCTCAGCCGGGAGTCGGAGAACCACGACCACGAGGCCGCCCACCGGCGGGTGGAGGGCATCGGCGACACCGTCGGCCAGGTGCTCGGCCTGGCGCGTTCGGCCGGTGTCACCCCGCTGGCGGCCGCCCGCCGCATCGCCGAGGCCCGGCTCGCCGCGGCACCCGCACGACCGGCGCGGTCTCGCCCCTCCTCCTCCGCATACATTGCATAAAAGTGCAGCGAACCGTATAGTCATGCCATCAGGAGGAGGATGGACATGGCGGTACGTGCGGCGGTGGCCGGAGCGAGCGGGTACGCGGGCGGAGAGGTCCTGCGGCTGCTCCTCGCGCACCCCGAGGTCGAGATCGGCACCCTGACCGGCAACTCCAACGCGGGCCAGCGCCTGGGCGCGCTCCAGCCGCACCTGCTGCCGCTGGCCGACCGGGTGCTCGCGGAGACGACCCCCGAGGCCCTGGCCGGGCACGACGTCGTCTTCCTCGCGCTGCCGCACGGCCAGTCCGCCGCCGTCGCCGAGCGGCTCGGCCCGGACGTCCTCGTCGTCGACATGGGCGCCGACTTCCGCCTGAAGGACCCGGCCGACTGGGAGCGCTTCTACGGCTCTCCGCACGCCGGCACCTGGCCCTACGGCCTTCCCGAACTGCCGGGTGCCCGCGCCGCGCTGGAGGGGTCCAAGCGCATCGCGGTACCCGGTTGCTACCCCACCGCCGTCTCCCTGGCCCTGTACCCGGCCTACGCCGCCGGGATCGCCGGGCCCGAGGCGGTGATCGTCGCCGCGTCCGGCACCTCCGGCGCGGGGAAGGCGCCCAAGCCGCACCTGCTGGGCAGTGAGGTCATGGGCTCCATGACGCCGTACGGCGTGGGCGGCGGCCACCGGCACACCCCCGAGATGATCCAGAACCTCAGCGCCGCGGCGGGGGAGCGGGTCGCCGTCTCCTTCACGCCGACGCTCGCGCCGATGCCCCGGGGCATCCTCGCCACGTGCAGTGCCGCGGCGAAGGACGGCGTGACCGCGGAGTCCGTCCGCGCCGCCTACGAGAAGGCCTACGCCGACGAGCCCTTCGTCCACCTGCTCCCCGAGGGCCAGTGGCCCGCCACGGCGTCCGTCTACGGTTCCAACGCCGTTCAGGTGCAGGTCGCGTACGACGAGGCCGTCGGCCGCATCATCGCGATCAGCGCCATCGACAACCTGACCAAGGGCACCGCCGGCGGTGCCGTCCAGAGCATGAACCTCGCCCTGGGTCTCGCCGAGACCACCGGGCTGACCACGATCGGAGTTGCGCCGTGAGCGTGACGGCAGCGAAGGGATTCACGGCGGCGGGCATCGCCGCCGGGATCAAGGAGAACGGCAACCCGGACCTGGCCCTCGTGGTCAACACCGGACCCCGCCGTGCCGCCGCGGGCGTCTTCACCTCCAACCGTGTGAAGGCCGCGCCGGTGCTCTGGTCCGAGCAGGTGCTCAGGAGCGGCCAGGTCTCGGCCGTCGTCCTCAACTCCGGCGGCGCCAACGCCTGTACGGGTCCCAAGGGCTTCCAGGACACCCACGCGACCGCCGAGAAGGTCGCCGAGGTGCTGGGGCGCGGCGCCATCGAGGTGGCCGTTTGCTCGACCGGCCTGATCGGCGTGCTGCTGCCCATGGACAAGCTGCTGCCCGGTGTCGAGACCGCCGCCGCCCAGCTCTCCGAGCACGGCGGTGAGAAGGCCGCCATCGCCATCAAGACCACCGACACCGTGCACAAGACGTCCGTCGTGACCTGGGGGTCCCCCCGGACGGAGTCTGGGGGAGGCTGGACGGTCGGCGGCATGGCCAAGGGCGCGGGCATGCTCGCCCCCGGCCTCGCCACCATGCTGGTCGTCCTCACCACGGACGCGGTCGTCGGGAGCGAGGACCTGGACAAGGCGCTCCGGGCCGCCACCCGCACCACCTTCGACCGCGTCGACTCCGACGGCTGCATGTCCACCAACGACACCGTGCTGCTGCTCGCCTCCGGCGCCTCCGAAGTCACCCCGGAGTACGCGGAGTTCGCCGAGGCCGTGCGTGCCGTCTGCGACGACCTCGGGCAGCAGCTGATCCGCGACGCCGAGGGCGCCAGCAAGGACATCAAGATCGAGGTGGTCAACGCCGCCTCCGAGGACGACGCCGTCGAGGTGGGCCGGTCCATCGCCCGCAACAACCTCCTCAAGTGCGCCATCCACGGCGAGGACCCCAACTGGGGCCGGGTGCTCTCCGCGATCGGCACCACCCGGGCCGCCTTCGAGCCCGACCAGCTGAACGTCGCCATCAACGGCGTCTGGGTCTGCAAGGACGGCGGGGTGGGCGAGGACCGCGAGAAGGTCGACATGCGCTACCGCGAGGTGCACATCGTCGCCGACCTCGCCGCGGGCGCCGAGACCGCGACGATCTGGACCAACGACCTGACCGCCGACTACGTCCACGAGAACAGCGCGTATTCGTCATGAGCATCACGCGTAAGCACACCGCGCTGCCCAAGGCGCAGACCCTCATCGAGGCGCTGCCCTGGCTGGTCCGTCACAACGGCAGGACCGTCGTGATCAAGTTCGGCGGCAACGCCATGATCGACGAGGACCTGAAGGCCGCCTTCGCCCAGGACGTCGTCTTCCTGCACCACGCCGGCCTCAAGCCGGTCGTCGTGCACGGCGGCGGCCCGCAGATCAGCGCCGCCCTCGACAAGCACGGCATCGTCAGCGAGTTCAAGGCCGGCCTCCGGGTCACCACCGAGGACGCCATGGACGTCGTACGGATGGTGCTCGCCGGGCAGGTCCAGCGCGAGCTGGTCAACCTGCTCAACCAGCACGGGCCGCTCGCCGTCGGACTGACCGGCGAGGACGCCCACACCATCACCGCGACCAAGCACCAGCCCACGATCGACGGCGAGTTGATCGACATCGGGCGGGTCGGCGAGATCACCGCGATCGACACGGGCGCGATCGAGGCACTGCTCGCCGACGGCCGGATCCCGGTCGTGTCCTCCATCGCCCGCTCCCAGGACGACGGGCATGTCTACAACGTCAATGCTGATACGGCGGCTGCGGCACTCGCTGCTGCTCTGGGCGCCGAAACCCTCATGGTCCTCACCGACGTCGAGGGCCTCTACGAGGACTGGCCGAACTCCGACGAGGTGATCAGCCGGCTCACCGCTTCCCAGCTGGAGAAGCTGCTGCCGGAGTTGAGCGCCGGCATGGTGCCGAAGATGGAGGGCTGCCTGCACGCCGTGCGGGGCGGCGTGCAGACCGCCCGGGTCATCGACGGCCGGGTCCAGCACTCGATCCTGCTGGAGATCTTCACGGACGAAGGCATCGGCACGATGGTCGTGCCGGACGCGGAGGGGGACTCATGAGCAACCAGGAACTGACCTCGCGCTGGCAGGGCGCGCTCATGAACAACTACGGCACCCCGCGGCTGCCCCTGGTGCGCGGTGCGGGCGTCAAGGTCTGGGACACCGACGGCCGGGAGTACCTCGACTTCGTCGGCGGCATCGCCACCAACGCGCTCGGCCACGCCCACCCGGCGATCGTCGAGGCCGTGAGCGGCCAGATCGCCTCACTCGGCCACATCTCCAACTTCTTCATGGCCGAGCCCACCGTCGCCCTCGCCGAACGGCTGCTCCAGCTCTTCGGCCGGGACGGCAGGGTCTTCTTCTGCAACTCCGGCGCCGAGGCCAACGAGGCCGCCTTCAAGATCGGCCGGCTGACCGGGCGGACCCACATGGTCGCCACCGACGGCGGCTTCCACGGCCGTACCATGGGCGCCCTCGCGCTCACCGGCCAGCCCGCCAAGCAGGACCCGTTCCGCCCGCTGCCCGCCGACGTCACGCACGTGCCCTACGGGGACGCGCAGGCGCTGGCCGCCGCGGTCACCGAGGAGACCGCCCTCGTCGTCATCGAGCCCGTCCAGGGCGAGAACGGTGTGGTCGTGCCCCCGGCCGGCTACCTCAAGGCGGCCCGCGCGATCACCGCCGCCACCGGCGCCCTGCTCGTCCTCGACGAGGTGCAGACCGGCATCGGCCGCACCGGCACCTGGTTCGAGTACCAGGCCCACGAGGGCGTGCTGCCCGATGTCGTCACCCTCGCCAAGCAACTCGGCGGCGGACTGCCGCTGGGCGCCACCGTGGCCTTCGGCCGTGCCGCCGAACTGCTCCAGCCGGGCCACCACGGCACCACCTTCGGCGGCAACCCGGTCGCCTGCGCCGCCGGGCTCGCCGTCCTCGACACCATCGAGAACGAGGGGTTGCTGGAGAACGTCAAGCGGCAGAGCGGCAGGTTGCGGGACGGAATCGAGGGTCTCGGTCACGGGTTGATCGATTATGTCCGGGGGACGGGTCTCCTCCTGGGTATCGTGCTCACCGAGCCGCGCGCGGTACAGGTGCAGCAGGCGGCTCAGGAGGCCGGGTTCCTGGTGAACGCGCCCGCTCCCGACGTCGTACGGCTGATGCCGCCGCTGAACCTCCGCGACGCCGAGGCGGACGCCCTGCTCGGGGCCCTGCCCGGCATCCTCGACGCAGCGAGCGGGGACGGACGATCCGGAGAATGAGACGACGATGAGCCACGCGCAGGAGTTCGACCAGTCCGGCGGGGCGGGGCCCGCGGTGCCGCAGACCCGGACCGCCCGGCACCGCCGGATCGTGGACATCCTCAACCGGCAGCCGGTGCGCTCACAGAGCCAGCTCGCCAAGCTGCTCGCCGACGACGGGCTCACGGTCACCCAGGCGACCCTGTCCCGGGACCTCGACGAGCTGAACGCGGTGAAGATCCGCAACACCGACGGCGAGCTCATCTACGCGGTCCCCAGCGAGGGCGGCTTCCGCACCCCCCGCGCCCCGCTGGGGGAGTCGGCCAAGGAGGAGCGGATGCGCCGCCTCTCCCAGGAACTGCTGATCTCGGCCGAGGCGTCCGCGAACCTGGTCGTCCTGCGCACCCCGCCCGGCGCGGCCCAGTTCCTGGCCTCGGCCATCGACCAGGCCGAGCTGCACGACATCCTGGGGACCATCGCCGGCGACGACACCCTGCTGCTCATCAGCCGGGAGCCGACCGGCGGCCAGGCCCTCGCCGAGCATCTGCTGCGCCTGGCCCAGAACGGCCACTGACCCGCGTGCGGGGTCCGGCCCGCCGACGGAGAATGGTTATGTGATCTTCCGCGGCGAGCGGTCAGGCGGGCGGGCAATCTCCTGGCGGCCGTCGAACGTATACAGAGGTGTGACGGGCTTCCGGTTCCCTGTCGGCCGCCTCCCGGACGAAGCTCTGCTGTCCGGGCTGGCCACCGGAGACCCGGAGCTCGCGGTGATCTTCGTACGGAGGTTCCAGCACCGGGTCTTCGGGGTCGCCATGGCCGTCACCGGGGACCAGCAGCTCGCCGAGGACATCGCCCAGCAGACCTTCGAGCGTGCCTGGCGGCACGCCCAGATCTACGACTCGCGCCGTGGCTCGGTCACCACCTGGCTGACGACCATCGCGCACAACCTCGCCGTCGACGCCGTCCGCGCCCGCCGGACGGAGCCGATGGCACCCGAGGACCTCGACCCCCTCCTCGACGCCGTCACCGAGACGCCCGAACGGTGGGCGCTGGCCGACGAGGCCTCCACCCAGCTCCGGGCCGCGCTCGGCCGGCTGCCCAGAGAACAGGCGCGGGCCCTGTTGATGGCGGGCATCCACGGCATGACGGCCCAGCAGGTCGCCGACGCTGAAGGGATCCCGCTGGGCACCGCGAAGACCCGGATCAGAACGGCGATGGCGAGGCTCCGCACCGCACTCACGGCTCCGGAGGGAGGCGACCATGTCCGGTGACGCACACTGCGAGAAGCTGCGGGAGGCCGGCGCCGAACTGGCCCTGGGCGTGCTGCCCGGCCGTGAGCGGGCGGAGGCCGTCGCCCACCTGGACGGGTGCGCGGACTGCCGGGAGTACGTCCGTCAACTGACCGGCATCGGCGACCGGTTGATCGGCCTGCTGCCGGAGTGCGAGCCACCGCCCGGCTTCGAGACCCGGGTGGCGCGCAGCCTCGGCGAGCAGGCGGCGGGGCCCGAGGGGGCCGCCCGGCGTGCCCCCCAGCACCTGCGCGGCCGCGCCCGGCGGGCCCGGCTGCGGCTCGCGGCGGCGGCCGCCGCCCTCGCCGTCGCGGTCGGCTTCGCCGGCTGGGGGATCGGCACCGTCGTCGAGGGCGCCACCGCCTCCCCACCGGCCGCCGTCGAGTCCGAGCCCGTGCTGGTCGGGGACATGATCCCGGCGGGCGGCGGGGAGCCCGTCGGCGAGGTCTACGCCCACCCCGGCAGCCCCGCCTGGATGTTCGTGTCCGTCGCCCTTCCCGGCACCCCCTACAACGGCAGGATCACCTGCCTCCTGCAACGCGCCGACGGCACGACCACCAGGGTCGGCGACTTCCCCGTACGGGACGGACGCGGCAACTGGGGGGTGGCGGTCCCCGTCGACCTCACCCGGTACTCCAGCACCCGTCTGACCAGCGCCGACGGGACCGTGCTCGCCACCGCCCGGCTGGCGCAGGCCAAGGTGGTGACACCCGTGGCGTGACTCACCGGCCGGGGACCGGGGCCGGCAGCGCGGCCTCCAGGGCGGCGGCCAGACCGGCGACGGTGGGACGGGCCGCGGGATCCTCCCGCAGACAGCCGTCCACGGCGGCGGCGAGCGCGCGGGGGAGCCGCCGCCGGGACGAGAGAGGCGGCGCCCGGTGCTCCGCGACGGCCCCGCCGTCACCGAACGGTCCGGCTCTGCAGGCCGCTTCGAACAGGGTGACGCCGATGCCCCACACATCGGTGGCGGCCGTGAGCGTCCCGCCGCGGGCCTGCTCGGGAGCGCGGTAGCCGCGGGTGCCGAGCCCGGCGGGGGCGGGGCCGGGCCGCCGGGCCACGCTCAGGTCGAACACCTTGGCGTGCCCGCGGTCCACCACCACGTTGGCCGGCTTGAGGTCCAGGTGCAGCAGGCCCCGGCCGTGCAGGTAGTGCACCGCCGAGCACAACTGCACGCCGAGCAGCGCCACGTCGGCGGCGGCCGGCCGCCGCCGCAGCCGGTGCAGCAGGTGGGAGAGCGTCTCACCGGTCAGCGTCTCCAGGACGACCAGCGGTTCGGGGGAGCCGAACACCTCGTACCCGCGGACCAGATGCGGATGGCTGAACTCCCGCAGCCAGCGGCCCTCCCGCAGCAGCCGCGCCGCCAGCGCCCGCTCGTCCCGCCGGTCGGGACGCACCACCTTGATCACACACCGGCAGTACCGCTCCCGGCTCCAGGCGTCGTGGACGTCCAGCCACCCGGTCCGCGTGAGATGCGCCAGCACCTCGTACCCCGGGACCGGTTCCGTGCCCGGCGCCAGCGGCGGCACCGTGACCGCGGGGCTCATGACAGCACCGCTCCCGCCTGCAACCGGTGCAGCCGTGCGTACGGCCCCTCGCGTGCGAGCAGATCGGCGGGCGCGCCGTCCTCCACGACCCGGCCGTGGTCGAGGACCACGATCCGGGTGGCGTCGCGGACGGTCAGCAGGTTATGGGAGATGACCACGGTCGTCCGGCCCGCCATCAGCCGGCGCAGCGGCTCCATGATCCGCCGGCCCGACCGGACGTCGAGCCCGGCGGTCGGCTCGTCCAGCAGCAGCACCGGAGCGTCCCGGATCATCGCGCGGGCGATCGCCAGCCGCTGGCACTGGCCGCCGGAGAGCGTCCGGCCGCGCTGGCCCACGAGGGTGTCGTAGCCCTCCGGGAGCCGTTCGACGAACTCGTGCGCGTCCGCGGCCCGGGCCGCCGCGACGATCTCCGCGTCGGTGGCCGAGGGCCGGCCGTAGGCGATGTTCTCCCGTACGGTGCCGTGGAAGACGAGCGTCTCCTGGAGCAGCACCGCCACACTGTCGCGCACGTCGGCCAGGCACAGCTCGCGCAGATCGGTCCCGTCGAGGCGGACCGCGCCCCGGTCGGGGTCGTAGAACCGCAACTGGAGCTTCGCGACCGTGGACTTGCCCGCCCCGCTCGCCCCGACCAGCGCCAGGGTCTCGCCGGGCGCCACCCGGAAGGACACGTCCGACAGCGCGGGGGCCGCCGCACCGGGATAACCGAACCACACCCCGTCGAACTCCACCGCGCCGCGCGCCCGCCGGATCCGCCGGGCGTGCGGCGCCTCGGCCACCTGGGGCCGCTGGTCGAGCAGTTCGATGATCCGTTCCGCCGAGGCGGAGGCCGCGTAGAAGGTGGTGCCCAGCCCGGACAGCCCGTGGACCGGGCCGTACAGCTTGCCGATCAGGGCGAGGAACACCAGCAGCCCGCCGAGCGTGAGCCGGCCCCTGGCCAGCTCCCAGGTGCCCAGGCCCAGTACCGCGAGACCGCCCGCCACCTCGACGAACTCGACCACGGGCGCGTACACGGCCCGGATCCGCGCGGAGGTCATCGTCGCCCGGAACCTGCCGACGCTCTCCCGCTCGAACCGGTGCGCCTCCCAGCCCTGCCGGTTGTACGCCTGCACCAGCACGACGTTGCCCAGGGACTCCTCGGCGATCGCGCTGAGCGAGCCGGTGCGCTGTCTGCGCTCCCGTGACGCGTCCTTGATCAGGCGGGAGAAGTGCCGGGCGCAGCCCCAGAAGAGCGGTACGACGGCGAGGGAGACCAGCGTCAGGTCCCAGCGCAGGTAGCACAGCAGACCGAGGAAGACGGCGAGCCGGATCACGTAGTAGAGGGCGTCGGCGACGCCGGAGAGCAGGAACGTCTCGACCGCGTCGACGTCACCCGTGACGCGGGACAGCACGTCGCCGAGCCGGCGGCGCTCGAAGAAGCCGAGCGACAGCCCCTGGACATGCCGGAACACGTCGCAGCGCAGCGCGAGCAGGAAGCGTTCGCCGACCCAGGTGGACGTCACCTCGTCGGCGAAGCCGAGCACGCCGGAACAGACGACGAGGCCCAGGAAGGCGGGCGCGATCCACAGGAACGGCCGCAGCTCCCGGGCGACCAGCACGTCGTCGACGAGGATCTTGAAGAGCCAGAGCTCGGCCGCGTCCACGACGGGCGCGGTGAGGCTCAGCAGCACGACGGGCACGAGCCAGCGGCGGCCCCCGCGGGTGTACGGCCAGAACCGCCGGAACACCTCGCGCGGGGAGACCGGGGGCGCGGCCGCCACGACGGGCACCTCTCCCACGACGGGCACCTCTCCCATGGCACGGGCTCCTCACCGACAGCCGACGGCCGACATCCGGCAGTCAGACGGCCGACAGCCGGTGGCCGACCGCCAGACGGCCGACCGTCGGCCGCCGGCCACCGCTGAGCGGACCGGCCGCTCCGGTTGCCGGTCCGCTCACCCTTCCCTCCGCGGTCAGTAGCCGTTGTGGCCGTGACGGTCGCCGTGGCCGTGGCCGTGGTGGTCGCCACCGAAGTGGCCGTGGTCGTGGTCGTGCCCGTGCCGGTCGCCGTGCCGGTCCCCGAACCGGTCGTCGCCGTGGCCGGACGAACGGTCGTCGCGGTCGCGATGCATGGCGGGCAGGAGATTGCTGAAGATGGCCATGGTGTTCCTCCCGAAACTTGCTTCACAGGGGATACGGGGGAGGAGGGAATTTGGATGGCGGTCCGGGGGAGAAAAGTGGGAAAACTTCGCGTCCGGCCCCCGCCTCAGCCCAGCCGCGACGCGAGACCCCCGGTGCACCGCACCTCGTCCCCCGCCGTGATCAGCAGCCCTTCCACCTCGGGCAACGACTCCAGGAAGGCCAGCCCGGCCCGCGACCCCATCGCGAACGCAGCCGTGGCCCAGCAGTCCACCCACGTCAGCCGCGGACCCACCACGGTCACCGCCACCAGGTCCGTCACCGCCGACTTGCCGGTCCGCGGGTCGACGATGTGCGCGCCCCGTTCCGCCGTTCCCGACGTCGCGACCGACAGCTCGGCCACGCCCGCCGCCGAGATCACCGCCGCCAGCCCGCCCGGCCGCAGCGGATCCGCGATCCCCACCCGCCACGCCCGCGTCGGCTCCGGCGCGCCGAACATCTGGACGTCGCCGCCACCGTTCACGCTGACGCCGCTCACCCCGGCCACCCGCGCCAGCGCCCGCGCCGCCCGCTCCGCCGACCAGCCCTTGACGATGCCGGTGGGGTCGAGCCGCCCCCGGTAGCGCGTGCTGAACCAGCCGTCGCTCACCCGCTCCGCCTCGGCGGCCAGTTCCAGCACCTCGGCGACCTCGGGATCGCACTCCGCGACGCCGATCTCCTCCCGCGCCAGGCGGGACACCTGGCTGTTCTCGCGGTAGGTGCTGAACACCTCGTCGACCCGGTGCAGCCCGGCGACCGCCTCGTCGAGGGCCGCGCGTACCGCGTCCGGATCCCCGCCGCGGACGTCGAAGGAGAAGACGGTCCCCATGACCTCCTCCGCGTGACGCACCGCGGCGGGAGCCTCCGCGGACTCCGCCACCGCCTCAGCCACCTGCCTGGTCCAGTGCCGACTGGAGGGACTGCTTGTAGCCGGTGCTGGTGTAGGTGGCTCCGGAGACCGAGTCGATGTTGGCGTTGCCGGCCGCCACCGCCTCCTGGTTGAGCTTCGGCACCGCCAGCGCGGTCTTCTGGTCGCTGAGCCCGCCCTTGGGCGCCTGTACCGCCTCCGCCTTGGTGATCTTCCCGCCCGCGACGGTGATCCGGACCTGGACGGCCCCGTACTGGGTCTGCGCGACCTGCCCGGTCACCGTCTTGGCCTGCGCGGACCCCGACGAGGAGGAACCCGAGGACGAGCCCGACGAAGAGGACCCCGATGAGGACGACGAGGACGCCGCCTCCTTCATCTTGTCCAGCGCCGACTGCAGTGACTGCTTGTACCCGGTGCTGGTGTACGTCGCCCCGGACACCGAGTCGATGTTCGCGCTCTGCGCCGCCACCGTCTCCTTGTTGAGCTGCGGCACCGACAACGCGGTCTTCTGGTCGCTGGTGCCGCCCTTCGGCGCCTGGATCGCCTGGGCCTGGGTGATCTTCCCGTTCGCCACGGTCAGCCGGACCTGTACGACCCCGTACTGCGTCTGCGTCGCGTCCCCGTCCACCGTGGTGGTCCCGGCCGCACCGGTGCCGCCCTGCGGCGACTCCTGCCCCGCCGCCGCGGCCGACGGAGCCGCGCCCGCCGCCGACGCGGACGCCGGGTCCGAGGTCGGCTTCAGCGACAGCAGCAGCACGACACCGGACACGGTCGCCGCGGTGGCCAGCACCACACGCCTGATGGGGTGACTCTTCCTCATCGTTCCCGAACTCCCGATTCCCTGGATTCCCGTGTGGTCCCGTCGCTCACATCTCGAACGACTCGTGATGGATGCGGCGGGCGGGGACCCCCGCGCCGCGCAGCGCTTCGTACACTCCCTGCGCGAACCCGGGCGGGCCGCACATGAAGACGTCGTGGTCGTCGATGTCCGGGATCTTCCGCTGGAGGTTCTCCGCGGAGATGTCAGGACGCTCGCCCTCCGGGCTGTTGACCGCGTACATCAGCCGGGCCCCGCGCTCGTCGGCGATCTTCGCGAGCTCGTCCCAGAGCGCCAGGTCCTGGGTGGTGTTGGCCCGGTAGAGCAGGGTCAGGTCGCCCGCGGCGCCGGGCAGCGTCTCGAACAGCGCCCGCATGGGCGTGATCCCGACGCCGCCCGCCACCAGCAGGACCTTGCCGCGGCTGCGCCGGGACGCGGTCATCGCCCCGTACGGCCCTTCGGCCCACACCTTGGTTCCGGGCCGCAGTTCGCGCAGCCGCGCGCTGTGGTCGCCGATCGCCTTGACGGTGATCCGCAACATGTCGGGGCGGGGGGCCGCCGACAGGGAGTACGGGTGCGAGCTGAACCGCATCCCGGGCGCCAGGAACCGCCAGCGGAAGAACTGGCCGGCCTCCGCGCCCATCCGGTGCAGCTTGCGCCCGCCGATCAGCACCGACACGATGCCCGGCGTCTCCTCGATGACCGCCTCGACCCGCATCCGGTGCCGCAGGTTGAGCCGGATCGGGGTGAGGATCCGGTACCAGACGACCAGCGCGGTGACGGCGCCGTACAGGCCGTACCAGAAGGTCTTGGCCATCGGGGTGAGGGCGAAGTCGTTGCCGGTGGTGATCTGGTGCCAGAACGTCAGGAACACCGCCGCGTACGTGAGCACGTGCACGTGGTACCAGGTGTCGTACGGCAGCCTGCGCCGGACCGGGCCGATCGAGGTCAGGCCGATGACGACGAACAGGCCGGTGCCGATGGCCGCCTTGCCCATGTCGGGGAGCTGGTTCACGGAGTCGATGGTCTGCTGGACGATGTCGTTCAGCGTCTTGCCCGC
Organism: Streptomyces arenae; assembly: GCF_022343545.1. Lineage (NCBI taxonomy): Bacteria > Bacillati > Actinomycetota > Actinomycetes > Kitasatosporales > Streptomycetaceae > Streptomyces > Streptomyces arenae. The sequence continues at coordinate 274,491 of NZ_JAKQYH010000064.1, forward strand.
CTGGAGCGCGTAGCCCCACATGATGAGGAAGACGTGCGCGAAGACCAGGCAGAGCGTGTAGCGGCCGCTCATCGCGTGCCAGCGGGCGACGCGGTCGGAGCCGACCCGCCGTTCCAGCGCCGGCACCCGGGCCATCTGGAGCACCACGAGTGCCATCAGGTAGCCGGCCAGCAGGCCGGTGATGCGGCCCGCGTTGAGGATCTTGCCGTTCTGGTCGGCGATGGACGGGGTGTTGTGCCACCACAGCCAGAGCACGGCCGCCGCGCCCGCCCACACGGCGAGCAGCAGCGGTACGGCCGGGGAGCGGCGCGGGCGGATGCGGCGCATCGTCTGGCGGCGGGCGGCACGTCCGCCTGCGAGCGTGGTGGTCACGGTTCCTCCGTAGGGACTTGACCCTTGGCCCACAGGTACGTGCCGTGATGCCCGAGCGTTCAGAGTCCCGCGGAGTCCAGTGCGGACTGGAGTGACTGCTGGTAACCCTCGCTGGTGTAGGTGGCCCCGGAGACGGTGTCGATGCTCGCGCTCTGCGCCGCCAGCGCCTCGCTGCGCAGCTGCGGGATGGCGTAGCTGTTGATCTGCTGGTCCCGGGGGTTCTCCGTCGGGTACTGCACCGCCGTGACGTCGGTGATCTTGCCGTTCTTGACGGTCACCCTGACCTGGACGGGTCCCCAGCGGGTCTGCACGGTGTCCCCGGTGACGGTCCTGGTGCCGGTGCTGCCGCTCCCGGACTTGCCGGAGCCGCTGGAGTCGCTTGAGCCGCTGGTCGCGCCCGGTGAGGCGCTCGCGCTCGCCGACGGCGCGGGAGCCGCCGAGTCGGTGATCACGGTCGGGGCGGTGTGCGGCTTCAGCGCCAGCAGCATCACCATTCCGGAGACGGTCGCGGCGCTCGCCAGCACGACGCGGCGCAGTGGGCGGTTCTTGTTCAGTGCGTGCACGGCAGGGGCCTCACAGCTCGAAGGACTCGTGGTGGATACGGCGGTCGGGCACCCCGGCGGCGCGCAGCGCCCCGTAGAGCTCCTGGGCGAAGCCGTGCGGACCGCAGAGGTACACGTCGTAACCGGCGAGGCCCGGGAAGGCCGCCCGCAGCGACTCGGCGGTCAGCGCGGGGCGCTCGCCCCGCGGGCCGTTGAGGGCGTAGCGCACCTCGGCCCCGCGCCAGCGCGCGATGGCCTCCAGCTCGGCGCCCAGCGCCAGGTCCTCGGCGGTCCGTGCCCGGTAGAGCAGCGTGACCTCTCCGGGCAGGGTCTCGAAGAGCGCCCGCAGCGGGGTGACGCCTACGCCGGCCGCGATCAGCAGGGTGCGGTGGCCGCTCGCCCGGTCCGCGGTGAGGGAGCCGTACGGACCCTCCGCCCACACCCGGGTACCGGGGCGCAGCAGTGGCACGGCCGCGCTGTGGTCGCCCAGCGCCTTGACCGTGATCCGCAGCAGGTCGCCGCGCGGCGGGGCCGACAGGGAGTACGGGGTCGACGCCCAGCCCATGCCGTCACCGCCGAGGAACCGCCAGCGGAAGAACTGCCCGGCCCGCGCGCCCAGCTCCCCGATCCGCCGGCCCTGGACGACCACCGAGTACACGCCCGGCGCCTCCTTCTGCACCGAGTGCACCCGTAGCCGGTGCCGCAGGTTGAGCCGCACGGGCACCAGGATCCGGAACCACAGCACCAGCGCGGCGACCCCGAGGTAAAGCGCGTACCAGAAGGCGGTGGCGACCGGCTTGCCGTTGAGGTCGTTGCCCAGCGCCAGCTGGTGGAAGAAGGCGAGGAAGACGGCCGCGTAGGTGAGCAGGTGGACGTAGTACCAGAACTCGTAGCTGGTCCGGCGGCGCGCCGCGCGCATCGAGGTGATGCCGACGGCGAAGAGGATCACCGTGCCGGCGGTCGCCTTGAGCATGTCGGGGTAGTTCAGGACGACGTCCAGCGTCTCGTGGACGATCGAGGCGTGGTCCTGGGCCGCGTACCCGGTGAGGATCAGCACCACGTGCGCGACCAGCAGGCACACCGTGTACCGGCCGGCCATGGCGTGCCACCGGGCGACCCGGTCCGAGCCGACCCGCACCTCCAGCAGCGGCACCCGTGCCATCAGGCCGACGAGCACCGCGCAGGCGTATCCGCACAGCAGGCCCGCGATCCGCCCCGCCCCGGTCAGCCAGCCCGCCGCTCCCACGACCGAGCCGGTGTCCGACCACCAGAGCAGCACCACGGCCGCCGCACCGGCCCACAGCAGGGCGAGCACGGCGCCCGCGGGGGAGCGGCGCGTGGCCACGGGCACGGCGGGTGCCGTGCGCCGTTCGTCCACGGTCGTCATGGGTCGTGTCCTTTCTCCGTCCGGAACGCCCACTGTGCGACCCGAACCTCTGAGCCTCTTCTGAACGGGGCCTGCTGAGCCGGCTCAGAGGAAACTCAGAGCACCCGCGGTCACTCCCCGCTCCCGGCAGGAGGGATGCTGGGAGGCGCGATGAACACGACCCGCTCCGGCCGCCCCGCCCTCACCCGACCCGACGGCACCCCGCTCCGCGTCCTCGTCGTCGACGACGACCCGGACCTCGCGGAGGTGCTCACCGGCGCCCTGCGCTACGAGGGCTGGGAGGTCCGGGCGGCCGGCGACGGCGCGGCCGCGCTGGCCGCGGCCCGCGAGCTGCTGCCGGACGCGGTGGTCCTGGACGTGATGCTCCCGGACACCGACGGCTTCGCGGTCCTGCGCTCTCTCCACCAGGTCAAGCCGGACGTCTGTGTGCTCTTCCTCACCGCCCGGGACGCCGTGGAGGACCGGATCGCCGGCATCACCGCGGGCGGTGACGACTACGTCACCAAGCCCTTCAGCCTGGAGGAGGTCGTCGCCCGGCTGCGCGGCCTGCTGCGCCGCGCGGGCATGGCCCGCCAGCAGGAGGACGGCCCCCGGCTGACCGTCGGCGATCTCACCATGGACGAGGAGGCCCGCGAGGTGACCCGGGCCGGCGAGCTGATCGAGCTCTCCCCGACCGAGTTCGAACTCCTCCGCTTCCTGATGCGCAACCCGCGCCGCGTCCTCAGCAAGGCACAGATACTCGACCGGGTGTGGTCCTACGATTTCGGCGGCCGTGCCCACGTTGTCGAGCTGTACATCTCCTACCTGCGCAAGAAGGTGGACGCGGGCCGCGAGCCCATGATCCACACGGTCCGCGGCGCCGGGTACGTCCTCAAACCGGTGACCCGATGAACCCGCCACGACGGCTCCGGCACCCGCTTCGGCACCTGATCCGACGCCTGCCCCGCCCCCGCACCCTCCGCGCCCGCCTCACCGCGGGCCTGGTGGTGCTGCTCGCGGTGAGCTGCGCGGCGGTGGGTGTCGCGGCCGTGGTCGAACTGGACGGCTTCCTCACGGGGCGCCTGGACCAGCAGCTCCAGCAGGCCGGTCCGAGCTTCCCGCAGTCCCTGGAACACGGGAAGTACAAGCCCAGTGACCGGGACGGCGACGAGCACGGCGACACCCGCCGCCAGGCCTCCGGCACCTTCGGCGCCCGCCTGCTGAAGGGCCGGGTCACCAACGCGGCCCTGATCCCCTCCGGAGCCGACCCGGACCTCACCGTCGCCCTCACGGCCCGGGACCGCGCCGTGCTCGCCGGACTGCCGGTGGACGGCCGCGGTCACACGGTCCGCCTCGCCTCGATCGGCGCCTACCGGCTGCTGGCCTGGCCGGGCCGGGACGGCGACGTCCTGATCACCGGCCTGCCCCTGGAACCGGTACACGCCACCGTCCACCGCCTGGAGCTGGTCGCCGCGGCCGTCTTCGGCCTCGCCCTCGCCGCGGCCGGGGTGGCCGGCGCCCTCTGGGTCCGGTGGTCCCTGCGCCCGCTGAGCCGCGTCGCGGACACGGCCACCCGGGTCAGTGAACTCCCGCTCGCCAGCGGCGAGGTGGCTCTGCCGCCCCGCGCCCCCGAGTCCGACCCCCGCAGCGAGGTCGGCCGGATGGCCACCGCGTTCAACCGCATGCTCGGCCATGTCGAGGACGCCCTCACCAAGCGCCATGCCAGCGAGGAACGCCTGCGCAGCTTCGCGGCCGACGCCAGCCACGAACTGCGCACCCCGGTCGCCTCGGTCCGCGGCCACGCGGAGCTGGCCCTGTTCCACCCGGGCCCGGTGCCCCCCGAGATCACCCGGGCCCTGGAGCGCATCGCGGCCGAGTCCTCCCGCATGGGCGAGATGGTCGACGACCTCCTCCTGCTGGCCCGCCTGGACGCGGGCCGTCCCCTGGAGAGTCACCCGGTCGACCTCACCCGGCTGGTCCTGGACGCGGTCACGGACGCCCGCGCCGCGGGCCCCGACCACCGCTGGACCCTGGACCTCCCCGAGGAACCGGTCACGGTGACCGGCGACACCCACCGCCTCCATCAGGTGCTGGCCAACCTGCTGGCCAACGCGCGCCTGCACACACCTGCCGGCACGAAGGTGACGGTGACCCTGGAGACGGACGCCGCGGCGGCGGTCCTCCGGGTCCACGACGACGGCCCGGGCATCCCGGAGGACATCCAGCCCGGCGTCTTCGAACGCTTCACCCGAGCCGAACACCGCCGCCGCCCGGACGCGACGGGCGCGGGAGCGGGCCTGGGCCTGTCGATCGTGGCAGCGGTGACAGAGGCACACGGGGGAACGGTGACCGTGGAGAGCCACCCGGGCTCAACGACGTTCACTGTGCGGCTGACGCTAGGGTCACCCACCTAGGGGCGCGGGGAACTGCGCGACCAGCCACGACGCACCGGCACCCGCCAACGCACCCGTACCCCTACGGCGCAACGCAACCTCAGTACCGGGTAAGAGCGGTATCCCCGCCCACCGTCCCAATGGCAATATGCGGCCCCTTCTTCGGATCCGCCCACTCCAGAATCCGCCGCATCGCGTCCTCCGGCACCGACACGCACCCCGCCGTCGCCCCCGCCCCGTTGACGTGCAGGAAGATCCCGGCCCCCCGCCCCCGCACGGGCTGCGCGTAGTTGAACCCGATCACCAGCGCGTACCCGTACTGCGTCGTGTACGAGGACAGCTTCTCCGACTCCGCGGCCCGGCAGTCGGACGGCAGCGGTTGCACCCAACGGTTGTAGGACGCCGAGTCGTTGTCCTGGCACCACCACGACTCCGCCGTCACCGGCCGGTACTCGACGGAGGTCCCCGCCGGCGCCGCCCTGATGCCGAACCCGAACGGCAGGTCGTACAGCCCCGTCGGCGTCGTGTTCGTACCCTGCTGCCGCCCGGCCCCCTCGACCAGCCCCTTCGCCCCGAACCGGGCGTCGGCGGACCCCACCTTCACCCACGTCCCGTCCTGCCGCTCCCACCACGTCAGCGTCCCCGACGTCGAGCTCGTCGCGGACGCCTCGGCGGTGATCAGCTGGCTGCCGCCGCCCGTGTCGGCCATCCGGGCGGGCAGCGGCGACGCGTCCCCGTCCCCGCGGGCCGCACCGAGCAGCAGCAGGGAGGCGGAGACAAGGGTCACGGCAAGGACTGGGCGCATGGCTCAGACGCTAGACGGAGGCAGCGGCAACGGCAGCCCGGGTAGGCCGTCCAGGCTCAGCGCGATGTGTTCCTTCTTCTCGAAGTACGCGCTCAGCGAGGCGTCGTCCTCGCGCGCGAAGCGCTTCTCGTGCAGCTCGCGGTCGGCGTCGTAGGCCATGTAGGGGACCGCGTAACCACAGCTGTCCCGGATGAGTTCGGCGTGCACGACGATGACCGCGCGCAGACCGTGCCGGGTCGGGTCGATGTCCGGGAAACGGCTGAGGAGGTCCCCGAAACGGGGATCGTCACCGAAGACCGGCTCACCGCGGCCGTGCACCCGCACGATGTTCGGCGGGCCCTGGAACGCGCACCACATCAGGGTGATGCGGCCGTTCTCCCGCAGATGGGCGATGGTCTCCGCGTTGGAGCCGGCGAAGTCCAGGTAGGCGAAGGTGAGTTCGTCCAGTACGACGAAGGAGCCCTTGAGCCCCTTGGGTGAGAGGTTGACCGTGCCGTCGCCCGCGAGCGGGGCGGTGGCGGTGAAGAACAGGGGCTGTTCCTCGATGAACGTGCGGAGCCTGCCGTCGATGCGTTCGTAGGTCTTTCCCATACCCGGAAATTATCCGCGCGGTTACTTCGCCCGTCTAAGGGTTTCCGGGATCCGGACAGGGTCCACCGTGGCCGCCCCGGCCGGCGCTGTACACGGGGCGGCCACGGCTGCCTGTCACGTCACTTGGTGAGCGTGCAGGCGGCCAGGGAGTCGAGGCCGGTCGGCTTGGTGGAGGTGCGGCCGATCGCGATGGCGATCCGGTCGATGGTCGACTTCCGCTTGTCCGCCAGCGGGCCGAGGATCGCGTTCTGCACGAAGTTCGGGCCGCCCTGGCCGACCGTGCTCTGGAGCCGGTTGTTGGCCTCCTGGATCTGCGTCTGGAGGAGCGTCAGGTTACGGGTGACCTCGGCCTGCGCGGACGCGGGGATCGCCGGCAGCTTCGAGGCGACGTCCGGGCAGGTGATCGTGCCGACGGCGGTGCTGCCCGTGTTCGTGCCGGTGCCGCCGGTCGACTGCTGCTGGGTGGCCGCCGTGCTGGGCGCCGCGGAGGCCGCCCCCGTCGCCGTACCGCTGCCGGTGTTCGTGCTGGTCCCGCTCGCGTTCAGGGTGCACGGCGCCAGCGAGTCCAGGCCGGTCGGCTTGGCCGCGGTGCGGCCGATCGCGGTCGCGATCCGGTTGATGGTGGCGACGCGCTTGTCCTTGAGGGGACCGAGGATCGCGTTGTTCACAAAGTTGGGCCCACCCTGGCCCACGGTGTCGACCAGCCGCTTGTTGGCCTCGTCGATCTGCGTCTGGAGGAGTGTGAGGTTGCGGGTGACCTCGGCCTGCGCGGTGGCGGGGATCGCCGGCAGCTTGGAGGCGACGTCCGGGCAGGTGATCGTGCCGGGCGAGGCGGCGAGGGTGCGGGCATTGCTGGTGTCGCTGCTCTTGTCCGGCGTTCCGGCGAGGGCCGAACCGGCGATGACCGCACCGGACAGCGCCACGGCGGCAGCGCCGCCGATGAGCGCGACACGACGCTTGTTGTACTTCGGAAGAGCCCTGGACATGCGGATGCCTCACTTGGGTCAGAGGTGGGTTTACAAACGCGGCGCCAGCGTTCAGGGATGGGTACGGGAAAGCGGTTTCGTTTGTTCAAGCCTCTTTCGGAATCCTGTCCGCGGCCGGGACGGATTGACGAATCATGCAGAGCTCTGCATACTCATGCATAGCAAGCGGATGTACGAGAGGAGGGACCCATGACCGAGCGCGTCGTACTCGCCTACTCGGGCGGGCTGGACACCTCCGTCGCCATCGGCTGGATCGCCGAGGAGACGGACGCCGAGGTCATCGCCGTCGCGGTGGACGTCGGCCAGGGCGGCGAGAACCTGGACGTCATCCGCAAGCGGGCCCTCGCCTGTGGTGCGGTCGAGGCCGAGGTCGCCGACGCCAGGGACGAGTTCGCCGAGGAGTACTGCCTCCCGGCGATCAGGGCCAACGCCCTCTACATGGACCGCTACCCGCTGGTCTCCGCGCTCTCCCGGCCGGCGATCGTCAAGCACCTGGTGGCCGCCGCCCGCAAGCACGGCGCCTCCACGGTCGCCCACGGCTGCACCGGAAAGGGCAACGACCAGGTCCGCTTCGAGGCCGGCATCGTCGCCCTAGCCCCCGACCTGACCTGTATCGCCCCGGTCCGCGACTACGCGATGACCCGGGACAGGGCCATCGCCTTCTGCGAGGCGAAGAACCTCCCGATCGCCACCACCAAGAAGTCCCCGTACTCCATCGACCAGAACGTCTTCGGCCGAGCCGTCGAGACCGGCTTCCTGGAAGACATCTGGAACGGCCCGATCGAGGACATCTACGAGTACACGCAGAACCCGGCAACCCCGCGCGAGGCCGACGAGGTGGTCATCACCTTCGAGGCGGGCGCCCCGGTCGCGATCGACGGCAGGCCGGTCACCGTGCTCCAGGCGATCCAGGAACTCAACGAGCGCGCGGGCGCCCAGGGCGTCGGCCGCATCGACATGGTCGAGGACCGTCTGGTCGGCATCAAGTCCCGCGAGGTGTACGAGGCCCCGGGCGCGATCGCGCTGATCACCGCCCACCAGGAGCTGGAGAACGTCACCGTCGAGCGCGAACTCGCCCGCTACAAGCGGCAGGTGGAACAGCGCTGGGGCGAACTCGTCTACGACGGCCAGTGGTTCTCCCCGCTCAAGCGCGCCCTGGACGGCTTCGTCAACGAGGCGAACCAGCATGTCACCGGCGACATCCGGATGACCCTGCACGGCGGCCGCGCGGTCGTCACCGGCCGCCGCTCGGCGTCCTCCCTCTACGACTTCAACCTCGCCACGTACGACACCGGCGACACCTTCGACCAGGCCGCGGCCAAGGGCTTCATCGACATCTACAGCCTGTCGTCGAAGATCGCCGCACGGCGTGATCTGCGGGCGTAGCCCGGCGTGACCTGTCCTGAGCAGTAACGTGACGACCGCCTCCCCGTTCATGGCCGGGGAGGCGGTGCCACATCCGTATCTCTTCTAGGAGCAACGCAAGTGAGCAGCAACAGCGGTGACGTACGGCTCTGGGGCGGCCGTTTCGCCGACGGTCCCGCCGAGGCCCTGGCGAAGCTGTCCGCGTCCGTCCACTTCGACTGGCGGCTGGCGCCCTACGACATCGCCGGTTCGCGTGCCCACGCGCGCGTGCTGCACAAGGCGGGCCTGCTCACAGCGGACGAGCTCCAGCGCATGATCGCCGGGCTCGACCAGCTGGAGGCCGACGTCGCCGACGGCTCCTTCGTGGGCACGATCGCCGACGAGGACGTGCACACCGCCCTGGAGCGCGGCCTCCTGGAGCGCCTCGGCCCCGACCTCGGCGGCAAGCTGCGCGCCGGCCGTTCCCGCAACGACCAGGTCGCCACCCTCTTCCGGATGTACCTCCGCGACCACGCCCGCGTCATCGGCGGCCTGATCGCCGACCTCCAGGACGCCCTGATCGGCCTCGCGGAGACCCACCCGGACGTGGCGATGCCCGGCCGCACCCACCTCCAGCACGCCCAGCCGGTGCTCTTCGCCCACCATGTCCTGGCCCACGTCCAGTCCCTGTCCCGGGACGCGGAGCGGCTGCGTCAGTGGGACGACCGCACGGCCGTCTCCCCGTACGGCTCCGGCGCGCTCGCCGGCTCCTCCCTGGGCCTGGACCCGGAGGCGGTGGCGGCGGACCTCGGCTTCGAGCACGGCAGCGTCGGCAACTCCATCGACGGCACGGCCTCCCGCGACTTCGTCGCCGAGTTCGCCTTCATCACCGCGATGATCGGCGTGAACCTCTCCCGCATCGCCGAGGAGGTCATCATCTGGAACACGAAGGAGTTCTCCTTCGTGACGCTGCACGACGCGTTCTCCACGGGCTCGTCGATCATGCCGCAGAAGAAGAACCCGGACATCGCGGAGCTGGCGCGCGGCAAGTCCGGCCGCCTGATCGGCAACCTCACCGGACTCCTCGCCACCCTCAAGGCGCTGCCCCTCGCCTACAACCGCGACCTCCAGGAGGACAAGGAGCCGGTCTTCGACTCCTGCGACCAGCTGGAGGTCCTGCTCCCCGCCTTCACCGGCATGATGGCCACCCTCACCGTCAACCGCGAGCGCATGGAGGAACTGGCCCCGGCCGGCTTCTCCCTCGCCACCGACATCGCCGAGTGGCTGGTCAAGCAGGGTGTGCCGTTCCGCGTCGCCCACGAGGTGGCCGGCGAGTGCGTGAAGGCCGCGGAGGCCGAGGGCAAGGAACTCGACGAGCTGACGGACGACCAGTTCGCGAAGATCTCCGCCCACCTGACCCCCGAGGTCCGCACGGTCCTCAACGTCCCCGGCGCCCTGGCCTCCCGCAACGGCCGCGGCGGCACGGCCCCGAGCGCGGTCGCCGTCCAGCTGACAGAGGTGAAGGCGAACGTGGCCACCCAGCACGAGTGGGCGGCAGCGAAAGCGCCCCTTTAGGGGCGCGGGGAACTGCGCGAGCGACCACATCGCGTCCGCACCCGCCAACACACCGCACCACCCGAGCTCATGGGCGAAGGTCATCACGGGTTACGTTGGTCAGGAGCCGAACCGGAGCCGACCCAACGGAGCCCGCGATGCCCTTCGCCCGACTGGCAACAGCGACCACCCCCACCTGCCACATCGGCCTCGGCCTCGCCGCAGTCGGCCGCCCCGGCTACATCAACCTCAACCGCGAGGAGGACCTCGGCGCGGACCGCAGCGTCGAAGCCCTCCGCACCCGCACCCACGAACTCCTCGACGCCGCCTACGCTCAGGGCGTCCGCTACTTCGACGTGGCCCGCTCCTACGGCCGCTCCGAGGAGTTCCTGGCCGACTGGCTCACCGCGAACCCCGGCGTGGACGACGTGGTCGTCGGCAGCAAGTGGGGCTACACCTACACCGCCGACTGGACCACGGACGCCGAGAAGCACGAGGTCAAGGACCACAGCGTCCAGACCTACGACCGCCAGCGCGCCGAGACCGCCGAGCTCATCGGCGACCGCCTCGACCTCTACCAGATCCACTCGGTGACCCCGGACAGCCCCGCCCTCACCGACAAGGAACTCCACGCCCGGCTCGCCGAAGCCGCCGCCACCGGCGTCACCGTCGGCTTCTCCACCAGCGGTCCCGCCCAGGCCGACGCCATCCGCGCCGCCCTCGCCGTGACGGTCGACGGCGAGCCCCTCTTCCGTACCGTCCAGTCGACGTACAACGCCCTGGAGACCTCGGCGGCCCCCGCCCTCGCCGAGGCGCACGACGCCGGACTCACGGTGATCGTGAAGGAGGGCATGGCCAACGGCCGGCTGGCCGCCCCGCACGCCCCCGACGCCCTCAAGGCGGTGGCCGAGCAGACCGGCCTCGGCTGTGACGCCGTGGCCCTCGCCGTCGTACTGCGTCAGCCCTGGGCCGGGGTCGTCCTGTCCGGGGCCGCCACGCTCACCCAGCTCGCCTCCAACCTCCACGCGGCCGTCATCGACCTGGACGAGGACCAGTTGGCCCGTCTCGTCGCGCTCACCGAGGACCCGCACGTCTACTGGGAGCGCCGGGGCAGCCTGCCCTGGCACTGAGCGCCGGAACCGCCGCCGACCACCCGTTCTTGAGTCACGCATGCCCACAGTGAGACAAAGATGTCTCATGTGGGCTACCCTTGTCTCATGGCCCTCGACCGTGACCACGTCCTCCGCAGCGCCGCCGCCCTGCTGACCCGCAAGTCCACGGCGACCATGGACGAGGTCGCCAAGGCGGCCGGCATCAGCCGGGCCACCCTGCACCGGCACTTCGCGGGGCGCGACGCGCTGGTCCGCGCGCTGGAGGCGCTCGGTATCGCGGAGTGCGAGGCCGCCCTGGCCGCGGCTCGCCTGGACGAGGGACCGGCGGCCGACGCCGTGCACCGTCTGGTCCGCGAGATCGAACCGGCCGCCGGCCTGCTGGCCTTCCTCTACACCGAGAACCAGCTGTTCGAGGGCGAGGGGCAGAACCAGGGCTGGAACAGGATCGACGACCGCATCGCGGCCCTCTTCCGGCGCGGACAGCGCAGCGGCGAGTTCCGCATCGACCTCACGCCCGCCTGGCTCACCGAGGCGCTGTACGGCCTGCTGGCCTCCGCGGCCTGGGCGGTCTCCGAAGGCCGCGTCGCCCCCAGGGACTTCACCCACATGATCGTCGAGCTGCTGCTCGGCGGCGCACGAAGAAGAGAGGAATCATGAGCAGCGCCCTGCGGCCGGCGGTCGCCACGGAGACGGAGCAGCGCCCGGGCCGGTGGCTCGCGCTCTCCGTCCTCGTGCTCGCCGTGCTGCTGGTGGCCGTCGACGCCACCGTCCTCGGCCTCGCGACCCCGTACATCAGCGAAGACCTCGACCCGTCAGGCACCCAGCTGCTGTGGATCGGTGACGTCTACTCGTTCGTCATCGCCGGTCTGCTGGTCTCCATGGGCAGCCTCGGCGACCGCATCGGCCGCAAGCGGATCCTGCTCGGCGGCGCGACGGCGTTCGGCGCGATATCCGTCCTGAACGCGTACGCGACGACCCCGGAGATGATGATCGCGGCCCGTGCGCTGCTGGGCGTCGCGGGTGCCACCCTGATGCCCGCCACCCTCGCCCTGATCCGCAACCTCTTCCACGACCCGCGCGAACGCAGCCTCGCCGTCGGCGTGTGGGGCGCCGCGGCCTCGGCCGGTACCGCCGTCGGCCCGATCGTGGGCGGCTTCCTGCTCGAACACTTCTGGTGGGGCTCGGTCTTCCTGATCAACCTGCCGGTCATGGTGGTCCTGGTCCTGGTCGGCATCCGGACGCTCCCCGAGTCCCGCAACCCCGACCCCGGGCCGTGGGACCTGGCCAGTGTCGTCCTGTCGCTGGTCGGCATGATCGCGCTCGTGTACGCGGTGAAGGAGGCCGCGGCGCACGGCCTCACCGCGGTGACCGCCGCCGCCGCGCTGCTCGGTGCCGCGGCCCTCCTCGGGTTCGTCCGCCGTCAGCTCACCATGCCCAAGCCCCTGCTGGACATGCGGCTGTTCCGCAGCCGTGGCTTCAGCGGCGCGGTCCTGGCCGACCTGCTGACCGTGCTCGGCATGTCGGGCCTGGTGTTCTTCCTCTCGCAGTACCTGCAACTGGTCCAGGGCAGGCCCCCGTTCGAGGCGGGCCTGGCCGAACTCCCGGCGGCCGTCGGCGCGGTGGCGGCGGGGCTGGTGGCCGGCCGCGCGGCCCGCCGGCACTCGGTCCGGGCGGTGGTCTCCGGCGGTCTGACGGCCGTGGGTGTGGCCCTCGCGGCCCTGACCACCCTCTCGCAGTCCACCGGCTACCCGATCCTCGGCGCCGCCCTCCTGGTGGTCGGCGTGGGCGCGGGTTTCTCCTTCACGGTCACCGCGGACGTCATCCTGTCCAGCGTCCCCAAGGAGCAGGCGGGCGCCGCCTCGGCGGTCTCCGAGACCGCGTACGAACTGGGCGCGGCACTCGGCATCGCCCTGCTCGGCTCGATCGTGATGGGCGTCTACCGCGACTTCGCCTCCCCGGCGGGCACCCCGGCCGCCGCCCACGAGTCCCTCGGGGCGGCGACGGAGGCGGCCAAGGCCATGCCGGCCGACCCGGCGGCGCAGATGCTGACGGCAGCCCGGGACTCCTTCGTCCACGGCCTCCACCTGGCCTCGGGCGCGGGCGCGGCGGTCCTCCTGGCAACGTCGGCGGCAGCCTGGTTCCTGCTCAGGAACCAGAAACTCTGAACACCGCCCCAGGGACAAGCGCCCCGTAAGGGGCGCGAGGAACTGCGCGACCAGCCCCCACCCCCCCCCGCACCCGAAGGACGACCGGCACCTCACCTCCTGTAACCCAGCACCGTCATCATCCCGCTCTCCGAGTGGTACTGGTTGTGGCAGTGCAGCATCCACAGACCGGGGTTGTCGGCGTCGAAGTCGAGCACCAGCTTGCGGTGCGGCAGCACGATCGTCGTGTCCTTGCGCGCCCCGGTCGAGCTGATGCCGGTCACCGCGAACGTGTGCCCGTGCAGATGCATCGGGTGCCACATGTCGGTCGCGTTGATGAGCGTCAGCCGCACCCGCTCCCCGGCCCGCACCGTGTGCCGTTCCCGCACGTCGTACGTCTTGTGGTCGAACCCCCAGTCGTACCGCTGCATGGTGCCCGTGATCCGGATGCGCAGCTCGCGGTCGGGGTGCCGGTCGTCCATGGCGACGGACTCGGCCGGCTCCAGCCGGCGCGCCGGCACGATCTCGCGGTCCAGCTCGTTCGGGCGGGCATCCGGCGCCGGAAGGTTTCTGCCCTTGTCGGTCCGGAGGATCGCCACCCCCTTGCCCTTCTTGCCCTCGGCGAGCGCGACCAGGGGGAAGACACCGTCCTTGGCGGTGACCAGCACGTCGTACCGCTCGGCCATGCCGACGAGCAGCGCGTCGGTCCTGCGGTGCTGCACGGGATAGCCGTCGGTGTGGGTGATGGTCATGGGGTGGTCGCCGAGCGCGACCCGGAAGGCCGTCTCGGAGCCCGCGTTGATGATGCGGATCCGGATGCGGTCGCCCGGGCGGCAGCGGAAGACGGAGGGGTCGGTGCGCAGCCGTCCGTTGATCAGGTAGTGCGGATAGGCGACGTTGCCGCCCTCGCCGTGCAGCATGGGGCTGTGGGAGTCCCGCAGCACGCGGTCGGGACCCAGCGCCTTCTTCGCCCCGGGCGAGGACTTGGACCGCGGCGCGGCGGCACTCGCCGACCCGTGGTGACCGGGGCCGTCGCGGCCCGGGCCCATGCCCATCCCCATCTTCATCCCCCCGCCCGGCTTGAGCTGTTCGAGCACCTGGTCGGGGGTGGAGCCCTCGATGTCGTCGACCCAGTCGTCCAGGACGACGACCCACTCCTTGTCGTACTTCAGCGGTTCCCTCGGGTCGTCGACGATGAACGGCGCGTACAGGGCACGGTCGGGCTGCATGCCGACGTGCGAGTGGAGCAGGTACGTGCCCGGGTGGGCGGCGGTGAACCGGTAGATGAAGTCCGTGCCCGGCGCGATGGGCGCCTGGGTCAGGTCCGGGGCACCGTCCATGTCGCAGCGCAGCCGCACCCCGTGGGCGTGCAGTGTGGTCTTCTCGATCAGCCGGTTGCTGAGGGTCAGACTGAGGACGTCACCGGCGGTGACCCGCACCAGTGGCCCCGGCACCGACTCGTTGTACGCCCAGCTGTGCACGGACCGCCCGCCCAGGTCCAGCATGCTCTCGGCGGCCGTCAACCTGACCATGCGCACCGGGCCGGACCCACGCCTGCGCTCGGTCGCGAGCACCTCCGGGTCCGACGGGTTGACGTACCCCTTGGGTCCCTGGGGGACGAACGCTGCGGTGCCGGCCGTGTGCTGTGGGCCGGAGCGGGGTTCGGAGCCGGAGTCGGAACATGCCGCCAGGAGTCCCGCGCCCGCGGCGGCGAACGGAGCACGGAGCAGGGTACGCCGAGAAGGTTTCTGCATGTCTGAATAAGACATGCTGTGTGCTCATATGGCCGGTAAATGCGAAGGAACGACCGAAGTGTCGGGCCAGATTCCACCGGCAGGCGGACCCCGGACGGGGGCGGCCGGATGTCAGGCGGATGGCAGACAAAAGGGCACGGACCGACGGCCCGTGCCCATCCCCCGAAAGAGTGTCAGAAGCTCACCCGTGCTCAGGCGGCCTTCGCCTTGGTGGCGTACATGTCCACGTACTCCTGGCCGGACAGCCGCATGACCTCGGCCATCACCGAGTCGGTCACCGCCCGCAGCACGTAGCGGTCCCGGTCCATGCCCTCGTACCGGGAGAACTCCATGGCCTCGCCGAACCGGACGGTGACCTTGCCGGGCCGCGGGATGCCCTTGCCGCCCGGCTGCAGCTTGTCCGTGCCGATCATCGCGAACGGCACCACCGGGGCGCCCGTCATCAGCGTCAGCCGCGCGATGCCCGTACGGCCCCGGTACAGCCGGCCGTCGGGGGAGCGGGTGCCCTCCGGGTAGATACCGAAGATCCGGCCCTCGTCCAGGACCCGCTTGCCGGTCATCAGCGCGGCGACACCGCCGCTGGCGCCGTCCCGGTCCACCGGGATCATGCCGACACCGGTGAAGAACCAGGCCATCAGACGGCCCTTGAAGCCCTTGCCGGTGACGTACTCGTCCTTGCCGATGAAGCACACCTGCCGCTTGCTGACCAGCGGCAGGATCATCGAGTCGATGAAGGTCAGGTGGTTGCCGGCGAGGATGACCGGACCGTCCCCCGGGATGTGCTCCACGCCCTCCACCTGGGGGCGGAACATCAGGCGCATGATCGGTCCGAGCACTGCCTTGATGAGCGCGAAGCGGGACAACGGGTCCTCCGATGTCGAGGGGCGGTATGAGTCTGTGCAGGTGAGGACATTACTCGCGGCTGTGCGGGAAGCGCACATCGGGTACGGCCGGTTCACCGAGGTCTTACGTACTGTTGACGCTGGTTTACCTGCGGTGGCGTCCCGGAGACAGGCGGTGACCGGACTCGGCCATGTGACGGAAATCGCCGACGGACCGTCACGAGGTGCCGTCCAGCAGCCATGCGGAGTCACCCGGCCGTTGGGCCTGCGGTCTCCCTTCGGTCACGTCCGCACCCCTACGATCGGCCCGCATTCGACAGCGCGGACGGCAGGAGAGCGCTCATGGACAACAACGACTCGAACGAGCGGACCCAGGTGAACGGCACGACCGGGCGGCGGGCGCTGCTCGGCGCCGCGGTGCTCGGCGCCGGCGGAGCGGTCCTCGGACTGTCGGGCACGGCCAGAGCGGCCGAGGCCAGGCAGGCCGGACACGGCGCCGGCCTCAAGAGCCTCCCGAAGCCGACGATCATCGGCCACCGTGGCTCCAGCGGCTACCGCCCGGAGCACACCTTCGGCTCCTACGACCTGGCCCTCGACCTCGGCGCCGACATCGTCGAGGCGGGCGACCTGGTCCCCACCAGGGACGGCCACCTGGTCTGCCGTCACGAGCCGGAGATCGGCGGCACCACGAACGTCGCGGACCACCCCGAGTTCGCCGACCGCAGGACCACCAAGACCCTGGACGGCGTCCCCACCACCGGCTGGTTCACCGAGGACTTCACGCTCGCCGAGCTCAAGACGCTGCGCGCGGTCGAGCGCATCCCGGCCAACCGCCCGCACAACACGCTCTACAACGGCCGCTGGGAGATCCCCACCTTCGAGGAAGTCCTCAAGTGGCAGGACGAGCAGACCCGCAAGCGCGGCAAGCAGGTCTGGATCTACCCCGAGACCAAGCACCCCACCTACTTCCGCAGGCTCGGCCTGGGGCTCGAGGAGCGGGTCGCCAAGCTGCTGCGCAAGCACGGCAAGGACAAGCGGAACTCGCCGGTCATCCTCCAGTCCTTCGAGCCGACCAGCATCCAGCGCCTGAACACGCTGGTCGACAACCCGCTGGTCGTGCTGCTGTCCGCGGCGAACACCCAGCCCTACGACTTCGTCGCCACCGGTGACCCGCGCACGGTCGCCGACCTGATCACGCCCAAGGGCCTGCGGGAGATAGCCGGTTACGCGCAGGGCATCGGCCCGACCCTCGACCTGGTCATCCCGAAGGACGCCAACGGCGACCTCACCAAGCCGAGCACACTGGTCGCGGACGCGCACAAGGTGGGTCTGATCCTGCACCCCTACACCATGCGCAACGAGAACCCGTTCCTGCCCCCGGCCTTCCGCAAGGGCAGCGCCGCGGACGCCTACGGCACCGTCTTCCCGGTCTTCCAGGCGTACTTCGAGACCGGCATCGACGGTGTCTTCACCGACAACGCCGACACCGCCCTGCTGGCCCGCGCCGACTTCGTCAACGGCTGAGCCCCCGCCCCCCGTTCGGGGTGTCTCCCGGCCGCCCCGGCAACCTGCCCCGGGGCGGCCGCGTCGTTCCGCGTATGACGTACGACCTGGTCACCGCCCTGCGCCCACTGCTCAGCGCCGAGGCGTCCGCCGAGGCGCATGCCGCCGGGAGCGACCCCGGCGACCTGGAGCAGAGCGTCTGGCTCCGCCTCCTGGAGCGCCTGGAGACCCACGGCCCGCCCCACGCCCCCGAGGACTGGCTGCGCCGGGCCGTCCGCGCGGAGTCCCGCCGCGCCCGCCGTACCGCACGGAACGAACGCCCCTACGGCACCGAACCCGCCGACGCCGCCGCGGCCGGCCCGGAACAACTCGTCCTGGCCACCGCCCGGCACCGCGCCCTGCGGGCCGCGGTCGCCCGTCTTCCCGGCCGCTGCCCCCGGCTGCTCCAGGCCCTGTTCTCGGCACGTGACCTGACATACCGGGAGATCGCGGGGGAGTTGGGTATCTCACAGGGCAGCCTGGGACCGGAACGCTCCAGATGTCTGGGATGTCTGCGCCGATTGTTGACGCCGGAGGTTGCGTCCCGCGAAGTGCGGGGATAGGAGTGAGGACGACAGGCGATCAGGTGAGCGGGAGGCGTGCGCACATGGGCATGAGCGTGACCATCTCGGTGGCGACCGAGCAGGATGCAGAGCAGATCTTCAGGCTCCAGTACCTGTGCTTCCAGGGCGAGGCGGCGCTGTACGGGAACTACCGCATCGACCCGCTCGTCCAGAGCCTCGACTCGGTCCGCCAGGAGCTCGTCTCCGACTGCGTCTTCGTGGCCCGCCTCGGCGAGGAGGTCGTCGGCTCGGTCCGCGGCGCGGTCACCGAGGACGGCGCGGCCGCCATCGGCAAGCTCTGCGTCCATCCCCGCCTCCAGGGCCACGGCATCGGCGCGAGGCTGCTGCGCGCGGCCGAGTCCGCGCTGGTCGAGGAGCGCGGCGCCAAGAAGTTCCGCCTGTTCACCGGCCACCGCAGCGAGGGGAACCTGAGGCTGTACCGCCGCGTCGGCTACGAGACGGTAGGCACCTCGAAGGGCGCGGACGGAGTGACGATGATCGTCCTGGAGAAGCCGGCCGGCACATACGCAACAACGGCCTGACTTCAAAACGCCCGGAACTGAAGCGCCCCGATAGGGGCGCTGGGGGTACCCCCGGCCGAAGGCTGGGGGAGGAACTGCGCGACCAGCCACAACGCACCGTCAGTCGCGCACGTTCCTCAGGCCGCAGCCCCTTTCGCGCCCTTCCGCAACCAGTACAGGGCGGAAAGCGGCAGCAGCACAGGGATGAACACGTACCCCATACCGAAGTCCGACCACACGGTCGCGTCGGGAAACGCTGACGGTTCGACCAACGTCCACGTGCCGACCGTCAGCACCCCCACCAACTCCGCCGCACAACACACCACGGCGACCCGGCGGGCCGTCTCGCCGCCCCGCACCAGCGTGTACGTGATGAACCCGTACACCACCCCCGCGACAGCGGACAGCGAGTACGCGAGCGGCGCCCGGTCGAACTCCGTCGCGATCTGGTAGACGGACCGCGACACCGCCCCGACGACCATCACCCCGTAGAACCACACGAGCAGCGTGCCCGGCCCACTGGTCAGCCGCTTCGGCTTCTCCTCCACCGCCGTCATCTCAGCCTCCCCAGATGTCATAGAGCCGCACCTCCAGCACGGCCAGCACCACTCCGCCCGCGGCGACCGTCACGGAACCCCACCGGGTCCGCTCGGCGAGCGACATGAACCCCGCGGCCGGCACACACGCGAACGCCCCCAGCAGATAGGCGACGAAGATCGTCGTCCCCTGGTCCGGCTTGCCGCCCCGCGCCAGCAGCACGATCCCGGCCACCAGCTGGACCAGCGCCAGCACCGTCACCACGGCCATCCCGATGAAGTGCCAGTCCTTCGTCGGCTGGTCCCGGTACGCCGCCCACCCGCACCACACGGCGAGCAGCAGCGCGGCGACACCGGTCACCAGCAGCAGGGCATTGAGCATGCGGTGACCTTATTACGGCCGAAAGGGCGCGATGCCGTCGCCCCTGCCGTACGCCGTAGGGTCGAGACCATGACGATCCACGCACAGGCCCTGCTCTTCGACAACGACGGCACCCTCGTCTCCTCCCTCGACTCGGTCGACCGCTGCTGGACCCGCTGGGCCGCCGAGTACGGGATCACCCCCGAGGAGTTCGCCCGCGTCGAACTGCACGGCCGGCCCGCCGCCGAGATCGTCGCCGACCTGCTGCCCCCGGCCCGCGTGCCGGAGGCCGTCGCCAGGGTCGAACAGCTGGAGGTGGAGGACGTCCCGGGCGGTGTCCACCTGCTCCCCGGCACCGCCGCCCTGCTCGACGCCGTCCCCGCCGACCGCTGGGCCGTCGTGACCTCGGCCACCCGCCGGCTGGCCGAGGCCCGCCTGGACGCGGTGGGGATACGCCCGAAGACGCTGGTCTCCGCCGACGACATCACCCGCGGCAAGCCGGACCCCGAGCCGTACCTCCTCGCCGCCCGGCAGCTGGGCGTCGACCCGGCCCACTGCGTCGTCTTCGAGGACGCCCCGGCCGGACTCCAGGCGGGCCGCGCCGCCGGGATGCGGACCGTGGCGTTGACCACAACCCACCAGCGGCACGAACTGGTCGCGGACCTCGTGGTGAAGGACCTCTCGGCCTTGTCGGTACTGGTCACCGCCCGGGGCATGGAGATCGCCGAGCACGTCTGACGGCTGTCCGCCGCTGTCCAGGATGCGGACAGCGGCGGCCTGTCAGGACCGTAGGTCTGGTTTACTGATCGCATGACCACGACGAGCGACCGCACCCCGGCGACCGAGGCGACCATGACGCCCGGTGCTCGTTGTATGTGTCGAATGTGCGCCTTCTAGAGGGCCCCCGCACCACCCCCGAGCTCGCGCCCCGAAGCGAGACAGGTGGCATGTCCGTACGACGCCCCGACGCCCGTACGTGACGCAAGCCGCCCCGCGCACATGTTCTCCCCGGTTCAGCGCCTCCGCGAGAACCGTGCCGCGTCCCTGAACGAACGCATCCGTGCGCCCGGGCACACCCACGCCCGCGCACTCGACAGTGACGGAAACCCACGTGATCACCACAACGGGCCTGACCAAGGTCTATCGCACCCGCGGCCGCGAGGTGACCGCCCTCGACGGCGTCGATCTGCACGTCCGCGAAGGCGAGGTGTACGGCGTCATCGGCCAGTCCGGCGCCGGCAAGTCCTCGCTGATCCGCTGCGTCAACCTGCTGGAGCGCCCCACCGCCGGGACGGTCACCGTCGCCGGTCAGGACCTCACCGCCCTCGCCGGGCGCGGTCCCCGGGCCGGCCGGGAACTGCGGCAGGCGCGCAGCCGTATCGGCATGGTCTTCCAGCACTTCAACCTGCTGTCCTCCCGGACCGTCCAGGACAACGTCGAGCTGCCCCTGGAGATCCTCGGAAAGTCGGGGAAGGAACGCTCCCGCAAGGCGCTCGAACTGCTCGACCTCGTCGGGCTCGCCGACAAGGCGAAGGCCTACCCGGCCCAGCTCTCCGGCGGCCAGAAGCAGCGCGTCGGCATCGCCCGCGCGCTGGCGGGCGACCCCAAGGTGCTGCTCTCCGACGAGGCCACCAGCGCCCTCGACCCGGAGACCACCCGCTCCATCCTCCAGCTGCTGCGCGACCTGAACCGCCAGCTGGGCCTGACCGTCCTGCTCATCACGCACGAGATGGACGTCGTGAAGACGATCTGCGACTCCGCCGCCCTCATGGAGAAGGGGCGGATCGTCGAGTCCGGGACCGTCAGCGAACTGCTCGGCACCCCCGGATCCGAACTCGCCGCCGCGCTCTTCCCGGTCGGCGGCGAGGCCTCCGGCGACGACCGCACCGTCCTCGACGTCACCTTCCACGGCGAGGCCGCCACCCAGCCGGTCATCTCCCAGCTCTCCCGCACCTACAACATCGACATATCGATCCTCGGCGCCGCCATCGACACCGTCGGCGGCCTCCAGATCGGCCGGATGCGCATCGAACTGCCCGGCCGTTACGAGGACAACGTGGTGCCCATCGGCTTCCTGCGCGAGCAGGGTCTCCAGATCGACGTACTGGGCCGGGAGGCCCTGCTGGTGAAGGACGGTGCCCAGTGACCTGGTCCGAGATGCAGCCGCTGCTGTCCCAGGCGTGTTGGGACACCCTCTACATGGTCGGCTGGTCCACGCTGATCGCGGTCGTCGGCGGACTCCCGCTCGGCATCCTCCTGGTCCTCACCGACCGCGGCGGACTGCTCCAGAACGTGCTGGCCAACAAGGTCATCGGGCAGATCGTGAACATCGCCCGCTCGATGCCGTTCATCATCCTGATGGTCGCGCTGATGACCTTCACCCGCTGGATCACCGGCACCACCATCGGCCGTGAGGCCGCCATCGTGCCGCTCGCCATCGGCGCCATCCCGTTCTTCGCGCGCCTGGTCGAGACGGCCGTCCGCGAAGTGGACGGGGGACTCGTCGAGGCCGTGCAGGCGATGGGCGGCAACACCTGGACCGTCGTACGCAAGGTCCTCGTACCGGAGTCGCTGCCCTCGCTCATCGCCTCCACCACGACCACGATCGTCGCCCTCATCGGCTACTCCGCCATGGCCGGCACGGTCGGCGCCGGCGGTCTCGGCGACATCGCCATCCGCTACGGCTACCAGCGGTTCGAGACCGAACTGATGTGGATCACCGTGGCGATCCTCGCCGTCGTCATCTCGCTGATCCAGTTCGCCGGCGACTACGCGGCCCGCTCGCTGCACCGTCGCGGCGGCCGCTCGGGCCCCGCCCCGAAGCTGCGTCTGCTGAAGGCCTCGACAGCCACGAGCAAGACCGTCTGACCCTCCCCGATTTCCCCGCACCACCCTTCGCGGGGTCGCTCCACCCTTAAGGAAAGGCACTTTTCGTGCGTAACACCGCCAAGCTCACCACCGCCGTCCTCGCCGCCGGAGCCCTCACCTTCGGGGTCACCGCCTGCGGCTCGGACAAGGACTCCGCCTCCGGCTCCTCCGACTACAGCGGACCGCTGGTCGTCGCCGCGAGCCCGACCCCGCACGCCGAGATCCTGGACTACGTCAAGGACAACCTGGCGAAGAAGGCCGGACTCGACCTGCAGGTCAAGGAGTTCACCGACTACATCACGCCGAACACGGCGACCGAGGACGGCTCGGTGGACGCCAACTACTTCCAGAACCAGCCGTACCTGGACGACTTCAACAAGAAGCGCGGCACCCACATCGTGCCCGTCGTCACGGTGCACCTGGAGCCGCTCGGCCTCTACTCCCACAAGGTCAAGAGCGCCGACGCGCTGAAGAGCGGTGCGACGATCGCCGTCCCCAACGACGCCGTGAACGAGGCGCGTGCCCTCAAGCTGCTCGCCGCCAACGGACTCATCACCCTCAAGGACGGCGCCGGCAGCGAGGCGACCCCGCAGGACATCGCCAAGAACCCGAAGAACCTCAAGTTCAAGGAGGTCGAGGCGGCCCAGACCGCGCGCTCCCTGGACGACGTGGACGCCGCGGTGATCAACGGCAACTACGCCATCTCGGCCGGCATCAAGCCCGCCAAGGACGCCCTCGTCCTGGAGTCCGCGAAGAACAGCCCCTACGGCAACTTCCTCGCGGTGAAGAAGGGCAACGAGAAGGACCCGCGCGTGAAGAAGCTCGCGAAGCTCCTCACCTCGCCCGAGGTCAAGAAGTTCATCGAGGACAAGTACCAGGGTTCGGTCATCCCGTCCTTCTGACGGCACGTATACGGCGTATCGCCACGCACGGGGTCCACTCGCTCACCGCGGGTGGGCCCCGTCGTGCGGTTCAGTGGTTTCATGCTGCATGCTGGGCAGTTCGCGGGCTCTCATGGTCTGGGCCCAGAAGTATTTCCGAAGGTTACGGAGCGGCGCATGACTAGCACCTTCCCCAACATCTCCATCAGCACGGAGCGGTTGGTGCTGCGTCCCCTCGACGAGGACGATGTGCCCGCCCTGGCGGAGATGATGAACGACGAACAGGTGGCCGCCTGGACCGACGTCCCCCAGCCGTTCACCGAGGCCGGCGCCCGGCACTGGATCACCGCCTACGCCCCCGCCGAGCGCACCTCCGGCCGGGGCCTGGACCTCGCCGTCACCGAGTTCCTCACCCAGCGCCTGGTCGGCGTCATCCAGCTGACCAAGACCAACTGGCACATCCGCGCCACCGAGTTGTCGTACATCGTCGCCCCCTGGGCACGCGGCGAGGGCTACGCCTCCGAGGCCGCGCTCGCCACCGCCCAGTGGCTCTTCGGCGACCAGAAGTTCGAACGCATCGAGCTGCGCACGGCCGCCGACAACACCGCCTCCCAGCAGGTGGCGCAGAAGATCGGCTGTATCAGCGAGGGCGTCCTGCGCAACGCCTGCATAGCCCACGTCCGCACCGAGGACGGCACCTGGGCGGACCTGCGCACCGACTTCATCGTGTGGAGCCTCCTCCCGGAGGACCTGGAGGGCGCCGGCGAGGAACTGGCCGGAAGCGACGGCTTCACCTCCTGGAACTGACGCCGACGGCACCCGCCCCGTCGCGCGCCGGACACCTCCACCAGGTACTCTCACGGAGCCCGCGCACGGGCACCGGACCCTGACGACCTGCAAGAACCTCTGGAGACTGACGACGATGGCCGACCGGGTCACGGTGATCGGCTGGGACGGCTCGCCCCTGACCGCGGCGGCACGCGGCGCGCTGGGCGCCGCCACCCTCGTCGCGGGCGCGGCCCACCATCTCGCCCTGCCCGAAATCCCGCCGCGCGCCGAACGCATCCGCCTCGGCAGCGTCGCCCTCGCCGCCCGCCGGATCGCCGGCCACCGCGGCACCGCCGTGGTGCTCGCCGACGGCGACCCCGGCTTCTTCGGCGTCGTACGGACCCTGCGCGCCCCCGAGTTCGGCCTGGAGGTCGAGGTCGTCCCCGCCGTCTCCTCGGTGGCCGCGGCCTTCGCCCGCGCCGGCATGCCCTGGGACGACGCACAGGTGGTCGTCGCCCACCGGCGCACCCTGCGACGCGCGGTGAACGTGTGCCGGGCCCACACCAAGGTGGCCGTCCTCACCTCGCCCGGTGCCGGCCCCGCCGAACTCGGACTGCTCCTGGAAGGCGTCCACCGCACCTTCGTCATCTGCGAGGAACTCGGCACCGCACGCGAGCAGGTCCACGTCGTCACCTCCGACAAGGCCGCCGACCACGCCTGGCGCGACCCCAACGTCGTCATCGTCATCGGCGGCACCGGCGGACCGGTGACGGCACCCGAGGGCGGCGGCTGGATCGCCGGCCGCGATCCGGCGACCGGCCCGCGCGGCTGGGTGCAGCCCGACGCGGAGTACGGCGACGGCGCCCCGCTCGGCGAAGGGGAGACGGATCTGCTCAGGGCCGCCCAACTCGCGCGCCTCGGGCCCCGGATCGGCGACCTGGTCTGGGACATCGGCTGCGGCAGCGGCGCGTTCGCCACCGAGGCCGCCCGCGCCGGAGCCGCCGTCATCGCCGTCGACCGGGACCTCGCGGCGTGCGTGCGCAGTGAGACGGCCGCCCGGAAGTTCGGCGTCCAGCTCCAGCTCGTCCACGGCGCCGCGCCCCACGTACTGGAGAACCTGCCCGAACCCGACGTCGTCCGGGTCGGCGGCGGGGGAGCCGCCGTGGTCACCGCGGTCGCCGACCGCCGTCCCCAGCGCATCGTCACCCATGCCGCCACCCGCGACGCGGCCGAACTCGTCGGCCGCGACCTGACCGAGCACGGATACCAGGTCGAGTGCGCCCTTCTGCAGTCCGTCGAACTCGACACCAGGGCCTGGACGGAGACCGAGCGGAACGTCGCGTTCCTGCTCAGCGGTGTTCTCCCCGAGCGCGCCCCGTGATCCTGTTGTCATACTGCGCGCGGTAGGCTGGCCGATCGCTGCACTGCACCGGTGACCCGGAAATTCGTTCGCCAATATCCGGAAAACGCGCTTCTTTTGGGGCGGGTGTGGTACGGCAGAACCGGGGACGCGCAACGTGGCGCAGTCCACAGCGGACTGTCGCGGATCACGCTGTCGCGACGGCCGAACGGCCGGGACAATGCCACTGAATGGCTTTGTCGCCTTTTCCGGCGGGTCGTTCGTGCCGCTGGGCACGCACGCTCGTTCTTCACAGTGGGGCGGTCGGTGCGCCGCCCCGGGTGAGCTGGTCGTAGAAGGCACTAACCGATGGGCGAGGGGTACGCATGACGGACACCGGCCAGGTCCCGGGCGAGGGACTGCCGGAGAGCGCAGGCATGGTGGAACAGCCGGGCGTTCCCGCGCACGGCGCGTACACCTACCTCTCCGAGTCGCCCGCCGAGGACGAAGATTTGCTGCTCCCCGGCGCCCAGGGAGCCTGGGGCAACGAGGTGCCGCCGCCGGCCCCCGAGCCGGTCGTCGAGGCCGTCCACGAGCCCGGCCCGCACGAGACGGGCGGCCGGGACAGCGGACAGGTCGACCTCACCGCCGTCCGGCTCCCCAACTCGGTCCCGGCGTCCCCGATCCTCTCGGTGCCGCACGACCCCGCGACGGCTCCGGCCCCGCGCCGCCCGCTGCACCTCGGCCCGCCGATCCCCGACGCCTCCGCCAGCCCGGTCCGCTCCCTCGCCGACCGCGGCCCCGCCGGTGCGCCGGTCAGGCAGCCGGGCGTGCCGTCGGCCGGCCCGGAGTACCTGGACGCCCAGCCGCTGCGGGAGGCCGCGCCGCAGTCCGCCGCGCCCTGGGGTGCGCCGGGGACCGTCTCGCCGGCCGTGCCGCAGGCGGTTCCCGTGGCACAGGTGGCCGCACAGGTGGCGGCCGCCGAAACGGTTGTGCCGGTCCCGGAGCCCGTGGCGGCGCAGGCCGTGGCGCAGACCCCTGACGTGTCCGGCGCCGCCCCGCTCGCCATGGCGGGCGTGGACGGGTACGGGCCGCAGGGCGTGGCCCAGCCGGTGGCGCAGGCTTCGGAGGGTGCCCAGGGGCCGGTGACGGGAGGCCAGCCGCAGCCCGTGCCGGTCGCGGAGGCGCCGCAGCCGCCGCACGTACTGCCAGGACAGGGCGCGGTGCCGATGCAGGCCGCCGCACCGACGGGCGCGGGACCGGTGGACGTCCAGGGCGCCGGGGGTGCTCCGGCCGAGACGGTCGTGGTCCCGGCGCCTGCGACGGAGGGAGGGGCTCCCGAGACCGCGGCCGTGGAGGGTGCGGCTCCTCAGCCGGCGGCTCCGGAAGCAGCGGCTCCGGAAGCGGTGGGTCCGGAAGCGCCGGGTTCGGAAGCGGCAGGTCCGGAAGTGGTGGTTCAGGCGGTCGTGGCCGCGGACGCGGACGCCGTGGCTCCTGCGGCCGTGGCTCCTGCGGTCGTTGCCCCGGAGGGCGTGGCTCCGCAGGCGGTGGCCGAGGCCGTGGGGCCCGAGGTGGCGCCGCCCGGGCAGCAGCCGGTGCCGGTCGTCGCCGAGCCGGTCGCCACCGAGCCGAACGTGCCGGATCCGCAGGCCGTTGAACAGGTCCCGGCCGGGCAGGTCGTCCCGGAGACGGTCGTTCCCGAGCAGCCCGTGGCAGAGCAGGCGGTGGCAGAGCCGGTCGTCGCTGAGCCGGGCGTCGCCGAGGAGGCCGTCGTACCCGAGGCCGCCGCGGAGGCCGTGACCCCCGAGGCCGTGACCCCCGAGGCCGTCGCCCCCGAGGCCGTCGCCCCCGAGGCCGTGGCCCCCGAAGCCGTCGTTCCCGAAGCCCTCGTGCCCGCGGCCGTCGCGGTGGAAGCCGTCGTGCCGGAGTCCGTTCCCGTGTCGGAGGCCGTCGTGCCCGAATCCGTGCCGGTTCCGGAAGCCGTGGCCGCCGAGCCCGGGCAGCCGCAGGTCGTCGACCCGGCCGGACCGGCCCCGGTCGCGGAGCCCACCGCCGTCACCGAGCCCCCGCAGGCTCTCGCCGCCGTCGCCCCCGAGGCCGGACAGCCCGCGCCCGACGCCGTGCCGGCCGAGGACGCTGCCGCGCCGGCCGCCGTGCCGCAGGCCGAGACCGTCACCCCTGAGGGCGTCGACGTCCCGCGACCCCTCGCCGGCCCCGACGCCCCCGCGACGCGGCCCGTGCCGCCTGTCGAGGTACCCCTCGCGGGCCCCCAGATCCAGGGAACCGCGCCCACCGAACCCGCGGTGGCCCAGCAGCCCCCGGCCGCGGACCGCACGGCGGAGGCGGCGGAGCCGGAGCAGCCGGCCCTCGGTGAGTTCGTCGCCGTCGACGGCCAGGTGCCGACCACCCCGCACCTCGCCCCGACCCCGCCGCACCCCCTCGTCCTCCCCGCGCAGGACCAGGGCGAGCCGGTCACGGGGCAGGCCGCGACGGTCCCGGCGCCCCGCGAGGCCGAGCCCGGCCCGGTGGCGGAAGCCCACCCCGATGTCGTACAGCAGGCGGCGGACCTGGAGACCAGGGTCGCCGAGCAGGAAGAGAGCACGGCCCCCGTGGCAGAAGCACGACAGTCCACCGGTCCGGCCGCGCCCGCCTACGACGACGCCGAGCGCGAGGCCGTCCTCAAGGTCATGCGCGAACGCCGTGACATCCGCAACGGCTTCCGCAGCGACCCCATCCCGCACGAGGTGCTGCTGCGCGTCCTGGAGGCGGCCCACACCGCGCCCTCCGTCGGCCACTCCCAGCCCTGGGACTTCGTGGTCATCCGCTCGGCGGACACCCGCCGCTCGATGCACGAACTGGCCATGCGCCAGCGCGACGCCTACGCCAAGTCCCTCCCCAAGGGCCGCGCGAAGCAGTTCAAGGAACTGAAGATCGAGGCCATCCTCGACACCCCGGTGAACATCGTCGTCACCGCCGACCCGACCCGCGGCGGCCGCCACACCCTCGGCCGGCACACCCAGCCGCAGATGGCGCCGTACTCCGCCGCGCTCGCCGTCGAGAACCTCTGGCTCGCCGCCCGCGCCGAGGGCCTCGGCGTCGGCTGGGTCAGCTTCTTCGACGAGCGGGAGATGGTCCGCGCGCTGGGCCTGCCCGAGCACCTCGAGGTCATCGCCTACCTGTGCGTCGGGTACGTCGACGAGTTCCCGGACGAGCCGGAGCTGATGCAGGCCGGCTGGTCCAAGCGGCGCCCGCTGTCCTGGGTCGTCCACGAGGAGACGTACGGCCGCCGCGCGCTGCCCGGCGAGGACCCGCACGACCTGCTCGCCGAGACCGTCGCCAGCGTCCGCCCGCTGGACGCCAAGGCGCTCGGCGAGGCCTGGGAGCGGCAGAAGCGGATGACCAAGCCGGCCGGTGCGCTCGGCATGCTGGAGATCATCTCCGCCCAGCTGTCCGGCCTGTCCCGGCAGTGCCCGCCGCCGATCCCGGAGCCCGCGGCCGTCGCGATCTTCGCCGGTGACCACGGGGTGCACGCCCAGGGCGTCACGCCGTGGCCGCAGGAGGTCACCGCACAGATGGTGGCGAACTTCCTCGGCGGGGGAGCGGTCTGCAACGCGTTCGCCGGCCAGGTGGGCGCCGAGGTGTGCGTGGTGGACGTCGGTGTCGCCTCCGAACTGCCGGCCACGCCGGGGCTGCTTCCCCGCAAGGTCCGGGCGGGCACGTCCGACATGACGACCGGTCCCGCGATGACCCGCGAGGAGGCCAAGCAGGCCATCGAGGTCGGCATCGAGACCGCCCGCGACCTGGTCGCGGCCGGCAACAAGGCGCTCCTCACCGGTGAGATGGGCATCGCGAACACGACCGCGTCCGCCGCGCTGATCTCGGTCTTCACGGGCGCCGACCCCGCAGAGGTCACCGGCCGGGGCACCGGCATCAACGACGAGACGCTCGCCCGCAAGACCGAGGTCGTCCGCCGCGCCCTGGAGCTCCACCAGCCGGACCCGGCCGACCCGATCGGCGTCCTCGCGGCGGTCGGCGGCTTCGAACACGCGGCGATGGTCGGCCTGTTGCTCGGCGGCGCGTCCCTGCGCACGCCGGTCATCCTGGACGGCGTCAGCGCCGGCGCCGCCGCGCTGGTGGCCCGCGCCATCGCCCCCGAGGTCCTGGCCGCGTGCATCGCGGGGCACCGCAGCGCGGAACCGGGCCACGTGGCGGCCCTGAACAAGCTGGGCCTGCGCCCCCTGGTCGACCTGGACCTGCGTCTGGGCGAGGGCACGGGCGCGCTGCTCGCCCTGCCGCTGGTCCAGAGCACGGCCAGGGCGATGCACGAGGTGGCCACGTTCGACTCGGCGGGCGTGACGGAGAAGTAGCGGGAGCCGCCGAGACGCGGGGCCCTGGGACGACCGGTTCCGGGTGCACGGGCGCGGCGGGCCTGTGGTGGTGTGCCGCGGGGCGGCGGTGCCGGGTTCCCTGCCGGCCGACCGGTGGTTGTGGGCGGGCGTGCCGCAGGGCGGCACGGGTGGGCACAACCACCCACGGCGCCGCACTCGGCATGCGACGCCCAGCCACCGGACACCTGACCCGCCGAAACCCCGCCCCGCTTAAAATGCCCACGTCAGGGCTATCGCACCGCAGCCTCAGGAGGAGCCGCACCTCATGGCCGAACACCCCGCCTACCCCGTAGGCCTCCGCCTCACCGGCCGCAAGGTGGTCGTCCTCGGCGGCGGCCAGGTGGCCCAACGCCGCCTCCCGGCTCTCATCGCGGCGGGCGCCGACATCACCCTCGTGTCCCCGGAGGCGACCCCCTCGGTCGAGGCGATGGCGGACACCGGCGAGCTCACCTGGGCGAGGCGCCCCTACCAGGACGGCGACCTCGCGGACGCCTGGTACGCCCTGATCGCCACCAGCGACCCCGCCGCCAACACGGCCGCCTCCGCCGAGGCGGAGCGCCACCGCGTCTGGTGCGTCCGTTCCGACGACGCCGACCAGGCCACCGCCTGGACCCCGGCCACCGGCCACAGCGAGGGTGTCACGGTCGCCGTCCTCACCACCGACGCGCGCGGCCGCGACCCCCGGCACACCGCCGCCATCCGGGACGCGGTCGTCGAGGGCCTGCGCGACGGCACCCTCGTCGCCCCGCACCACCGCACCCGCACCCCCGGCGTCGCCCTGGTCGGCGGCGGCCCCGGCGACCCCGACCTGATCACGGTGCGCGGCCGCCGCCTGCTCGCCGAGGCCGACGTGGTGATAGCCGACCGTCTCGGCCCCCGAGATCTGCTCGCCGAACTCCCGCCGCACGTCGAGGTGATCGACGCGGCGAAGATCCCGTACGGCAGGTACATGGCGCAGGAGGCCATCAACAACGCCCTGATCGAACATGCCAAGCAGGGCAAGTCGGTCGTACGGCTGAAGGGCGGCGACCCCTACGTCTTCGGCCGGGGCATGGAGGAGGTCCAGGCGCTCGCCGAGGCCGGGATCCCGTGCACGGTCGTCCCCGGCATCTCCAGCTCGATCTCGGTACCGTCCGCCGCCGGCATCCCGGTCACGCACCGGGGCGTGGCCCACGAGTTCACGGTGGTCAGCGGCCATGTCGCACCCGACGACGAGCGTTCGCTGGCCGACTGGCCGTCGCTGGCGAAGCTCACCGGAACCCTCGTGGTCCTGATGGGCGTCGACAAGATCGGGAAGATCGCCGAGACGCTGGTCGCCCACGGCAGGCCGCCGGGGACCCCCGTCGCCCTGGTCCAGGAGGGCACGACGGCCGCGCAGCGCCGGGTCGACGCGACCCTCGCCACCGTCGCGGACGTCGTCCGCACGGAGCAGGTGAAGCCCCCGGCGGTCATCGTGATCGGCGAGGTCGTCAACGTGGGCCCCCGGACGGCACCCGGAGAGGCGCCCGCGTAACCCCGGGTAACACAACCCGTTCCAGACCATTGGCACCCCACCCAGGACAAGGCAGTATCACCCTGTGGCCGATCTCATCACCGTCGAGGATCCCGACGACCCGCGCCTCCGCGACTACACAGGCCTGACCGACGTCGAGTTGCGCCGCAAGCGCGAACCGGCCGAGGGCCTGTTCATCGCCGAGGGCGAGAAGGTCATCCGAAGGGCGAAGGACGCGGGCTACGAGATGCGTTCGATGCTGCTGTCCGCCAAGTGGGTCGACGTCATGCGTGACGTCATCGACGAGCTCCCGGCCCCCGTGTACGCGGTCAGCCCGGAGCTCGCCGAGAAGGTCACCGGCTACCACGTGCACCGTGGCGCGCTCGCCTCCATGCAGCGCAAGCCGCTGCCGACGGCGACCGAACTGCTGCGCACCACGCGTCGGGTGGTCGTCATGGAATCCGTGAACGACCACACCAACATCGGTGCGATCTTCCGCTCGGCGGCGGCCCTCGGCATGGACGCGGTCCTGCTGTCCCCGGACTGCGCCGATCCCCTCTACCGGCGCAGCGTCAAGGTCTCGATGGGCGCGGTCTTCTCCGTTCCGTACGCCCGTCTCGACACCTGGCCCAAGGGGCTGGACTCGGTCCGCGAGGCCGGGTTCACCCTGCTCGCCCTGACCCCGGACGAGAAGGCGCGGAGCCTCGACGAGGCCGCCCCGCACCGGATGGACCGGGTGGCCCTGATGCTCGGCGCGGAGGGCGACGGCCTCTCCACCCAGGCGCTGGTCGCCGCCGACGAATGGGTGCGCATCCCGATGTCCCACGGCGTCGACTCCCTCAACGTCGGCGCGGCGGCCGCGGTCGCCTTCTACGCGGTGACCGCCGGCCGCCCCGAGGTCTAGCACCCCGGTCCCCGCTACTCCCTGAGGGCCACGGCCTTCGCGGGTACGGCACCGCCGGGCACGCCCATCCCGTGTGCCGGGCCGGAACAGCCCTGGGCCAGCGCGATCCCCAGCGCCACCAGCAGTGTCACGACGACGAACACGAACAGCCGCTGGCGCAGCAGCCGCGGATTGGCCGGCCGCAGGCCGGTACCCGTCGGGCGCGGCGCCGGACGTCCGGTACCGCTGCGCGGCGCGGGCCGGCCACCACTGCCGGGCCGGCCGCCGCTGCCGCGCGGCGCGGGGGTGGGGCGGGCGCCGTTCGGCCGCGACGGCACCCCGCCGCCCGGCCGACTGCCGCTGCCGCCGCGCGAGGGAGCGTTGCCGCCGCGTGAGGGGGTGCTGCCGTCGCGCGAGGGGGTGCTGCCGCCGCGTGAGGGTGCGTTGCCCCGGACCGGTGCGCCCGGTGCGGACTGCGTCCGGCGCTGGGTGCGCTGCGGCTCCGGGTAGGTCTCGGCGAGCCGCCCGGTGGGCCGGTCGGCCTCCGCGGCCCGTGGCGCCGGCGGGCGTACGTCGCCCAGCCCGTGCGCCTCCCGCGCGGCGATCTCCTTCAGCCGCAGCGACAGCTGGAGCGTGCTCGGCCGTTCCTCCGGGTCCTTCGCCAGACAGGCCCGCACCAGGGGTGCCAGCGCGTCCGGCACCCCGTGCAGCGCCGGCTCCTCGTGGACGACCCGGTACAGCATCACCTCGGAACTGCCGTGGCCGAACGGCGAGTCACCGGTCGAGGCGTACGCCAGGGTCGCGCCGAGCGAGAACACGTCGGTGGCCGGGGTGACGGCGGCGCCCCGGACCTGCTCGGGCGCGAGGAACCCGGGGGAGCCGACCGCGGTACCGACGTGGGTGAGCGTGGACGCCCCGGTGGCCCAGGCGATGCCGAAGTCGATGATCCGCGGCCCCTTCGGGGACAGCAGGATGTTGGACGGCTTCAGGTCCCGGTGGACGACCCCGGCCTCGTGCACGGCGACCAGGCCCTCGGACAGGGCCGCCCCGACCGAGGCCGCCTCCGCGGCATGCAGCGGGCCCTCGTCGGCGACCTTGTCGTGCAGCGAGGGCCCGGGTACGTACTGGGTGGCGAACCACGGCCGCTCGGCCTCCAGGTCCGCCGCGACGAGCCGTGCCGTGCAACCGCCCCTGATCCGTCGGGCCGCCGAGACCTCACGCGCGAACCGCGAACGGAACTCCTGGTCCTCCGCCAGATCCGGCCGGATCACCTTCAGCGCGACCCGCTGCCCCTTCTTGTCGGAGCCGAGGTAGACCACGCCCATCCCGCCGGCGCCGAGCCTTCTGTGAAGCCTGAACGAGCCGACGACGCGCGGGTCCTCGCGCCTCAGGCGCATCATCGCCATGTTCATCCCCGCTGCCCGGTCCGTCTGACGTGGCACAGCTTACGTTTACCGGGCCGCCCGTGCGCAGAGGCCGCGCCCTCTCGCCCCGATCGATTGTCAGTGTCGGGTGCGAGACTTGAGTAGTGGTCAGGAAGGCGCCGTAATCGGCGCCTTTGAGCACCCGCCTGCTCCAACAAGCCTTCACAAAAAGGGGGATTGATGCTGTGAAGGGTGACCGCGTGGAGACAGTGGTGGACGCCGGCGACACGACCCGCACGTACGAGGTGGTGGCGAGCAGAGCGGGCGGCCGGGTGGAGACGGCGGTACGACGGGGGGTGGTCGAAGTGAGCGAAGTCACGCGATGGGGGTCCTGGCCCTCGTTCGTCGAGCAGCCGGTGCCGCGCGAGGACAGCTCGGAGAAACCGGGAAGGACCGGGCACCCCCTCCGGGAAGACCCCGAGCCCCAGGACGAGAGGTAGGCCTCCGTCTCCACCCAGGGGAGTAGTCCGCAGGTCACGGCTCATCCTCTCGGAGGCCCGCGATTCGGTACGAGGGCATGACGACCGCCGGGGGCCGCGCGCCTAGATTTGAGGTCAAGCGGCGGGTGCAGCACTCGTCCCCCGAGGTCAGACACCCGCCGCTGCCAACCACAACCGAGCACGGTCAGGAGAGGGACCATGGCCCTTACGGCACAGCGGACACACACCACCCGCCCCCGCCGACAGGGCCGCCGCCACCCCCTGGTGGCGACGCTGATGGCCCTTCCCCTGGCGGCCCTGCTCCTCCTGGTCTTCGACGGCTGGGAGACAGTGGCCACACAGGCGTCGTCCGTGGGAGTGATGCTGGGGCGCTGAGCGGCGACCCCAGGCCCGGAAGAGCGGTCCGGGCGGGGACATCCACCCATGAAACCCCGTGGGGACGGGGGTGCGGCGGACGGCAAAAAATGCCGGCGCAGCTGGGGAGCTGCGCCGGCATTGCTTTTCCCGACGAAGCCCGGCAGCACCACGTGTAATGGCGGGCACTCGCCGGGGAGTCCGGCAGCCCCCTTGCGAGACCGCGGGCAGTCGTGGTGGAGTCCGGCAGTCGTGGTGGAGTCCGGCAGCCGGCAGGCAGCCCCATTCCGCGGCTGCGGGCACTCGCGGGAGAGTCCGGCAGCCCCTGTTCCGCGACCGCGGGCAGTCGTGGTGGAGTCCGGCAGGCAGCCCCGTTCCGTGGCCGCGGGCACTCGCGGGGGAGTCGGGCCGCCGGCAGCTCCCTTTCGAGACCGCGGGCAGTCGTGGTGGAGTCCGGCAGCCCCCGTTCCGACCGCGGGCACTCGCCGGGGAGTCCGGCAGCCGGCAGCCGGCAGCCCCTCTCGAGACCGCGGGCAGGCGTGCCGCAGGGCGGCACGGGTGGGCGCGGCGGCACCCCGCAAGCGCGGGCGAGCGAAACCCCGGCACCCCAGCCCCACCCCCGGCCGACCGCGACCCGCGGCCCACCGCACCCACGTACCCTCACCGCAGCGCAGCCGCACCTCCCGGGGGACCCCATGACCGCAGACGTACTGCCCCAGCTGACCGCCGAGGTCACCGCCGCCGCCCACCCGGACGCGGCCCCCTGCCGCTGCGGCACGGCCACCACCACCCTCGCCCACCGCCCCGACACCACGGTCCTCCGCCACGCGGAGACCGTCGCCAAGGCGCACGCCCCCGACACCGACCGGGCCGCCCTCGCCCACCGCCTGGCCACGGCCGCCCGCCTCCCCGAGGTCTTCCTCCCGCCCCTCACCGCGGCCCCCGCCGCCTTCGTCGACGACCGCCCCGTCACCCTCTGGCCGTACGGCGCCCCCGTCGACCCGGACACCCCGGCGGCCGCTCCCTGGGAGGCCGCCGCCGTCCTGCTCGCCCGCCTCCACCGCAGCACGCCCACCCCGGCCGCACCGCCGATGCGCGGCCCCGCGAAGGCCGCCCTGGCGATGGCCCGCCTCCAGGCCACGCTGGCGACCTCGCCCCCGCACCCCGCCGCCCCGCCCGTCCTCCGAGCCTGGTCCGCGCTGCCGGCCTGGGCCCGAGACGACGCGCCCATGCCCGGCACCCGCACCCTCTGCCACGGCGACCTGCACCTCGGCCAGCTGGTCCGGCACCCGGCGCCGGACGGCCCGTGGCGGCTCATCGACGTCGACGACCTCGGCGTCGGTGTGCCCAGCTGGGACCTCGCCCGCCCCGCCTCCTGGTACGCCTGCGGCCTCCTCCCACCGGACGAGTGGACCCGCTTCCTCACCGCCTACCGCGCGGCCGGCGGTCCCGCGGTACCGGCGGACGGCGACCCCTGGGCCGCCCTCGACGTCCCGGCCCGCGCGCTCACCGTCCAGACCGCCGCGCGCTACCTCACGAAGGCGCTCGCCGCGGACCGCCCCCTGGACGAGGTGGAGCAGTCCCTGATCGACGCATGTGCCCGGATGGCACCGGAATGACCCGCTGTCCGGTCTGGAACGACCCCGGTCCCCGTCCGGTTGACGCGCGGTTTCCCGAAGTAGGCTGCAACCGGCCAGGGTCGGACGGAGTCTGTCCTGGAAGAACGTGAAGCAGTTTTGACCGGCGAGGAGTTGAGCCGACCATGCAGTGTCCGAAGTGTCATGCGCCGATGCACACCTACAACCGCAACGGCGTCCAGATCGAGCAGTGCAGCGGCTGCCGGGGCATCTTCCTCGACTACGGCGAGCTGGAGGCGCTGACCCAACTGGAGGCGCAGTGGGCGAAGCCGGTCCCGCCCGCCCCGCAGGCGTACCCGCCGGCCCCGCCGGCGCCGGCCTGGGGCGCCCCGCACGGCGGCGGTCACCACGGCGGTCACGGGCAGCACTACGGCGGCCACGGTCACCACGGCCACAAGAGCTGGGCCCACATGCTCTTCTCCAGCTGAGCCCACGAAGAAGCCCCCGGCCGTGCGAGACGGCCGGGGGCTTCGTGCGGTGTGGACGATACTGGGATTGAACCAGTGACCTCTTCCGTGTCAGGGAAGCGCTCTCCCGCTGAGCTAATCGTCCTCGGGACCATGATCCGGAGACCATGGGCGGTGCGTGCGCGATACTGGGATTGAACCAGTGACCTCTTCCGTGTCAGGGAAGCGCTCTCCCGCTGAGCTAATCGCGCGGGGATCCTCACGGATCAGTGGACGATACTGGGATTGAACCAGTGACCTCTTCCGTGTCAGGGAAGCGCTCTCCCGCTGAGCTAATCGTCCTTGGAGGTGGAGACGGGATTTGAACCCGTGTAGACGGCTTTGCAGGCCGTTGCCTCGCCTCTCGGCCACTCCACCAGGAGTGTAGGGGACCGGGAAGACCCCTGTTCCTGCGAGCGGACGACGAGGCTCGAACTCGCGACCTCAACCTTGGCAAGGTTGCGCTCTACCAACTGAGCTACGTCCGCCTGTCGTTTCGGTCCGCTCTCGCGTCCCGGCGACGTGTTGAACTCTAGCGGATTCCCGGGCCAGCACAAAAACGCGTTTGCGCAGCGTGCTGCGCTGCACCCGACGGACGACGTGGTCAGGGGCGCCTCGACGACATGCCCGGGTCACCCCGGGGACACCCGCCATAGACTCGACGACGTGCTCCATCACCCTCCTCTCGCCCGGTTCGGCGGCCGTGTCGCCACCGGTCTCGTCGACGTCACCAGCGATCCCGCGGCCCTGGAATCGACCGGCTTCTGGGCCGTGTGCGCGACCTTCGAAGGCGGGCTGACCTGCGCCCGCTTCCGTGACGTACGCGAGGAGCCGGTGCCCGCGCCGGTCCCGGGGGCGTGGCGGGGACCGGCCGCCGGTGACTGGACGTCCTCCCTCGACCGCACCGCGTACACGGCGGCGGTGGAGCGGATCCGTACCCGCATCGCGGCCGGCGAGGTCTACCAGGCCAACCTGTGCCGGGTGCTGTCCGCGCCGGTCACTCCCGGTGCCGACGTGGACGCGCTGACCGCGCTGCTGGCCCGCGGCAACCCGGCACCGTATGCCGGAACGATTCGGCTGCCGGAGCACGGCGTCGAGACCGCCACCGCCTCACCCGAGCTGTTCCTGCGCCGGACGGGGCGGACCGTGGAGAGCGGGCCCATCAAGGGCACCGGCCGTACCGAGGCGGACCTCCTGGAGAAGGACTACGCGGAGAACGTGATGATCGTGGACCTGGTCCGCAACGACGTCGGGCGTGTCTGCGCCACCGGCAGCGTGACCGTTCCCGATCTGTGCGCCGTGGAGAAGCACCCGGGTCTGGTCCATCTGGTCTCCACGGTCCGCGGTGAGCTGCGCCCGGACGCCGGCTGGCCCGAACTGCTCGCCGCGGCCTTCCCGCCCGGCTCGGTCACCGGAGCGCCGAAGTCGAGCGCGCTGCGGATCATCGCGGAACTGGAGACCGCGCCGCGCGGTCCGTACTGCGGAGGCATCGGCTGGGTGGACGCGGACCGCGGTGTCGGCGAGCTGGCCGTGGGGATCCGTACCTTCTGGATCGACCGCGCCGAAGGTGTGCTGCGGTTCGGCACCGGAGCCGGGATCACCTGGGGTTCCGACCCCGAGGGCGAGTGGCGGGAGACCGAGCTGAAGGCATCCCGGCTGCTCGCGATAGCGTCGGGCACGTACGACATGAACGAAGGAGGCCTCGGGTGAGGATCTGGCTGGACGGCCGACTGCAGGACGTGGACACCGCGCGTGTTTCCGTCTTCGACCACGGGCTCACCGTGGGCGACGGCATCTTCGAGACGGTCAAGGCCACCGACGGCAAGCCCTTCGCGCTCACCCGGCACCTCGACCGGCTGACCCGCTCGGCCCGGGGCCTGGGCCTGCCCGACCCCGACCACGACGAGGTGCGCCGGGCCTGTGCCGCGGTCCTGGAGGCCAACCCGATGCCGCTGGGCCGGCTGCGCATCACCTACACCGGCGGCCACGGTCCCCTCGGCTCCGACCGGGGCGCCCACGGTCCCACCCTGATCGTCGCCCTCGGTGAGACCACCCGCCGTCCCGACGCCACCGCGGTCGTCACGGTCCCCTGGACCCGCAACGAGCGCGGCGCGCTCACCGGCCTGAAGACCACCTCGTACGCCGAGAACGTCGTCGCCCTGGCCCGCGCCCACGAACACGGCGCCAGCGAGGCCCTGTTCGCCAACACCGTCGGACAGCTCTGCGAGGGCACCGGCTCCAACGTGTTCGTCGTCCTCGACGGCGAGCTGCACACCCCGCCGGTCGCCTCCGGCTGCCTGGCCGGCATCACCAGGGCCCTGGCCGTCGAGTGGACCGGCGCCAAGGAGACCGACCTGCCCATGGACGTCCTGGCGCGGGCCGACGAGATCTTCCTCACCTCCACGCTGCGTGACGTCCAGGCCGTGCACCGGGTCGACGCACGCGAACTCCCCGGCGCCCCGGGACCGGTGACCGCGAAGGCGATGCGGATCTTCGACGAGCGGTCCGGCGCGGACCTGGATCCGTAGGACCGGATCAGGGCCGGTTTTAGGCCGGTTTTATTCGGCTGACGTGCGCGCCACTGGTGGGTAGAACACCCCTTGATGACCACGACCCTGCGGCCGACCGAGCCGCTCCAGCGCAGCGCCGACGGGGTGCTGTCCCGCCGCTTCCAGGTATGCGTGAACAGCAGGCCCGTCGGCACCCTCGGGCTGGGCAGTTCACGGGACTTCGGCACCCTGACGGCCCGCATCGTCGAGCTGGGCATCGAGGAGCCCGACCGCCGCCGCGGCCGGGGCACGGTGGCCGCGCTCGCCGCCGAGGAGGTGGCACGCGGCTGGGGCTGCCGGCAGATCGAGGTGCAGGTGCCCGCCGCCGCGGAGCCGGCCCTGCACCTGGTGCGGGCGCTCGGATACGTCCTGCGCAACCGCGGCATGGAGAAGCGGCTCGGCGACACCCCGCCCGGACTGCCCGCGGGCAGCCGGGGCCGCGACCTGACCGAGGCCGAGTACGAGGGGTGGCTCGCGCACGCCTCCGCGCAGTACGCGCGCGTGTGGCAGGAGCGGGGCGTGTCCGAGGCCGAGGCCCGGGAGAGGTCACGGCGCGACCACGCACGGCTGCTGCCGCGCGGCCTCGCCACGGAGGGGCTGCGACTCAGCGTCCTCGAACACGAGGGGACGCGCGTCGGCGTCCTGTGGCTGGCCCTGCGGGCGGACGCCGCCTGGGTGTACCGGGTCGAGACCGACGCCGCCCACCGAGGCCAGGGGCACGGCCGCACCCTCATGCTGCTCGCGGAGGCCCAGGCGATCGCCGCGGGCAAGCGGGTCCTGAGCCTCAACGTGTTCGCCGGGAACACCCCGGCCGAGCGGCTCTACGAATCGCTCGGATACACCACCGTCTCGTACTCCCTGTACAAGGACCTGATCTGAGCGCAATGGCAACGCAGACGGTCCGGAGGCAGCAAGGGTCCGGATGGGTCTGGGGCGGTCCAGAGGATCCGGGGTGGTGGAGGCGCCGTGCGGTCCGGAGGGTCCGGATGGGTCCGGGGCGGTGGAGGGGCCGGGTGGTC
Source organism: Streptomyces arenae (assembly GCF_022343545.1). Taxonomy (NCBI): domain Bacteria; kingdom Bacillati; phylum Actinomycetota; class Actinomycetes; order Kitasatosporales; family Streptomycetaceae; genus Streptomyces; species Streptomyces arenae. The sequence goes on from NZ_JAKQYH010000064.1 coordinate 314,307, forward strand.
CGGAGGGGCTGGGTGGTCCGGGGCGGCCCGGAGCCCGGTCGTGCCGGTCCGCTCACGCGAGTCCGGCAAACGCCGGTCCGGTCGCGCGGGCCCGGTGACGTCGGTCCCGTCGCGCGGGCTCGGTCACGCCGGTCCGGTCACGCCGACCCCGTCACGCAGGTCCGGTCTCGCGGGCCCCCGTCACGCGGGCTCGGTCACGCCGGTCCGGCCAGCAGGCGGTCCGCGATCTGCTCCACGCGCTCGCGCAGGCCCTCCTGGCTCTTGCCGCCGTCGAGGCGCTCGCCGTCGATGACATAGGTCGGGGTGCCGGTCACGCCGATGGCCTTGCCCTCGGCCTGATCGGCGTCGACGATCAGGATGTGCCGCCCGTCGACCAGCGCGGTGTCGAACTCCTCGGCGTCCAGGCCCAGTTCCCGGGCGACCTCGACCAGGAACGGCTCGCCCTCGCGGTCCAGCTCCTCGACCCGGCCGAGGACCGCCTCGACGTACTCCCAGCCCTTCCCCTGCTCCAGGGCCTCCTCGGCGGCCTGCGCGGCGGCGAAGGCGTGCTTGTGCTTCTCCAGCGGGAAGTGCCGCAGCCGCAGCTCCAGCCGGTCGCCGTACCGGGCCCGCAGCGCGCGGAGGTCGTCCAGGGCGCTGCGGCAGTCGGTGCACTGCAGTTCGCACCAGACGTCCAGGACGGGGGCGCCGGCGGCGGGGGAGGAGTCGTTCATGGGCACCAGTCTTCCAGCCCGCGCTGTGTGCACCCAATCGAGACGGCGAGGAGGTACGAGGGGACCCCGTCGCCGACCTCGCCTTCGGGCCGCTGCGGTCCGTCTCTGTCTCGTCCGCGGCTCGCCGCCGTCCGTCCCCTCTTCCGTGTTCTCGCCGTCTGTTTCCCCTCTCCCACCGTCTCTTTCACCCTCTCCCGCCGTCTGTTCCGACCTTTTCCCGCGGTCTGGACCGCCCTCGGATCGGCCGCCGCCCTCGTTTTGCCTCCTCGGGGCGCCGCAACCCGGCCCGTCGTCACACCGCCGATGTCCGTTTTCGAGCCGGTGCCGGCCGGCCACGGGTCCGACGGCGCCGGTGCTGCCGCCCGCACCGCGGGTGCCGCAGCTCGTCGTACCTGGGGTGGAGGTGACCCGGAGTGGACCCCGAGATGCCCCTGATTGTCGGGCCTGGGCATGGATCGCACGGGCCGGGCGGTGCACGATGGAAGGGGCGAAGCGCAGTGCGAGCCCGTCGCCCCGCCCGCCGCCCGAGCCCGCCCAGGAGGACCGGATGATCGCCGAGACAGTCTGCTCCGCCGCCTCCGCGGCCGGCCTGGGCATCGCCGTGGTCACCGCGTACCGCAAGCGGTACCTGGCGGCGGCCCGCATCGCCGCCTACTCGCTCGTGCCCGTCGGCCTGGTGATGACGGGAGTGGTCGGCTGGCTGGCCGACACCGCGTTCAGCCCCACTGCCTGGGCGGGTTTCGGAGTGCTCGGCGTGGCCTGGGCCCTGTTCGCCACCACCCGTGCCGTCGAGCGGCGCCGCGGCGGCACCCGTGCCGAGCGCAAGGCGGCTGCCCGGGCCGGACAGCGCGACGCCGTCGCCCCCGCCGCCTCGGCACCGTCACTGAGCCCCGCCACCCGCCCGGCGACCCGGCCCGCCGTTCCGCCTCGCGGCGCCAACTCCGGCGACGACTTCAGCGACATCGAGGCCATCCTCAAAAAGCACGGGATATGACTCTGCGGCGCGAGGGCGCGAGGGCGGGTCGACGGGCGGTGCCGGACACCCTGCCCACCCCGCGGCCCACGCATGCATATGACAGTCACATGAGGCATTGAAACGACACAGTGCGCCCGCGGCCCGCGCGGAAGCGTTCAGCGGGCGGGCGGAACCGAAACGGACATCGCGGAATTCGGCGAACTACCGCCTATTACGGGCGTGTTGATCGCGGGGAGGGGTTCCACTAGGTCATCATCGCCGCGAGATGCCGGACACGAAACAGAGCGAGGCCGCGCCGCCGAAGGACGAGCCCCGCGGGTGCCTCTTCGCCCTTTCCCAGCCACCGCTGATGATCTTCCTAGCGGTGATCGGGTGTCTGCTCCTCATGGCTGCGCTGCACGACCTGCTGTGGCTGTGAGCCGTACCCGCCCGTCCCGGCGTCACCCGCCGGGGCCGGCGTCGGCATCGACACCCCCGACCGCGGCCGCCCCTGGGCCGGCCCGGCGACCGGCGGTCAGCCGGCGGCCTCCTTGCGGCGCGCCCGGTAGGCGGCGACGTGCAGACGGTTACCGCAGGTCCGGCTGTCGCAGTAACGGCGCGAGCGGTTGCGGGAGAGATCCACGAAGGCGCGCCGGCAGTCCGGGGCCTCGCAGCGCCGTAGCCGCTCCTGCTCCCCGGCGACGACGAAGAACGCGAGCGCCATCCCGCAGTCGGCGGCGAGGTGGTCGGCCACCGAGGCGCCGGGCGCGAAGTAGTGCACGTGCCAGTCGTAACCGTCGTGATCCGTGAGCTGAGGGGTAGTGCCGGCGGCCGCCACCAGTTCGTTGATCATCCCGGCGGCGGTCCGGGCGTCCGGGGCGGCGAAGATCCCCGCGAACCGTCCGCGGATCTTGCGCACTGCCGACAGGTCGAACTCGGACAGCACGCCGACGTCGCTCATGTCGTGGCTTCGTACGAAATTCTGGAGGGCCGGGACATCGGGCAGCCCGTCCACCGCCGTGTCGTCCTCCGGCGCGGTGTTCACCAGATCCACCACGGCGTCTAGGGAACACCGGGTGTCGTGGGTGATCAGCACGTTTCGCTCCCTGGCCTGGGGGTCGGGCGGGCGCCCGCCGATGGTGGCCGATGGTAGCGACATACGGCGGCCCCGCACCGTGCCCTGTCCCACTCGTGGCTGTCCGTACAACGGTCGCCACTCGACGGAGGTTCCCATGGGCGCGGACACGGACATGGATGCAGGCGCGGATGCGTGCGGACACGCGGACACACCGGAACCGTCCCGTGGCGATCACGGTGACGGCGCCGGTGCTGCCGTATGCGGTTGTCTAGGCCCGAGCCGTCTCCCCGAGTGGACGGCGCCGGGCGGCTTGGAGGGGATTCGCCCTAGCTCTCCGCCAGGATGTGCGAGAGCTCCTGGTCGAGATCGAAGTGCCGGTGTTCCGTGCCGGGCGGCACGGCGGCGTCAGTTCGCTTCAGGAAGGATTCCAGGGCCCGCGCCGGGGCTTCGAGCAGTGCTTCGCCCTCCGGGGAGCTCAGGGCGATGCAGACGACGCCCTGACCGTGACTGCGGGACGGCCAGACGCGGACGTCGCCGGTGCCGGTGGGGCGATGCAGCCCTTCGGCGAGGAGGTCGCGGGCGAACACCCACTCGACGGTTTCCTCGGCTCCGGTGTGGAAGGTGGCGTGCACGGCGTAGGGGTCGGCCGTGTCGTACCGCAGGCCTGCGGGGACAGGCAGGGAGGACTCGCTCGACACAACGAGGCGCAGGTGCAGCTCGCAGCTGACCGTGGTGTTCATAAGCGCCAGGGCCTTTCGCTCAGTGTGCGCTCGGGGATTCGCACGTCGGCGAAATCGACATGCCACCTACGGTGCCGTTGTAAACCCCTCTGAGTGTTTTGCGTGTGTTTACGTAACTCTTCCGGCCGAGAAGCCGGGCATGATCTACGACCATTCCGGTGACCTGAATCGCTCAGGTAGGGTTTGGTCGTATGAATACGGGGAGTAACGAACCGGGCGAGGCTGCCGTGGCCTCGGACGGGAGCGAGGTGGACGGAACCACGGACGGCGCGGCCGACGAGCGGGGCCTCGGATCACGGGCGCCCGAGTTCGTCAAGGCGCGCCGGATGCTGCACCTGAGCTGGCAGGTCGGGGTCTTCGCGGTCGGTCTCGCGGTGGTGGGCGTGGGCATCGTCCTGCTGCCGTTGCCCGGTCCGGGCTGGGTGATCATCTTTGCCGGCATGGCGATCTGGGCGACCGAGTTCGTCTGGGCCCAGCTGGTGCTCCGCTGGACGAAACGCAAGGTCACGGAGGCCGCCCAGAAGGCCCTCGATCCCAGGGTGCGCCGCCGCAACCTCACGTTGACGGCGATCGGCCTGGCGATCGTGGCCGGCGGGGTCGGGATCTACCTCTCCCGGTACGGCGTCGTGATGCCCTGGAAGATCGAGGAGTGAACAGGCCACCGGCCGCACGCCCCGACGACTGGTCGGGGGCACCCCCTGACATGGGGTAATGTTCTTCCTGCGCCCGGGCGATTAGCTCAGTGGGAGAGCGCTTCGTTCACACCGAAGAGGTCACTGGTTCGAACCCAGTATCGCCCACCCGGAACTGCGGCCCACCTGCGAAACAGCAGGTGGGCCGCAGTCGTGCGTGCGGTGCCAGGTGCACGGCGGTGCGGCTGCGCAGAGCCGGTTCGGGGGCTCGCGACGGTGGGGCTCCGGGCTCCGGGCTCAGGCTCAGGCTCAGGCGCCAGGAGGCGGACCCGCGTCGGCCGGCAGGGTTCCGCAGACCCTGGACTCGAAGAGACTCCTGCTGCCTCGACGGCGTGGTGAACGCGCGTCCGGCATGAAGCCCGTCGTAACTCAGCGTGGATCTTCAGGGGCATCGGGCTGCGGTACCGGGCGAGCCGATACCGATCGCAATCGTCGGAGGTGTGAGCACGGCCGTCCCTCTCGGGACGGCCGCTCCCGCCCACCCCCGCGCCTCCCCGGCCTCCCGTCGCCCGAGTCACACCGCCCGAACCCGGCAGGCCCCAGGTCGGGCGAGCGCCCACAGCACCGAACCCCGAACCCCAGCGAGCCGAGCCGAGCCGCCCAACCTCACCCACTCGCACCACTCACCCACCCACTCGCACCGGTCACCCACCCACTCGCACCGGTCACCCACCCACTCGCACCACTCACCCACCCACTCGCACCACCCCACTCCACCCGCCATCGAAGCCAACCCGTAACCGCCGTCCTCAGCCGCCCGCTTGACGTTCGGTCACCCGACCGTGTGCTTCTCACCTGCGACGTCGCTCGTCCTGCGGGTGCCAGCCCGTGGCTCCGCCGTGTCGTTCCGGCGTCCCCGGTCTCAAGAAAATCCTGTCCGAGTCATTGACGCCCCACCGGCCCCTCCGTAACTTGTGCCAGCAAGCGCTTACTTGAAACGATTCATGCAAGCGGCGGCGGCCGCTGCGGGGAGGGGCCCGACTGTGGGAACCAGCAGGAATGTGGAGAGGCGGACCATCCTGAAGGCGGCCGGGGCCTCGGCGGCCGCGCTCGGGCTCGCCGGGACGGCCGGTTGCGGAGGCGGCAGCGGCTCCGGGGACGGGACGGTGACGATCCGTTACTCGTGGTGGGGTGCGGAGGAACGCGCCAAGAAGATCAACCAGACCATCGCGCTCTTCGAGAAGAAGTACCCGAAGATCAAGGTCAAGACCGACTTTCAGACGTATGCGTCGTTCTGGGAGAAGTTCCAGACCCAGGCCGCCGGCGGAAATCCCCCGGACGTTTTCCAGAATGCCGTCACCTTTCTTCGGAAGTACGACAAGCGAGGAATTCTGCTCGATCTGAAGTCGCAGGTTCAGGCGGGAAATCTGAGCCTGGATCACTTCCGGGCCGGAGTCACGAAGGTCGGCCAGGTCGACGGCAAGCAGCTGGGAGTGCCGGTCGGTTCGAACACCATGGCGCTGGTCATCGACAAGAAGGTCTTCGCGAAGGCCGGGGTCGAGCCGCACGCGGGCTGGACCTGGGACGACTACTTCAAGGCCCTCAAGACCATCCACGACAAGACCAAGGTCGCGGGGGACACCGGTTACTTCGCGATCATGTACCTCTACGACCTCTACCTCCGTCAGAACGGCAAGGCGTTCTACACCGCGGACGGACTCGGCTTCGACAAGGCCGACCTGACGGAGTGGTGGACGGACGGCTACAACCGCGTCAAGGCCGGGCTGGTCACCGACCCGAAGGTCGTCCAGCAGGACGCGCCCAAGTCCTCCCTCTCCGCAGGCCACGGCGCCTCCGAGTTCACCTGGGACAACTTCACCGTCCGCTACACGGCGGAGGGCAGCAGCACCTACGGCCTCGCCCCGATCCCCACCACGGACGGCAAGCACACCGGGCAGTACCTCGCCTCACTGATGCTCAGCGCCTCCGCCCGCACGGCGCACCCCAAGGAAGTCGCCCAGTTCATCGACTTCATGGTCCACGACCCCGAGGCCGGCAAGATCATGGGCTACGACCGGGGCATTCTCGCGAGCACCGAGCAGTACACCGCGTACAAGCCGACGGACCCGGTCAACAAGGAGATCGCGCAGTACGAGGACGACACCGCCAAGGCGGGCGTGCTCGGCACGATCACCCCGCACCCCTCCGGTGCCGACACCATCGAGGCCGCCTTCCTGCGCATCGGCGGCGACCTCGGCCAGGGCAAGACCAAGGTCGCGGACGCGGTGAAGCAGTTCTTCACCGAGTCCGAGGCCGCCTTCCAGGCCTGATGGGACCTGCCGTGACGCTCGTCAAGGACACCCTGCCCGCGGCCCGCGAGCCGCGTTCGGCCGCCGCCGCCGGCGCGGGCCGGCGACCAGGCCGCCGGCGTGAGAACCTCGCCGGCTACCTGTTCATGTCCCCGTGGATCGCGGGCTTCCTGCTGCTGACCGCGGGCCCGATGGTCGCCTCGCTGTATTTCGCGTTCACCGACTACAACCTCTTCAACACGCCGAAGTGGGTCGGCTTCGACAACTTCACCAGGATGTTCGACGACCCCCGCTGGCAGAAGTCGGTGGAGGTGACCGCGAAGTACGTGGTCATCGGCACCCCGCTGAAGCTGCTGCTGGCTCTCGGGGTGGCGCTGCTGCTCGCCCAGAGCCGGCGCGGCCAGGCCTTCTACCGGGCCGCCTTCTACGCGCCCTCGCTGATCGGCGCGAGCGTGTCCGTCGGTTTCGTCTGGCGGTCGCTGTTCTCCGACGGCGCGGTGGTGGACCGTACCCAGTCCTTCTTCGGCTGGCACGTCGGCGGCTGGGTCGGCAACGCCGACTGGGTGCTGTACTGCCTGGTCGCGTTGACGGTGTGGCAGTTCGGCGCGCCGATGGTCATCTTCCTGGCCGGTCTGAAGCAGGTGCCCAGGGAGCTCTACGAGGCCGCCGAGATGGACGGTGCCGGGCCGCTGCGCAGGTTCTGGAACATCACCCTGCCGATGATCTCCCCGGTGCTGTTCTTCAACGTGCTCCTGGAGACCATCCACTCCTTCCAGATCTTCGGCTCGGCCTACGTCGTCTCCAACACGCAGTGCGGTCCGGCCGACGCCACGCTCGTCTACACCTGCTACCTGTACCAGCAGGGTTTCAAGAACGCCCAGATGGGCTTCGCGGCGGCGATGGCATGGATGCTGCTGCTCGCGGTCGCGCTGGTGACGGCCGTCCTCTTCTGGTCCCAGAAGAAGTGGGTGCACTACGAGGAGGACGCCCGATGAGCGCGATCACCACCAAGGTCACGGACACGGTCGGCCGCAAGCGAGCCGGATCCCTGGCCTGGCACCTCGGTGCCCTGCTGATCCTCGCGGTCATCCTCTACCCGGTGGTCTGGGTGATCGGCGCCTCGTTCAAGCCCAGCAAGGACATCATCAACAGCCTGCAACTGTTCCCCGGCCACCCCATCCTGTCGAACTTCAAGGGCCTCGCCGACGGCATCGCGGACATCGGCATCTGGACGTTCTTCGAGAACTCGCTGTTCTACGCCGTCGGTGCCGTGGTGGGCGTACTGATCTCCTGCGCCCTCACCGCCTACGCGTTCGCGCGTATCCGGTTCGCCGGCCGCAACCTGCTCTTCTCCCTGATGATCGGGACCCTGCTGCTGCCGTACCACGTGCTGCTGATCCCGCAGTACGTGATGTTCCAGAAGCTCGGCTGGATCAATACCTATGCCCCGCTGCTGATCGGCAAGTACCTCGCCACCGAGGCGTTCTTCGTCTTCCTGATGGTGCAGTTCATGCGCAACCTGCCGCGTGAGCTCGACGAGGCGGCCCGGCTCGACGGCTGCGGACACCTCCGCATCTACTGGTCGATCGTGCTGCCGCTGTGCCGGCCGGCGCTCATCACCAGCGCGATCTTCACCTTCATCAACGCCTGGAACGACTTCATGGGTCCGCTGATCTACCTCAACGAACCCGGCAAGTACACGGTCTCCCTGGGACTGATGATGTTCCGCGACTCCGACGGCGTGGCCGCGAACTACGGCGGCATGATCGCCATGTCCCTGGTGGCGCTGCTGCCCGTGCTGCTGTTCTTCCTCGCCTTCCAGCGCTATCTGATCGACGGAATGGCGACCTCCGGACTGAAGGGCTGATGACGTCGTGGCCGACGTGCGCACCAAGCCGTCCGTCTTCACGGAGCGGTTCGGCGTCTTCGCCGAGTGCCTGCTCACCGGGGTGTGGATCGCGGTCGCCTCGCTGGGGGTCGTCACCTACCCGGCTGCCTTCGCCGCCGGTGCCCGGCATCTGCGCCGCCGCACCGGTCAGGTGGCGGGCGGCTGGCGGGAGTTCGTCGCGGACTTCCGGGTCGCCGTGCGCGGCGGCTGGGTCGTCGGGCTCGCCGGCTGGGGTGCGGTCGCGGTCGCCTGGGTGGACGTCCAGGCCGTGCGCGCCGGGCTGCCCGGCGGACCGCTCGTCGGGGCCGTGGGCCTGTTCGCGGTGATCGGCCTCGCGGTGGCGGGGCTCCGCGCGGCGGCCGTCTGGACACCCGGCGACCGCTGGCGCACCCTGCTCGCGCAGGCCGGCCGCCGTACCGTCCTCGACCCCGGCGGATCCTTCCTGCTCGTCGGGGGAGCGGTCCTCGTGGTCTGTTCCGCCCTGCTCGTCGCGCCGCTGGCGGTGCCCGTGCTGGGCGCCGTCGCGGCGGCGGCCGTCGCCGTGGAGGAGCGCCACCGCCGCCGCTGACCGGCGGTGTCCCATGCCGAGGGCGGCGCCACCGGCGCCATGCCCATCTCTGTCATGCCCCTGACCACTCTGCACTCGCACGGAAAGGAAAGGCGGAAAAATGTCTCCCATCCCTCGCAGGTCCCTTCTCAAGGCGGCCGCCGTGGCCGGCGCCGCCGCCCAGTTCAGCTGGGCGCTGGGCGGTAGGGAAGCGCAGGCCGCGCCCAGAGCCGAGGCCGCCGACGCGGACCCGGTGACCCTGGACTGGCTGGAGGACGGCGGCCTCGGCGCCGCTCCCGGCTCGACCGTCGGCGTGCCCTGGCCGATGGGCGCCTTCCGGGAGGACCAGACCTTCGCGCTGACGGACGCGAACGGCAAGGACGTGCCGGTCCAGTCCTGGCCGATCGCCTACTGGCCGGACGGCTCCCTCAAGTGGACCGCCCACGCGGTGAGTTCGGGGAGCGGAAAACTCACCCTCGCGGCGGGCGACGCGGCCGCGCCCGACAAGAAGGTCACCGTCGACAGGAGCGGCGGCACGATCGACGTGTCCACCGGCGTGATCGCGGTGAAGATCGGCAAGAACGGCTCCACGATCATCAAGTCGGTGACCCGCGGTGCCACCGAGATCGCCAGGAACGGCAGGCTCGTCCTCATCCGCCAGCCCGAGGTCGAGGACGAGGACCAGGGCGCGGTGAAGACCGAGCGCTTCGACGGCGCCATCGACTCCGTCACCGTCGAACAGGACGGCCCGGTCCGCGCGGTCGTCCGCGTCGACGGCAAGCACCGCAAGGGCAGCCGGAGCTGGCTGCCGTTCTCGATCCGGCTCTACTTCTACGCGGGCGCCGACTCCTTCCGGATGGTCCACACGATCACGTACGACGGCACGCAGGAGCCGGGCAAGGCGAGCGGCGACTTCATCCGCGGGCTCGGCGTCCGCTTCAGCGTGCCGATGCGCGACGAGGCGTACGACCGGCACATCCGGATCGGGGGAGAGGGCACCGGCCTGCTGCGGGAGGCCGTCCAGGGCATCACCGGACTGCGCCGCGACCCGGGCACGGCCGTGCAGGCGGCCCAGTACGCGGGCCAGAAGCTGCCCGACCCGGCCACCTGGGACCAGCGCGTCACCACCCGCCTCCAGTACATCCCGCACTGGGGCGACTACACCCTCTCCCAGCTCTCCGCCGACGGGTTCACGCTGCGCAAGCGCACGAAGAAGGGGTACGGCTGGATCGCGGCCGGCGGCGGCAAGCGGGCCTCCGGGTTCGGGTACGTCGGCGGCGCGAGCGGCGGACTCTCCTTCGGGCTCAGGGACTTCTGGGAGAAGTTCCCGGCCCAGCTCGACATCCGCGACGCCCACACCGACACCGCCGAGGTCACCCTCTGGCTCTGGTCGCCCGAGGCCCAGCCGATGGACCTGCGCTTCTACCACGACGGCATGGGCCAGGACACCTACGCCGAACAGCTCGAAGGCCTCAACATCACCTACGAGGACTACGAGCCGGAGTTCGGCACCCCCTACGGCATCGCCCGCACCTCGGAGCTGCTGTTCTGGGCCAACGGGACGACACCGACCCCGGAGGCGCTGGCCGGCCAGGTCGAAGCGGTCCGGGTGCTCCCGCAACTCACCGCCCCGCCCAAGCAGTTGATCAAGGCCAAGGTCTTCGGACCCGGCCTGTACTCCGAGCCCGACCGCTCCACCGCCGCCAAGGCGAAGATCGAGGACCACCTCGACTTCCTCTTCACCTACTACAAGGACCAGGTGGAGCAGCGCCGTTGGTACGGCTTCTGGGACTACGGCGACTTCATGCACACCTACGACACCGTGCGCCACCAGTGGCGGTACGACGTCGGTGGCTACGCCTGGGACAACTCCGAGCTCTCCCCGGACCTCTGGCTCTGGTACGCGTACCTGAGAAGCGGCCGCTCCGACATCTTCCGGTTCGCGGAGGCGCTGACCCGGCACACCGGCGAGGTCGACGTGTACCACATCGGCCAGTGGGCGGGCCTCGGCACCCGGCACGGCGTCCAGCACTTCGCGGACAGCGCCAAGCAGCAGCGCATCGCCAACACCACCTACCGGCGCTTCTACTACTTCCTCACCGCCGACGAACGCGTCGGCGACCTGATGGCCGCCAACGTCGACTCCGACGAGACCTTCCTCGTCCTCGACCCGCAGCGCAAGGTCCGCACCGACCCCTACACCCCCGACCGGCACGCCCTGTCCATCGGCTTCGGCACCGACTGGAGCGGCCTGGTGTCGGCATGGCTGACCGAGTGGGAACGCAAGGGCCCCAAGTGGGAGAAGGCCAAGGCGCGCGTCCTGTCGACCATGCAGGGCATCGCCGCCCAGCCCAACGGCTTCGTCCAGGGCAGCGGCCTCTACGACCTCGACACCGGCAGGTTCGCCACCGCCACCACCCCGGTCGTCTCCGTCTCCCACCTCTCCGCCGTCTTCGGCCTCAACGAACTCTGCGCCGAGCTCATCCACCTGGTCGACATGCCCGAGTTCGACGAGGCCTACTTCGACTACTGCCGCTACTTCAACGCCACCAAGGCCGAACAGGCGGCCCGCTACGGCTCCAACTTCGGCACCCTGCTGCTCTTCCAGGGCCACTCGCGGCTCGACGCGTACGCCGCCGTGCAGACCGGTGACGAGACGCTGGCCAAGCGTGCGTGGACGAAGTTCTACAGCTCCGACGGCTACACGGAGTCCTCGCCGTGGAAGACCGAGGCGCTGTCGGGCCCGGTCACGCTCGTCGCGGGCAGCGAGGCGAGCTGGGTGTCCTCGAACGACACCGCGCTGTACGGACTCGCCGCCATCGAGAACCTGGCCCTGCTCGGCGACAAGATGCCCTCGTAAGAGGGGTTGGGGGAGCGCCGTCGCACGGGCGGCGGCGCTCGCACCCATGAGTGTGGTCCCGGTCACTACACAAGGCATGAGTACGCGTACTCAGACACGGCACGCGGGCAGACTCCGCCCATGGACTGGACCCACTACCGCTTCCTCAGCCGCTGGCCGCTGCCCTTCGGGGCCGCGGCCGTCTACCGGGCACTCGAACGAGTCGAGGACTACCCGCACTGGTGGCCCCAGGTGCGCTCGGTGACCCGCCTGAACGACACCACGGGCATCATCACCATCCGCTCCGTCCTGCCGTACGACATCACCTTCACCGCGCGCGAGACGCGGCGCGATCCGGAGGCCGGGGTGCTGGAGACCGCCATGACCGGCGACATCGTGGGCTGGGCCCGCTGGACGGTCGTCCCCGACGGCGCCGGCGCGCTCGCCCGCTACGAGCAGGTCGTGGACGTCGAGAAGGCGCTGCTGCGGCGGCTGGCCGTACCCGGGCGGCCGCTCTTCCGTCTCAACCACCGGCTGATGATGCGGTCGGGACGGCGCGGACTGCTCGGGCACCTGCAAGCGGTTTGAACGAAACCCGCGGCTCCCTGTATCGTTCACTGCGTTCCCGGGCGATTAGCTCAGTGGGAGAGCGCTTCGTTCACACCGAAGAGGTCACTGGTTCGAACCCAGTATCGCCCACCACCGGGAAGGCCGGTCCGCCTGCGCGGACCGGCCTTTTGCGTTTGCCGCACGACCCTGTCCTGCCCCTCACGCCGCCGTCGGCAGCTCCGGCCGCAGCGGCCAGTCCTGGTTCACCGTCTCCGGTGTGCCGCTGCGGGTGAACCAGGCCTGGAGGCCCCTGGCCTGTGCCGCGTGCCAGGTGGTCTGGAGCGTGTGCAACTGGGCGGGACTCAGTCGCTCCAGGCGGGTCGCGAACCGGCGGCCCAGTGCCCGTACGACCTCCAGGGCCGCGAGCGCGTCCGCACCCGCGTCGTGCGCGCCCTCCAGGGTGACCTCGTAGTGCGCGCACAGGTCGGTCAGGGTGCGGCGGCCCTTGCGGTAGCGGTCCAGATGTTTGTCCAGGACCCGGGGGTCGAGGACGAGCAGCGGACTCGCCTCGAACCAGCGGTCCAGGGAGGACGCCCGATGACGGCGCAACTCCCGGTCCAGCAGGGTCAGATCGAACGGCGCGTTCATCACCACCAGCGGGCGGTGCATCGCCGCGTGCTCGGCCAGTTCCTCGGCTATCTCATGCATCACCGGCGCCGGCCAACGGCCGTTGCGCTGAAGGTGTTCGTCGGTCAGCCCGTGCACCGCCGTCGCCGTCTCCGGCACCGGCACGCCCGGGTTCACCAGCCAGCGGACCGCCCTCGGCCGGGTACCCGGGGCGTCCTGGACGACGACGGCGGCCGACACGATCCGGTCGGTCTCGACGTCAACGCCCGTGGTCTCCGTGTCGAAGGCGGCCAGGGGCCCTTCGTACCAGCACGTCATGCCTACACAACTCCTCGTTCACCCACGGCAGCTGACGTTCCGTCTTCTGCCTGTTTGGTGATACCCGGGCCGTTTGCGACGTACGCCGGAAGGACACAACAGGAGTGCGGGTCTTTGCAGTTCAGCGGCCCGCCACGGGGAAACTCTTTGGCTGGGAAGGCTGTTGGTCATGGCGATAGCGCAGCCCGAACGGGGCGGGCTGCTGCCCGAGCGGACGGGCCCCCATCGCGGCACACTCGCGACCACCGCCTGCATGGAGACACTGCAGGTGGGCTACCTGCACGCGGTCGCGGCGGCGGCCGGCTGCTCGCTGTCCCAGCCGTTCCCGGACAACGGCATCGACTGGCATGTCAGCCACGGCTCGCCCGGTCACACCGTCGACGACGAGGTGACCATAAAGGTGCAGCTCAAGTGCACGTACCAGATCGCCCCCAACCCGCCGGGACGTTTCTTCTCCTTCACGCTCGACAACGACCACCTGCGCAAGCTCGCCCGCACACCGGTGTCGGTGCACAAGATCCTGGTGGTGATGCTCGTCCCGCGCTCCCAGGACGACTGGCTGCGCGCCAGCCACGACCGGCTCGATCTGCGCCACTGCTGCTACTGGGTCAACCTGGCAGGGCACCCGATCACCGGCCGGCACCGGACCACCGTGCGGGTCCCGACCTCGCGCATATTCGACGACCGGGCGCTCTGCGAGATCATGACGCGGGTCGGGACGGGAGGCAGACCATGAGGCACCGTCCGTACGAGGAGCAGCTGCGGGAGGTCCGGCCGCACCCCGACGACCTCCACGGTCCCCACTGGAGCCGTCCCCCCGAGCCCGCCGAGGTCGACCCCGCCGTGCTCGGCGCCCTGCTGCGCCGGCACGGCTGGCAGCGGCGCGGCGGAGCGCCCGGCCGGTACGGCCGCTGGACCCCACCCGGGCCGGGCAGCACCGGCACCAGCCTGCTGGTACCCGAGAGCCGCGCCTTCCCGGACAGTGACGACCTGCTCGGGGAGGCGCTCACCGCTCTGGTGCGGAGCGGGACGCCCGCCGCCCGCGAGGTGCTGGTCGGGCTCGCCGTGCCCAGCGACGAGATCCGCTGGTGGCGTGACGTGCCGAGCGGACCCGCGGACACCGCGTCCTGGACGGCCGAGGAACAGCTGCGCACCGCCGCCCGGGGGACCCTGCTGGCCGGCGCCCTCGCCACCCGCGCGCGGGCCGGCTACCACGGCGCCCGGCACAAGCGGGCCGCCGCCGCCCTGCTGGAGTCCGTGCTCGTCGGCTCGGCGGAGGGCGGCCGCGGTCTGACCGCGTTCGTGCCCGTCGGGACCGGCCGGCCGCTCGCCGTACGCCTCCACCAGGCCCTGTACGCCGCCCGCGAGGCCATCGACTACCAGCGGGCCACCGGCGGCATGGACGCCTTCGACGGGGCCGTCGAGGCAGGCGTCAGCCGTGAACTGACCGACGCCCTCGTCACGCTCGTGCGTGGCACGGAAGGCGCCCGCGTCTCGGTGGACTGGGCACCGGGCGCCGGAGTGCCCGACGACTGCGCGTCGGCCCTGGACCCCGTCGAGTTCTCGCCCGGCGACCTGCCCGTGCTGCGCGAGGCCGGCGCCCGCTACCTGCGCGACGAACCCTCCGTGGCGGTCCGCGTCACCGGCACCGTGGTCCGGATGCGCCGCTCGGAGCCGCGCGGCGAGGGCGCGGTACGGCTGCGGGTGATCGCCGGCGCCGAGGTGCCGTACGTCCGGGTCACCCTCGACGAGGAGGACTACCGGATCGCCGGGCAGGCCCACCTCGTCGGACTTCCGGTACGGGTGCACGGCCGGCTGGAGAGCCGGGGCGGCTTCCGGCGGCTGTCCGGCGCCTCGGGGGTCGTACCCGTACAGGTGGACGAGGCGGAGCGGGACAGTCTGATGAAGTCGCTCCAGGAGAACCTCGACTTCTTCGACGAGGCGTGGACCGGCGACGACTGCGACTGACGGGCCACTGTCGGTGACCGTTTCGCAGTCGGTGGGGACGGGTCGGTACGATCCGGTATTGCGCGCGCTCCTGGTATGGCGCCGCATCCACCTTCAGTCAGGAGAGACCGGTGTCAGACGTCCGTGTGATCATCCAACGCGATTCCGAGCGGGAAGAGCGCGTGGTGACGACGGGCACTACGGCCGCCGAGCTCTTCGCCGGCGAGCGCGCGGTCATCGCCGCCCGGGTGGCCGGGGAGCTCAAGGACCTCGCGTACGCGCCCGCCGAGGGCGAGGTCGTGGAGCCGGTGGAGATCTCCTCCGAGGACGGTCTCAACATCCTGCGCCACTCCACCGCGCACGTCATGGCCCAGGCCGTCCAGGAGATCTTCCCAGAGGCCAAGCTCGGCATCGGCCCGCCGGTCAAGGACGGCTTCTACTACGACTTCGACGTCGAGAAGCCGTTCACGCCCGAGGATCTCAAGGCCATCGAGAAGAAGATGCAGGAGATCCAGAAGCGCGGCCAGCGTTTCTCGCGGCGCGTGGTGACCGACGAGGCGGCCCGCGAGGAGCTGGCGGCCGAGCCGTACAAGCTGGAACTGATCGGACTGAAGGGTTCGGCGTCCTCGGACGACGGCGCGGACGTCGAGGTCGGCGCCGGTGAACTGACGATCTACGACAACCTGGACGCCAAGACCGGCGAGCTGTGCTGGAAGGACCTCTGCCGCGGTCCCCACCTGCCCTCCACCCGCCTGATCCCGGCGTTCAAGCTGATGCGCAACGCGGCCGCCTACTGGCGCGGCAGCGAGAAGAACCCCATGCTCCAGCGCATCTACGGCACCGCCTGGCCGTCCAAGGACGAGCTGAAGGCGTACCTGGACTTCCTCGCCGAGGCCGAGAAGCGCGACCACCGCAAGCTGGGCAGCGAACTCGACCTGTTCTCCATCCCGGAGCAGATCGGCTCCGGCCTCGCCGTCTTCCACCCCAAGGGCGGCATCGTCCGCCGGGTCATGGAGGACTACTCGCGCCGCCGGCACGAGGAGGAGGGCTACGAGTTCGTCTACACCCCGCACGCCACCAAGGGGAAGCTCTTCGAGACGTCCGGGCACCTGGACTGGTACGCCGACGGCATGTACCCGCCCATGCAGCTCGACGAGGGCGTGGACTACTACCTCAAGCCCATGAACTGCCCGATGCACAACCTGATCTTCGACGCGCGCGGCCGCTCCTACCGCGAACTGCCGCTGCGTCTCTTCGAGTTCGGGACCGTGTACCGGTACGAGAAGTCGGGTGTCGTGCACGGCCTGACCCGGGCCCGCGGCTTCACGCAGGACGACGCGCACATCTACTGCACCCGTGAGCAGATGTCGGAGGAGCTCGACAAGACGCTCACCTTCGTCCTCGGCCTGCTGCGCGACTACGGCCTGACCGACTTCTACCTGGAGCTGTCCACCAAGGACCCGGAGAAGTTCGTCGGCTCCGACGAGGTCTGGGAGGAGGCCACCGAGACCCTGCGCCAGGTCGCCGAGAAGCAGGGCCTCCCGCTCGTGCCCGACCCGGGCGGCGCCGCCTTCTACGGCCCGAAGATCTCCGTCCAGACCAAGGACGCCATCGGCCGCACCTGGCAGATGTCGACGATCCAGCTCGACTTCAACCTGCCCGAGCGCTTCGACCTGGAGTACACCTCCGCGGACGGCTCCAAGCAGCGCCCGGTCATGATCCACCGCGCCCTGTTCGGCTCCATCGAGCGGTTCTTCGCGGTCCTCCTGGAGCACTACGCGGGCGCCTTCCCGGCCTGGCTCGCGCCGGTCCAGGCGGTCGGCATCCCGATCGGCGACGCGCACGTCGACTACCTGCACAAGTTCGCCGCCGAGGCCAAGAAGAAGGGCCTGCGGGTCGAGGTCGACGGCTCCTCGGACCGGATGCAGAAGAAGATCCGCAACGCCCAGAAGCAGAAGGTGCCCTTCATGGTCATCGCGGGCGACGAGGACATGGCGGCCGGCTCGGTGTCCTTCCGCTACCGGGACGGCTCGCAGGAGAACGGCATCCCCTTCGACGAGGCCATCGCCAAGATCGTGAAGGTGGTCGAGGAGCGGACCCAGGTCTGATCAGGCCCGGCTACGAAGCGGCCCCCGCGGATCACTTCCGCGGGGGCCGCTTGTTCTCGTCCTCCCCCAGATCGAACCGCTGCAGCATCCAGGACGAGAACGATCCCGTGACCGTGCCCAGCAGCGCCAGACCGCAGGCCATCAGCCCCACCGCGATGAACCGCCCCAGGGTGGTGACCGGGACGTAGTCGCCGTACCCGACGGTGGACAGGGTCGAGCAGGTCCACCAGAGGGAGTCGCCGAAGGTGCGGATCGTGGCGTTCGGGGCCGAGCGCTCGGCCTGGTAGACGGCGAGCGCGCCCGAGAACCCCAGCAGCGAGATCGACAGCGCCGAATAGGCCGCCACGCGCGCGTGCAGCCCCATCCGGGGCTCACCGTGCCGGCGCTGCATCGCCTCGTACGTCCGCACCACCCGCACCGGCCGCAACAGCGGCAGCACCAGGACGACGGTGTCGAGCCAGTGGCGCCGGACGAATCCCGGGCCCGCGCCGCTGAGCCGCCAGCGCACCGCGTAGTCGACGGCGAACATCGCCCACGTCAGATAGGTCAGCGACAGGAGGAGGACGTGTACGGCCTCGGGCAGGTCCGGCTCCAGCACATGCACCGCGTACGAGCCCAGGAAGACCAGTGAAGCGATGCCGAGCGGCATATCGGTCCGCTGCTCCCAGTCCTTCAGCCGGCTGTCGTCGTCCATCCGCCCAGCTTCGCCGCCGACCGCTTCGGCCCGGCCCCGGCGACACGCCGCGAACGGGCGAAGCCATATGCTGCCTAGCATGACGAGTGAGCCGGAACAGCAGATCGGAGTGGGGACGCAGGACGCGTTCCAGCGCCTGTGGACGCCCCACCGGATGGCCTACATCCAGGGCGAGAACAAGCCGACCGGCCCGGGCGCCGACGACGGCTGCCCCTTCTGCTCGATCCCGGCCAAGTCCGACGAGGACGGCCTGATCGTGCGGCGCGGTGAGCACGTCTACGCGGTGCTCAACCTCTACCCGTACAACGGCGGCCATCTGATGACGGTCCCGTACCGCCATGTCGCCGACTACACGGACCTGACCGGCGCGGAGACCGTGGAGCTCGCCGAGCTGACCAAGCAGGCCATGACCGCGCTGCGCACCGCGTCCGGCGCCCACGGCTTCAACATCGGCATGAACCAGGGCTCGGTGGCGGGCGCCGGCATCGCCGCCCACCTGCACCAGCACATCGTCCCGCGCTGGGGCGGTGACACGAACTTCATGCCGGTGGTGGGCCACACCAGAGTGCTGCCCCAGCTGCTGGCCGACACCCGCAAGATGCTGGCGGAGGCCTGGCCGGCCAGCTGACGCTGCTTCCGTGCCCGCCTCCGCCCGCGTCGGCTAGGCGTCGTACGTGTCCGCCTTCTTCGGTGCCGCGTCCTGCACGGACCCGCTGAGCGCGGACGCCCGGCTGCTGAACTTGTCGGTGTCGACGTCGTGTTCCCTGAGCACCCGCAGCGCCGCCCGGTGCACCGCCCGCAGTATCGGCGTGGCCGCGCGCAACGCGTCGTCGGCCATGAAGCGGTGCTTCCAGGGCTGGTCGGCCCACGCGTGCCGCAGACCGAAGGGCTCGGGCAGCCCTATGGAGCCGCCGAGCCACTTCAGCAGCGGCGGATACCAGCTGATGGTGGCCCGCGCGGCGAGCCGGACCACCTCGTCCGGGGTGACCAGCGGCAGCTTGACGGTCCGGGTCTCCCAGAACCGCACGGTCTTCGCGACCGTCTTCGTGGGAGCAGCGGGCTTGGTGCCGAACAGGCCGTTGACCGGACCGAGGGCATGCCCCGTGACGTCGATCCGCAGCGTCTCCTTCAGCACGGTGACGGTGGCCATCATCGTGATGATCAGTTCGCCGTTCCACAGGTACGGCCACTGCACGCCCAGGTAGTGCCGGTCACCCTTGTCGAAGTGGTTGTTGTTGCAGATGTCCTCGACGTCCTTGGGCCCCACCTTGTAGTCGGTGCCCTCGGGCCGGGACACCTCCTTGGCGCCCTCCCCGACATGGGTGACGATCCAGTGCCTGACCTGCGGTTCCGGGAAACCGCCGGTCTTCAGGTGCTGCCGGTGCAGCACGCTCAGTTCCTTCTCGATCTCCCGGACGACGGTCCAGGCCCGGAACTCGTGGACACCCTTGACCGGGTCGAGCGGGACCAGTTCCTCCGCGAGGTGCCAGGAGCCCCAGCGGGTGCCCATGCCGAGTATCCCCTTGGGCCCCGCGTAGAAGACCGAGTTGGACTGCTGCTCGGCGCTGAGCCGGGCCAGCGACTGCCGCAGCTGTTCGGCCGCGGCCTGGTCCGGGCTGGTCGGCACCGCCTCCGGGACCTTCGCGCCGACGCTGCCGCCGGACAGCAGCCCGTCCCAGGCGGCGCGCAGGTCCTGCGCGGTCCTCTCGCAGAGCCGTTTGGCCAGAAACCAGCCGATGACGGGGAGCACGACGCAGCCGCGCGCGTACCACCCCCAGAAGCCGGTGAAGGGGACCTTGACGATGAAGAGCACCGCGAGGACGCCGACCGCGGCCAGCAGGGCACTGCCGAGCCCGGAGACGCGCTTGTTGTCGGTCTTCAGCATGGTCGTGCGGAGCTGGAAGACCAGCAGCCACACCAGCAGGCCGGGCAGGAACAGCACGCCGAACACGAACATGACGGCGGTCAGCCGCTGGTCGCGTTCCTTGCGGATGCGGTTGGCCGCGAGGCAGTGCTCGACGACCACCTGGGGTTCGCTGCCGAAGGACTGGATGAGCGGCTTGCGGCCGACGCCCAGCATGCGGTCGATGATCGCCTGGGAGTACGCCTCACCGAAGTTGGGCCGGAAGATCTTCGCCCACCTGCGGCCCTCGCTGACCGTGGACTGGTGCCACTCGTTGTCGGCCTTCTTGATCTCCTCCATCGGTGTGTCCCGGTAGGCCGCCGAGGCCAGGGCGTAGGTCGGGGCCTGCGCCTCGCCGCCCGGCCTGGGCACCTGTGGCCCGAAGAAGTCCTCGAAGCTCATTCCCGCCCCCACTTGCCGCCGTCCCGCTTCTGCGGCCTTCCCGACTTCCGTACTCCGCACACCTGTTGATCAAGTACTCAGAGTATCCCCGGCCACCGACAGCTGTTCGGCGGACGGCCGAAGCCGTCCGCCGAACACACCCTGGCACCACTCAGGAGGCTTCCCTGGCCTGGTCCCGGATCTTCTCGGCGATCCCCGGAGGCATCGGCTCGTGCCGCGCGTACGAACGGCTGAACCGGGCCGTGCCGTGCGAGAGGGAGCGCAGGTCGACCGCGTACCGGCCGATCTCGAACTCCGGCACCTCGGCCTTGATGAGGGTGCGCCCACCGCTGGTCTGCTCGGTGCCGAGGACCCGGCCGCGCCGGCCGGACAGGTCACTCATGACCGCGCCCACGTAGTCGTCGCCGACCAGCACGGACACCTCGGCCACCGGCTCCAGGAGGTGGATCTTCGCGTCCGCGGCGGCCTCCCGCAGGGCCAGCGCGCCCGCCGTCTGGAAGGCGGCGTCGGAGGAGTCCACCGAGTGCGCCTTGCCGTCGAGCAGGGTGACCCGCACGTCGACCAGCTGGTAGCCGGCGGCGACCCCCTTGACGGCCTGGGCCCGGATGCCCTTCTCGACCGACGGGATGAACTGCCGGGGCACCGCCCCGCCGACCACCTTGTCGACGAACTCGATGCCGGAGCCGCCCGGCAGGGGTTCCACCTCGATCTCGCAGATCGCGAACTGGCCGTGCCCGCCGGACTGTTTGACATGCCGGCCGCGTCCGGCGGACTTGCCGGCGAACGTCTCCCGGAGGGACACCCGGTGCGGTACGACGTCGACCTGGACGCCGTAGCGGCTGCGCAGCCGCTCCAGGGCGACGTCCGCGTGCGCCTCGCCCAGGCACCACAGCACCACCTGGTGGGTGTCCTGGTTCTGTTCGAGCCGCATGGTCGGGTCCTCGGCGACCAGCCGGGCGAGGCCCTGCGAGAGCTTGTCCTCGTCGGCCTTGCTGTGCGCCTCGATGGCGAGCGGCAGCAGCGGGTCGGGCATCTCCCACGGCTCCATGAGCAGCGGGTCGTCCTTGGCGGAGAGCGTGTCCCCGGTCTCCGCGCGGCCGAGCTTCGCCACGCAGGCCAGGTCACCGGCGATGACATGGGTGACCGGCCGCTGCTGTTTGCCGAACGGGGTGGACAGGGCGCCGACCTTCTCGTCGACGTCGTGGTCCTCATGGCCCCGGTCGGCCAGGCCGTGTCCGGAGACGTGCACCGTCTCGTCGGGCCGCAGGGTGCCGGAGAAGACCCGCACCAGCGAGACCCGGCCGACGTAGGGGTCGGAGGCGGTCTTCACCACCTCGGCGACCAGCGGGCCGCCGGTGTCGCACGGTTTGATCTCGCGCGGCCTGCCGTCGACGGTGGTGACCTCGGGGGTGGGGTGCTCGAACGGCGTCGGGAAGCCGCCCGTGACCAGTTCGAGCAGTTCCACCGTGCCGAGCCCCTGGCGGGCGCCCTCGGCCGCGGGAGCGGCGGCCAGCACCGGGAAGAAGGTGCCGCGGGCGACGGCCCGCTCCAGGTCCTCGATCAGCGTCTTGAGGTCGATCTGCTCGCCGCCCAGATAGCGGTCCATGAGCGTCTCGTCCTCGCTCTCCGCGATGATCCCCTCGATGAGCCGGTTGCGGGCCTCGTCGATGTCCGGGAGCTGGTCGGGGCCGGGCTCGGACTCCTTGCGCTCCCCGGAGGAGTAGTCGAACAGCTTCTGCGTGAGCAGCCCGACGAGACCGGTCACGGGCGCGTGTCCGTCCGGGCCCTGCGGGCCGTGCAGCGGCAGGTAGAGGGGGAGGACGGCGTCGGGGTCGTCGCCGCCGAACGCCTCGGCGCACACCCGGGTCATCTCCTCGAAGTCCGCGCGGGCGGCCTCCAGGTGCGTGACGACGATCGCCCGGGGCATCCCGACGGCCGCGCACTCCTCCCACACCATCCGGGTCGAGCCGTCCACCCCGTCCGAGGCGGAGACGACGAAGAGGGCCGCGTCCGCCGCGCGCAGACCGGCCCTCAGCTCCCCGACGAAGTCGGCGTATCCCGGGGTGTCCAGGATGTTGATCTTGATTCCGTTCCAGTCGACCGGTACCAGCGACAGCTGTACGGAGCGCTGCTGCCGGTGCTCGATGTCGTCGTAGTCCGAGACGGTGCCGCCGTCCTCCACGCGGCCCGCCCGGTTCACCGCTCCCGCGGTCAGCGCGAGAGCCTCCACCAATGTCGTCTTGCCCGCTCCGGAGTGGCCGACCAGCACCACATTCCGTACGGACGCGGGGTGGTCGGCCGCCGTAGCCCTGCCGGCGGCTCCGGGGTGTTCCTTGACCTTGTCGCCCATGGTTATGCCTCCCGTGCACGGTGAGGTCTCGGTGGGCGCGGGCGAGCATGGCGGGCCGCGTGCGGTGGCGGCTCCGATGACGCCCGCGGTTCTTCGAGCTTTCCACTCCCGTCACGGTGCGTCCATACGAAGGACGTGATCGTGCCCGCGCGGCCCTCCGGGCCCGGCCGCCGCCCCCCTCCGAGAGTGCCCGCCCGTCGCACACACGCGCGCGTGGCTACGATGGGCCAGCCGGGGTGGCCAGCAGGGGCCGCACGGCGCAACGACCGTCGGGAAGGCCATGCTGAACAAGTACGCGCGTGCATTCTTCACGCGTGTCCTCACACCGTTCGCCGCGTTTCTCATCCGCCGGGGCGTGAGCCCGGACACGGTCACGCTCCTCGGCACGGCCGGGGTGGTCGCGGGCGCGCTGGTCTTCTTCCCCCGGGGCGAGTTCTTCTGGGGCACGATCGTGATCACGCTGTTCGTGTTCTCGGACCTGGTGGACGGCAACATGGCCCGCCAGCTGGGCCGCACCAGCCGCTGGGGCGCGTTCCTGGACTCGACCCTCGACCGGGTCGCCGACGGCGCGATCTTCGGCGGCTTCGCCCTCTGGTACGCGGGCAACGGCGACGACAACGTCCTGTGCGCCGTGTCGATCTTCTGCCTGGCCAGCGGCCAGGTGGTGTCGTACACGAAGGCGCGCGGCGAGTCGATCGGGCTGCCGGTGGCCGTCAACGGCCTCGTGGAGCGCGCCGAGCGGCTGGTGATCTCACTGGTGGCGGCCGGTCTGGCCGGGTTCCACAACTTCGGCGTCCCGGGCATCCAGATCCTGCTCCCGATCGCGCTCTGGATCGTCGCCGTGGGCAGCCTGGTCACCCTGGTGCAGCGGGTCGTCACGGTGCGCCGCGAGTCCGCCGAGGCGGAGGCGGCGGCCGGGCACGAGAAGGCCGCGCACGGCAGCGAGGCCGCGCAGTGACCGTCACGGAGCGGCTCACCGACGCCCTGTACGGACTCGGCTGGGGCACCGTGAAGAAGCTCCCCGAACCGGTGGCCGTGCGGCTCGGCAACTCCATCGCGGACCTCGCCTGGAAACGGCGCGGCAAGGGCGTCCAGCGGCTCGAGTCCAACTACGCGCGCGTACGGCCCGCCGCGAGTCCGGAGCGGCTGCGCGAGCTGTCCCGCGCGGGCATGCGGTCGTACCTGCGCTACTGGATGGAGTCCTTCCGGCTGCCCGCCTGGAGCGAGCAGCGGGTGCGCACCGGATTCGACGTCAAGGACCTCCACCACCTCACCGACGGCCTCGCCTCCGGCCGGGGCGTGATCATCGCGCTGCCGCACCTGGCCAACTGGGACCTGGCCGGAGCGTGGGTCACCACCGAGCTGAAGACCCCGTTCACCACGGTCGCCGAGCGGCTGAAGCCCGAGACGCTGTACGACCGGTTCGTCGCCTACCGCGAGGGCCTCGGCATGGAGGTCCTGCCGCACAGCGGCGGCACCGCCTTCGGCACCCTCGCC
Source organism: Streptomyces arenae (assembly GCF_022343545.1). Classification (NCBI taxonomy): domain Bacteria; kingdom Bacillati; phylum Actinomycetota; class Actinomycetes; order Kitasatosporales; family Streptomycetaceae; genus Streptomyces; species Streptomyces arenae. The sequence goes on from NZ_JAKQYH010000064.1 coordinate 338,403, forward strand.
CGCAGGCTCCGCGACGGCGGCCTGATCTGCCTGGTCGCCGACCGAGACCTGTCCGAGTCCGGCGTCGAGGTCGACTTCTTCGGCGACACGGCCCGGATGCCGGCCGGACCCGCCCTGCTCGCCCAGCAGACCGGCGCCCACCTGCTCCCCGTGACGCTCTGGTACGACGACACCCCCGTCATGAAGGGCCGCGTCCACGCCCCGATCGAGGTACCCGAGTCAGGTGACCGCACCTCGAGGACGTCTGTCATGACACAGGCGCTGGCCGACGCCTTCGCCACCGGGATCGCCGACCATCCGGAGGACTGGCACATGCTCCAGCGCTTGTGGCTCGCCGACCTCGACCCCGCGAAGGGACCGTCGTGAGGATCGGCATCGTCTGCCCCTACTCCTGGGACGTCCCGGGGGGCGTCCAGTTCCACGTCCGCGACCTCGCCGAGTACTTCATCGGCCTCGGCCACGACGTCTCCGTGCTCGCCCCCGCCGACGACGACACCCCGCTGCCGCCGTACGTCGTCTCGGCGGGCCGCGCGGTCCCGGTGCCGTACAACGGCTCGGTGGCCCGCCTCAACTTCGGCTTCCTGTCCGCCGCGCGGGTCCGCCGCTGGCTGCACGACGGGGCGTTCGACGTGGTCCACATCCACGAGCCGACGTCGCCCTCCCTCGGCCTGCTGACCTGCTGGGCAGCGCAGGGCCCGATGGTGGCGACCTTCCACACCTCGAACCCGCGCTCCCGCGCGATGATCGCCGCGTACTCGATCCTGCAGGCCGCCCTGGAGAAGATCAGCGCCCGGATCGCGGTCAGCGAGTACGCCCGCCGCACCCTGGTCGAACACCTCGGCGGCGACGCCGTCGTGATCCCCAACGGCGTGGACGTCGACTTCTTCGCCAAGGCCGAGCCGCGCCCCGAGTGGCAGGGCGACACCATCGGCTTCATCGGCCGTATCGACGAGCCCCGCAAGGGCCTCCCGGTGCTGATGAAGGCCCTCCCCAAGATCTTCGCCGCCCGGCCGGCGACCAGGCTCCTGGTGGCCGGCCGGGGCGACGAGGAGGCCGCGGTCGAGTCCCTGCCGGCCGAGCTGCGCTCCCGCGTCGAGTTCCTCGGCATGGTCAGCGACGAGGACAAGGCCCGCTTCCTGCGCAGCCTCGACCTGTACATCGCGCCCAACACGGGTGGCGAGAGCTTCGGCATCATCCTGGTCGAGGCGCTGTCCGCGGGGGCTCCCGTGCTCGCCTCCGACCTCGACGCCTTCGCCCAGGTCCTGGACCAGGGCGCGGCGGGCGAACTCTTCGCCAACGAGGACGCGGACGCACTGGCGGAAGCGGCGGTACGGCTCCTGGCGGACCCGGAGCGCCGGGCCGGGCTGAGCGAACGCGGCAGCGTGCACGTGCGCCGCTTCGACTGGTCGACGGTGGGTGCGGACATCCTGTCCGTCTACGAGACGGTGACCGCGGGAGCGGCGGCGGTGGCGGCGGTCGAACGTCCGGGGCTGCGGGCGCGGTTCGGGCTGGCGCGGGATCAGTGAGCCGCGAGAGGCAGTCTGACGGACGCGGCACTGTCGTGGCTGGTCGCGCGGTTCCTCCTCCGGCCTTCGGCCCCGGCGCCCCTGACGGGGCGCTACTGCGGGCGTTTCCTATAGCGTTCCGCCCGTGACCGCAACGCTCATCTGGATCCTCGCTGTTCTCGTGGTGATCGGCCTCTACCTGAGCTGGACCGCGGGGCGGCTCGACCGGCTGCACTCCCGTATCGACGCCGCTCGCGCGGCCCTCGACGCCCAGTTGCTGCGGCGTGCCTCCGTGGCCCAGGAGCTGGCGACCTCGGGGGTGCTGGATCCGGCCGCCTCGATCGTGCTCTACGAGGCCGCGCACGCCGCCCGGCAGGCCGAGGAGGAGCAGCGGGAGGTCGCGGAGAGCGAGCTGAGCCAGGCGCTGCGCGTGGTCTTCGAGGAGCCTCAGCAGGTGGAGGAGGTCCGCGAGGCACCCGGCGGCGAGGCGGCCGCGTCCGAGCTGGGCGAGGCCGTACGCCGGGTGCCGATGGCCCGCCGGTTCCACAACGACGCCGTCGGCGCGGCCCGCCGGCTGCGCGAACACCGCAAGGTCCGCTGGTTCCGGCTGGCCGGACACGCCCCCTTCCCGATGGCCTTCGAGATGGACGATGAACCGCCCACCGCCCTGGCGGACCGCGCCGCCTAGCCGGCAAAAGGATCCACGCCCTTCCCATTGGCCCTTGCTGTGGACTGGTCCGCTCGCGTTTCCTCGGTTTCTGAAGAAACCCTCTTTCAGCGAGTGAGGTCACCCGTGTCCACCACCGACAACCAGGCCCCCGAGACCGGCACCGCCCGCGTGAAGCGCGGCATGGCCGAGCAGCTCAAGGGCGGCGTGATCATGGACGTCGTCACGCCGGAGCAGGCGAAGATCGCCGAGGACGCGGGCGCCGTCGCCGTCATGGCCCTGGAGCGGGTCCCGGCCGACATCCGCAAGGACGGCGGCGTGGCCCGGATGTCCGACCCGGACATGATCGAAGGCATCATCGAGGCCGTCTCCATCCCGGTCATGGCCAAGTCCCGCATCGGCCACTTCGTCGAGGCCCAGGTCCTCCAGTCCCTCGGCGTCGACTACATCGACGAGTCCGAGGTCCTCACCCCGGCCGACGAGGTCAACCACTCCGACAAGTGGGCGTTCACCACCCCCTTCGTCTGCGGCGCCACCAACCTCGGCGAGGCCCTGCGCCGCATCGCCGAGGGCGCGGCCATGATCCGCTCCAAGGGCGAGGCCGGCACCGGCAACGTCGTGGAGGCCGTCCGCCACCTGCGCCAGATCAAGGGCGAGATCGCCAAGCTGCGCGGCTGCGACAACAACGAGCTGTACGCCGCCGCCAAGGAGCTGCGCGCCCCCTACGAGCTGGTCAAGGAGGTCGCCGAGCTCGGCAAGCTCCCGGTCGTGCTGTTCTCCGCCGGTGGCGTCGCCACCCCGGCCGACGCCGCCCTGATGCGCCAGCTCGGCGCCGAGGGCGTCTTCGTCGGCTCCGGCATCTTCAAGTCGGGCGACCCGGCCAAGCGCGCCGCCGCCATCGTCAAGGCGACCACCTTCTACGACGACCCGAAGATCATCGCGGACGCGTCCCGCGACCTCGGCGAGGCCATGGTCGGCATCAACTGCGACACCCTCCCCGAGACCGAGCGTTACGCGAACCGGGGCTGGTAACCAGCGATGACCACTCCCGTGATCGGAGTGCTCGCACTCCAGGGTGACGTCCGGGAGCACCTCGTGGCCCTGGCCGCGGCCGACGCCGTGGCCAGGCCGGTCAGGCGCCCCGAGGAACTCGCCGAGGTGGACGGCCTGGTCATACCCGGCGGCGAGTCCACCACCATCTCCAAGCTGGCCGCCCTGTTCGGCGTGCTGGAACCCCTCCGCGCGCGCGTGCGGGCCGGCCTGCCCGTCTACGGCACCTGCGCGGGCATGATCATGCTCGCCGACAAGATCCTCGACCCGCGCTCGGGCCAGGAGACCGTCGGCGGCATCGACATGATCGTGCGCCGCAACGCCTTCGGACGGCAGAACGAGTCGTTCGAGTCGGCGGTCGACGTGCGCGGGATCGACGGCGATCCTGTAGAGGGCGTGTTCATCCGCGCCCCCTGGGTCGAGTCCGTGGGCGCCGACGTCGAGGTGCTCGCCGAGCACGGCGGCCACATCGTCGCGGTCCGCCAGGGCAACGCGCTCGCCACGTCGTTCCACCCGGAACTGACCGGTGACCACCGCGTGCACGCCCTGTTCGTCGACATGGTGCACGCGAACCGGGCAACGGAGTCCTAGTAGGATCTCTGGCGTTCGTTGTTGGATGGGTTACGCGAAGGAGACAGGCAGATGTCCGGCCACTCTAAATGGGCTACGACGAAGCACAAGAAGGCCGTGATCGATGCCAAGCGCGGCAAGCTCTTCGCGAAGCTGATCAAGAACATCGAGGTCGCGGCCCGGATGGGCGGCGTCGACATCGAGGGCAACCCGACGCTCTACGACGCCATCCAGAAGGCGAAGAAGCAGTCGGTCCCGAACAAGAACATCGACTCCGCGGTCAAGCGCGGCGGTGGCCTCGAGGCCGGCGGCGCCGACTACGAGACGATCATGTACGAGGGCTACGGCCCGAACGGCGTCGCGGTGCTCATCGAGTGCCTCACCGACAACCGCAACCGCGCCGCCTCCGACGTGCGCGTCGCCATGACCCGCAACGGCGGCTCCATGGCCGACCCCGGCTCGGTGTCGTACCTCTTCAACCGCAAGGGCGTCGTGATCGTCCCCAAGGGCGAGCTGTCCGAGGACGACGTCCTCGGCGCCGTCCTGGACGCGGGTGCCGAGGAGGTCAACGACCTGGGCGAGTCCTTCGAGGTGCTCAGCGAGGCCACCGACCTGGTCGCCGTCCGCACCGCCCTCCAGGACTCCGGGATCGACTACGACTCCGCCGAGGCCAACTTCGTCCCGACCATGCAGGTCGAGCTGGACGAGGAAGGCGCCAAGAAGATCTTCAAGCTGATCGACGCGCTCGAGGACAGCGACGACGTGCAGAACGTCTTCGCCAACTTCGACGTCAGCGACGAGGTCATGGAGAAGGTCGACGCGTAACGCCGCCGCGGGCTGACGGACCGAACGGGCCGACGGGACACACCCGTCGGCCCTTCGTCGTGTCGGCCGTTGTCGGTGGTACCGGATAGCCTGCACAAACAGGTGACCTAAGGAGGGGGCGCGTGCGCGTACTGGGGGTGGACCCCGGGCTGACCCGGTGCGGTGTCGGGGTCGTCGAGGGCGTCGCCGGACGGCCCCTCACCATGGTGGGCGTGGGGGTCGTACGGACGCCCGCGGACGCCGAACTCGGCCGTCGACTCGTCGCCATCGAGCAGGGCATCGAACAGTGGCTGGACGAGCACCGGCCCGAATTCGTCGCCGTGGAGCGGGTGTTCAGCCAGCACAACGTACGGACCGTGATGGGCACCGCCCAGGCCAGCGCCGTCGCCATGCTGTGCGCCGCCCGCCGGGGCATCCCCGTCGCCCTGCACACCCCCAGCGAGGTCAAGGCCGCCGTCACCGGTTCGGGACGCGCGGACAAGGCCCAGGTCGGCGCCATGGTGACCCGGCTGCTCCGGCTCAGCGCCCCGCCCAAGCCCGCCGACGCCGCCGACGCCCTCGCGCTCGCCATCTGCCACATCTGGCGCGCCCCGGCCCAGAACCGACTCCAGCAGGCCGTCGCCCTGCACACCGCCAACGCAACGAAAGGCCGTACGGCATGATCGCCTTCGTCAGCGGCCCGGTCGCCGCCCTCGCCCCGGACTCCGCGGTCGTCGAGGTCGGAGGGATCGGCATCGCCGTCCAGTGCTCGCCCAACACCCTGTCCGGGCTGCGGATGGGCCAGCAGACCAAGCTCGCCACCTCACTGGTCGTGCGGGAGGACTCGCTCACCCTGTACGGCTTCGTGGACGACGACGAGCGCCAGGTCTTCGAACTGCTCCAGACGGCGAGCGGTGTCGGCCCCCGGCTCGCGCAGGCGATGCTCGCCGTGCACAGCCCGGACGCGCTGCGCCGCGCGGTCGCCACGGGCGACGAGAAGGCACTCATCGCCGTCCCCGGCATCGGCAAGAAGGGCGCGCAGAAGCTGCTCCTCGAACTGAAGGACCGGCTCGGCGAGCCCATCGGCGCCCCCGCGGTCGGCGCCCCGGTCACCCAGGGCTGGCGCGACCAGCTGCACGCCGCCCTGATCGGCCTGGGCTACGCGACCCGGGAGGCCGACGAGGCCGTCACCGCCGTCGCCCCGCAGGCCGAGGCCGCGGGCGGCACCCCGCAGGTCGGCCAGCTGCTGAAGGCCGCCCTCCAGACCCTCAACCGCGCCCGCTGACCCCCACCACCGCTGAGGCACATCACTTATGAACTGGGACGACACGACCGACACCGGCGCCGACGCGGAGCGGCTGGTGGGCGCCGTCGCCGACCGTGAGGACCAGGCCGTCGAGGCCGCGCTGCGCCCCAAGGACCTGGGCGAGTTCATCGGTCAGGAGAAGGTCCGCGAACAGCTCGACCTGGTGCTGCGCGCCGCACGCGCGCGGGGCGCCACCGCCGACCACGTGCTGCTCTCCGGCGCCCCGGGCCTGGGCAAGACCACCCTTTCGATGATCATCGCGGCCGAGATGGGCGCCCCCATCCGCATCACCTCGGGCCCCGCCATCCAGCATGCCGGCGACCTGGCCGCGATCCTCTCCTCCCTCCAGGAGGGCGAGGTCCTCTTCCTCGACGAGATCCACCGCATGTCGCGGCCCGCCGAGGAGATGCTCTACATGGCGATGGAGGACTTCCGGGTCGACGTCATCGTCGGCAAGGGCCCCGGCGCGACCGCCATCCCCCTCGAACTGCCCCCGTTCACCCTGGTCGGCGCCACCACCCGGGCGGGCCTGCTGCCGCCGCCGCTGCGGGACCGCTTCGGCTTCACCGCGCACATGGAGTTCTACGAGCCGCACGAGCTGGAGCGGGTCGTGCACCGCTCGGCGAACCTGCTGGACGTCGAGATCGAGCCGGCCGGCGCCGCCGAGATCGCCGGCCGCTCCCGCGGCACGCCCCGCATCGCCAACCGGCTGCTGCGCCGCGTCCGGGACTACGCGCAGGTCAAGGCGGACGGGCTGATCACCCCCGACATCGCGCACGCGGCCCTCGCCGTGTACGAGGTGGACGAACGCGGCCTCGACCGGCTCGACCGCGCGGTCCTCCAGGCGCTGCTCAAGCTGTTCGGCGGTGGCCCCGTCGGCCTCTCGACGCTCGCCGTCGCGGTGGGGGAGGAGCGCGAGACGGTCGAGGAGGTCGCCGAGCCCTTCCTGGTCCGCGAGGGCCTGCTCGCCCGCACCCCGCGGGGCCGGGTCGCGACCCCCGCCGCCTGGGCGCACCTGGGCCTGACGGCTCCGCGCGGAGCGGCGGGCGGAACCGGCCAGCAGGACCTCTTCGACAGCTGACCCGGCCCCGGCGGAGCGGCCGGACACCGCTGACGGCTCCGCCGGTCCTCCGCCAGGCTCCGGCGGCAGACGTGATCGCTTCGTGACGGCGGGGCATTGGCCGGGGCAGGAACCCAGGTGCCATGCTGAACGTTGTTCCATGCGCGCGGACTCGCTTAGACTCCGCCGATGCCGCCTTTGCGGGCGGCGCCGACCACACCCCCATCATCCAGGCCGCTCACCGCCGCGGCTGCGCGAAGGAAACCCCGTCCCGTGAATAGCTTGCCTCTTCTCGTGTTCATCGTCCTCATCGCGGCCATGTTCCTGATGACGCGCTCCACCAGGAAGCGCCAGCAGCAGGCCAAAGACATGCGGAACGAGATCCAGCCCGGAAACGGTGTCCGCACGATCGGGGGCATGTACGCGACGGTCAAGGAAGTCAGCGAGGACACCGTCCTCCTCGACGCCGGCCCGGGCGTCGACCTTCTCTTCGCGAAGAACGCGATCGGCGCCGTTCTCACGGACGACGAGTACAACCGCATCGTGCACGGCATCGAGCACGACCTGAAGTCCGACTCCGACGTCGTCCCGGACGACGCCTCCTCCCTCACCGAGACCGACGAGCCCGCCGACGCTGCCGCCGCCTCCGACGACAAGGCCGTCGACCTCGGTAAGAAGGACGCCGCCGACGACACGGTCGGGAAGGACGCCGAGGACAAGGCCGAGGAGGCCGGGACCACCGAGGCGAACGCAGGCGAAGAGCCGAAGAAGACCGACGGCGACTCCGACGCGAAGTAGTCACGCCCCGGGGAGCGGTGCGCGCGCCGTGCGCGCATCCCGCACCCCGGGCGCGTCTGTTTCCCGCACGGGATCCCGACACCATGTCATGGCCGACCGGGCCGCCGACCAGGCGCGCGGCGGCCCGAGAGGGAGTACGAGAAGGTGGCAGCACCTAAGAGGGGCCGGAGCGCGAGCGCCCAGAGCAAGCCAGGGCGCTCGCTGGCCCTCATCCTGATCGCCATCGCGGCGCTGACCGGGGGGATGTTCGCCTCGGGGCACACCACTCCGCGTCTCGGCATCGACCTGGCCGGCGGTACGAGCATCACGCTCCAGGCGCACAACGAGCCGGGCCAGCCGAACGCGATCAACAAGGCCAACATGAACACCGCGGTCGAGATCATGAACCGCCGTGTCAACGGTCTCGGTGTGTCCGAGGCGGAGGTGCAGACCCAGGGGACGAGCAACATCATCGTCAACATCCCCAAGGGCACCAACTCCGAGGAGGCCCGCCAGCAGGTCGGCACCACCGCGAAGCTGTACTTCCGCCCGGTCCTGGCCAGCGAGGCCAGCGCCGGTGCCGCGGCGAGCGCTTCTCCGAGCGCCTCCTCCAGCGGCAGCTCCAGCGCCTCCCCGAGCGCGTCCCCGTCGAGCAGCGCGTCCCAGAAGGCCACCGGGTCGTCCTCCGCGTCCCCGTCGTCCTCCGCCACCTCGCAGGGCCGCGCCGTCACCGACGCCCTGAAGGCCGACTCCACGCCGTCCGCGTCCGCGAGCCCCTCCGCGTCCTCCTCGGCCTCCGCGAGCGCCTCCGCCGCGGCGACCAAGCTGGAGGCCGAGTACACCGCGCTGGACTGCTCCAAGCCGGCCCAGCGCGCCACCGCCGGCAAGGCCGCCAAGCCCACCGACTCCACCGTGGCCTGCGGCAAGATCTCCGGCGTCTGGTACAAGTACGTGCTCGGCCCGGCCGCCGTCGACGGCACCGAGGTCAAGAAGGCCCAGGCCGTCTACGACACGCAGACCGCCGCCGGCTGGCAGGTCCAGATGACCTTCAACTCCAGCGGCGGCAAGAAGTTCGCGAACATCACCGCCGAACTCGCCAAGAACCAGCAGCCGCAGAACGAGTTCGGCATCGTCCTGGACGGCGAGGTCGTCTCCAGCCCGTACGTCAGCCAGTCCATCACCGGCGGCCAGGCGGAGATCTCCGGCAGCTTCACCCAGACGGAGGCTCAGAGCCTCGCCAACATGCTGTCGTACGGCGCGCTCCCGCTCTCCTTCAAGGAGCAGAGCGTCACCACCGTCACCGCCGCGCTCGGCGGCGAGCAGCTGCACGCCGGTCTGATCGCGGGCGCGATCGGCCTGGCCCTGGTCATCATCTACCTGCTGGTCTTCTACCGCGGCCTGTCGGTCGTCGCGATCCCCTCGCTGATGGTGTCCGCGATCCTCACCTACGTGATCATGGCGCTGCTCGGCCCGGCGATCCACTTCGCGCTGAACCTGCCGGCCGTCTGCGGTGCGATCGTCGCGATCGGCATCACCGCGGACTCGTTCATCGTGTTCTTCGAACGGATCCGGGACGAGATCCGCGAGGGCCGCACCCTGCGCCCCGCCGTCGAGCGGGCCTGGCCGCGCGCCCGGCGCACCATCCTGGTCTCCGACTTCGTGTCGTTCCTGGCCGCCGCCGTGCTGTTCATCGTGACCGTCGGCAAGGTCCAGGGCTTCGCGTTCACCCTCGGTCTGACCACCGTGCTCGACGTGGTCGTCGTCTTCTTCTTCACCAAGCCGCTGATGACGCTGCTCGCCCGGCGCAAGTTCTTCGCGAACGGCCACAAGTGGTCCGGGCTCGACCCGAAGGGCCTGGGCGCCAAGCCCCCGCTGCGCCGCACCCGCCGTCCCGCCGGCCCCGCCGGCCCTGTCGACCCGAAGGAAGCGTGAGCGATGTCGAAACTCGGCAACCTCGGCGCCCGACTCCACCGCGGCGAGATCAGCTACGACTTCGTCGGCAAGCGCAAGATCTGGTACGGCGTCTCCATCCTGATCACCATCACGGCCATCCTCGGCCTGGCGGTGCGCGGTCTGAACATGGGCATCGACTTCCAGGGCGGCGCCGTCTTCACCACCTCGAAGACCAGCATCTCGGTGGCCCAGGCGGAGACCTACGCGAAGGAGGCCTCGGGCCACGACGCGGTCGTGCAGAAGCTCGGCACGGGCGGTCTGCGCATCCAGATCGCGGGCATGGACACCGCCAAGTCGGACAGCACCAAGACCGCGCTGGCCAAGGACATGAAGATGGACCCGGAGTCCATCGCCGCCGACCTCGTCGGCCCCAGCTGGGGTGACGAGATCGCCAACAAGGCCTGGGAGGGCCTGGCGATCTTCATGGTCCTGGTGGTCATCTACCTGGCGATCGCCTTCGAGTGGCGCATGGCGGTCGCGGCCCTGGTCGCGCTGATCCACGACATCACCATCACGACCGGCATCTACGCCCTGGTCGGATTCGAGGTCACGCCCGGCACGGTCATCGGTCTGCTGACGATCCTCGGTTACTCGCTCTACGACACGGTCGTCGTCTTCGACAGCCTCAAGGAGCAGACGAAGGACATCACCAAGCAGACCCGGTTCACCTACAGCGACATCGCCAACCAGTCGATCAACGGCACCCTGGTCCGTTCGATCAACACCACGATCGTCGCGCTGCTGCCGGTCGCCGGCCTGCTGTTCATCGGCGGCGGCTTCCTCGGCGCCGGCACGCTCAACGACATCTCGCTGTCGCTGTTCGTCGGTCTCGCCGCCGGTGCCTACTCGTCCATCTTCATCGCCACGCCGCTCGTCGCCGACCTCAAGGAGGCCGAGCCGCAGATGAAGGCGCTGAAGAAGCGCGTCCTCGCCAAGCGGGCGCAGGCCGCCGCCGAGGACGAACTGGCCGACACCCGGGGCGACGAGGGGCCCGAGGACGCCACCCCGGCCGTCGTCGGTCCGCGCAACCAGCCCGCGTCCCGCACCAACCGGGGCCGCGGCCGACCCTCGGGGAAGCGCCGGTGACCGGGCTCGCAGACATCACGGAGTTGCTGCTCAGCCGGATCCGGGACGTCGAGGACTACCCGGAGCAGGGCGTGATGTTCAAGGACATCACCCCGCTGCTGGCCGACCCGGCCGCGTTCAGCGCGCTCACCGACGCCCTCGCCGGGATCGCCGAGCGCACCGGCGCCACCAAGGTCGTCGGCCTGGAGGCCCGGGGCTTCATCCTGGGCGCCCCGGTCGCCGTCCGCGCGGGCCTCGGCTTCGTCCCGGTCCGCAAGGCGGGCAAGCTCCCCGGAGCCACCCTGCGCCAGGCCTACGAGCTGGAGTACGGCTCGGCCGAGATCGAGGTGCACGCCGAGGACCTCGGCGAGGACGACCGGATTCTGATCGTCGACGACGTGCTGGCCACCGGCGGCACCGCCGAGGCCTCGATCCAGCTCATCCACCGGGCCGGCGCCCAGGTCGCCGGTGTCGCGGTCCTGATGGAGCTCGGCTTCCTCGGCGGCCGCGCCCGCCTGGAGCCGGCCCTGGCCGGAGCGCCGCTGGAGGCCCTTCTCCAGGTCTGAGCGTCCGTACGAGCGCCACGACGGCCGTCCCCTTCCGGGGGCGGCCGTCCGCGTGTGTGCGGACCCCGCAACGCTTTCGACACCCCGCTGGAATCCCTCGGCAGCCTCCCGTGTTTCTCCTGTATACGGTCCTCGGTCCGGCCCGCAGGGGATGACATGGCCCAGGATCGCTACCATGGGGTCTCCGGAACCTGACCGGGGGACCCGGATCGCGCACGAGGAGCCCTCTTGCCAGACGAGGCCCAGCCCCTGACCGCCGCCAAGCCCGAGCCCGCCTCGGCGCCCGCGGCCAAGCCCGCGCAGAACGTGTCTCAGACGAAGAACGACACTCGTGGGCCGGTCGAGCATGCCCAGTCCGCGCCCGCCGAGAAGACGGCCGAGACCTCGCGCCCCAAACCGTCGCCCGGCCCGGACTCCGCCCCGGCGGGGGGATCGCCGTCCTCCGAGCGCCCGGCCGTGCGCCCCAACTCCGGCACGCCCCCGCGCTCCGGCTCCTCCAACCGCGTCCGCGCCCGCCTGGCCCGCCTCGGCGTCCAGCGCGCGAACCCGTACAACCCGGTCCTGGAGCCGCTGCTGCGCATAGTCCGCAGCAACGACCCCAAGATCGAGAACGCCACGCTGCGCCAGATCGAGCGCGCCTACCAGGTCGCCGAGCGCTGGCACCGCGGCCAGAAGCGCAAGAGCGGCGACCCGTACATCACGCACCCGCTCGCCGTCACCACCATCCTCGCCGAGCTGGGCATGGACCCGGCGACCCTGATGGCCGGGCTGCTGCACGACACCGTCGAGGACACCGAGTACGGCCTGGAGGACCTGCGCCGCGACTTCGGCGACGTGGTCACGCTGCTCGTCGACGGCGTCACCAAGCTGGACAAGGTCAAGTTCGGCGAGGCCGCGCAGGCCGAGACCGTGCGCAAGATGGTCGTCGCCATGGCCAAGGACCCCCGCGTCCTGGTCATCAAGCTCGCCGACCGGCTGCACAACATGCGCACCATGCGCTACCTCAAGCGCGAGAAGCAGGAGAAGAAGGCGCGCGAGACCCTGGAGATCTACGCGCCGCTCGCCCACCGGCTGGGCATGAACACCATCAAGTGGGAGCTGGAGGACCTCGCGTTCGCGATCCTCTACCCCAAGATGTACGACGAGATCGTCCGCCTGGTCGCCGAGCGGGCGCCCAAGCGCGACGAGTACCTGGCCATAGTGACCGACGAGGTCCAGTCCGACCTGCGCGCCGCCCGTATCAAGGCGACCGTCACCGGCCGGCCCAAGCACTACTACAGCGTCTACCAGAAGATGATCGTCCGCGGCCGGGACTTCGCGGAGATCTACGACCTGGTGGGCATCCGCGTCCTGGTGGACACCGTCCGCGACTGCTACGCGGCCCTGGGCACCGTCCACGCGCGCTGGAACCCGGTTCCGGGGCGCTTCAAGGACTACATCGCGATGCCCAAGTTCAACATGTACCAGTCGCTGCACACGACGGTCATCGGACCCAACGGCAAGCCCGTCGAACTCCAGATCCGCACGTTCGACATGCACCGCCGCGCCGAGTACGGCATCGCCGCGCACTGGAAGTACAAGCAGGAGGCCGTGGCCGGCGCCTCCAAGGTCCGCACCGACGTGCCGAAGTCGTCCGGCAAGGGCAAGGACGACCACCTCAACGACATGGCCTGGCTGCGGCAGTTGCTGGACTGGCAGAAGGAGACCGAGGACCCCAGCGAGTTCCTGGAGTCCCTGCGGTTCGACCTGTCCCGCAACGAGGTCTTCGTCTTCACGCCCAAGGGCGACGTCATAGCGCTCCCGGCCGGTGCCACCCCGGTGGACTTCGCGTACGCGGTGCACACCGAGGTCGGCCACCGCACCATAGGGGCCCGGGTCAACGGCAGACTCGTACCGCTCGAATCGACCCTGGACAACGGCGACCTGGTGGAGGTCTTCACCTCCAAGGCGACCGGCGCCGGCCCCTCCCGGGACTGGCTCGGCTTCGTCAAGTCACCGCGTGCCCGCAACAAGATCCGGGGCTGGTTCTCCAAGGAGCGCCGGGACGAGGCGATCGAGCAGGGCAAGGACGCCATCGTCCGCGCGATGCGCAAGCAGAACCTGCCGATCCAGCGCATCCTCACCGGTGACTCGCTGGTCACCCTCGCGCACGAGATGCGCTACCCGGACATCTCCTCGCTGTACGCGGCGATCGGCGAGGGCCATGTGGCCGCGCAGAACGTCGTGCAGAAGCTGGTGCAGGCGCTCGGCGGCGAGGAGGCGGCCACCGAGGAGATCGACGAGGCGGTCCCGCCGTCCCGTACCCGCGGCCGCAAGCGGCGCAGCAACCAGGACCCCGGTGTGGTCGTGAAGGGCGTCGACGACGTCTGGGTCAAGCTGGCCCGCTGCTGCACCCCCGTGCCCGGCGACCCGATCATCGGCTTCGTCACGCGTGGCAGCGGGGTGTCGGTGCACCGCAGCGACTGCGTCAACGTGGAGTCACTGTCCCGGGAGCCCGAGCGCATCCTCGACGTCGAGTGGGCGCCCACCCAGTCCTCGGTCTTCCTGGTCGCCATCCAGGTCGAGGCTCTGGACCGGTCCCGGCTCCTGTCGGACGTCACCCGCGTCCTGTCCGACCAGCACGTCAACATCCTCTCCGCGGCCGTGCAGACCTCCCGCGACCGGGTGGCCACCTCCCGCTTCACCTTCGAGATGGGCGACCCCAAGCACCTGGGCCACGTCCTGAAGGCCGTACGGGGCGTCGAGGGCGTCTACGACGTCTACCGGGTCACCTCGGCGCGCAACCGGTCGTAGCGGGCGGCGACCCACGACGAGAGGGGCCCCGTACGCGACGTACGGGGCCCCTCTCGTCGTGGGTGGAACCGACTAGCCGCCGAACTCCTGGAGGCCCTTCAGAGCCTGGTCCAGGAGCGCCTGGCGGCCCTCCAGCTCACGCTGGAGCTTCTCCGCCTTCGACGTGTTGCCCTGGGCGCGGGCCTGCTCGATCCCCGCCTCCAGCTTGTCCACGGCGGCCTGCAGCTGGCCGGTCAGACCCGCGGCCCGCGCGCGGGCCTCCGGGTTGGTCCGGCGCCACTCGGTCTCCTCGGCCTCCTGGATGGCCCGGTCGACCGTGTGCATCCGGCCCTCGACCTTCGGACGGGCATCGCGCGGCACATGGCCGATGGCCTCCCAGCGCTCGTTGATCGAGCGGAAGGCGGACCGCGCCGACTTCAGGTCGGTGATCGGCAGGAGCTTCTCGGCCTCGGCGGCCAGCTCCTCCTTCAGCTTCAGGTTCTCGACCTGCTCCGCGTCCCGCTCGGCGAAGGCCGAGCCACGGGCCGCGAAGAACACGTCCTGGGCGCCACGGAAGCGGTTCCACAGGTCGTCCTCGTGCTCGCGCTGCGCGCGGCCCGCCGCCTTCCACTCCGACATCAGCTCGCGGTAGCGCGCGGCCGTCGGGCCCCAGTCCGTGGAACCGGACAGCGACTCGGCCTCGGCGACCAGCTTCTCCTTGGCCTTGCGGGCGTCCTCGCGCTGCGCGTCGAGCTGCGCGAAGTGCGCCTTGCGGCGCTTGGAGAACGCCGAGCGGGCGTGCGAGAAGCGGTGCCACAGCTCGTCGTCGGACTTGCGGTCGAGACGCGGCAGACCCTTCCAGGTGTCCACCAGCGCCCGCAGCCGCTCACCGGCGGACCGCCACTGGTCGGACTGGGCCAGCTGCTCCGCCTCGACGACCAGGTCCTCCTTGGCCTGCCGGGCCTCGTCGGACTGCTTGGCACGCTGCGCGCGGCGCTCCTCGCGACGCGACTCCACGGTCTTCACCAGCTCCGCGAGCCGGTTGCGGAGCGCCTCCAGGTCACCGACCGCGTGGTGCGCCTCCACCTGCTCCCGCAGGTGGTCGATGGCCACCTGGGCGTCCTTCGCGGACAGGTCGGTGGTCTGTACTCGCTTTTCGAGGAGGCCGATCTCGACAACCAGGCCCTCGTACTTGCGCTCGAAGTAGGCCAACGCCTCCTCAGGGGAGCCGGCCTGCCAGGAACCGACGACCTGCTCGCCGTCGGCCGTACGCACGTACACGGTCCCCGTCTCGTCGACGCGGCCCCACGGGTCGCTGCTCACAGCGCCTCCTCCACATGATGCCTGCGAAGGGCCTCAGCGCCCCCGGGCATCGTCCACAGTTTCGTCACGGCCAACATAGGCGACCGGCGGGGGGCCTGTCCGCATCCCGCGCGACCGAAATTTCGCAGTTGGTGCTCAGGATTTGGTGACCGTGGCCTTGTTGATCACGACCGTCGCGTTGGGCGCTCCGTCGCCCTGACCGGTGTTCTCGCCCGCCGCCGCGATTTTCTTCAGGACCTTCATTCCGGCCGCGTCGACCGTGCCGAACGGGGTGTAACTGGCCGGCAACTGGCTGTCCTGGTAGACCAGGAAGAACTGGCTGCCGCCGGTGTGCTTCTGGCCGGTGTTGGCCATCGCGACCGTACCCGCCGGGTAGACACCGCCCTTCAGGGTTTTGTCCTTCAGGTTCTCGTCCGGGATCGTGTACCCGGGACCGCCGCTGCCGGTCCCCGTCGGGTCGCCGCACTGGAGCACGTAGATGCCGTTGGTGGTGAGCCGGTGGCACTTCGTGTGGTCGAAGAAGCCCTTCGAGGCCAGGAAGTCGAACGAGTTGACCGTGTGCGGGGCGGCCGCCGTCTTCAGCGCGATGCCGATGTCACCGCACGTGGTCGCCAGCTTCATCGTGTAGTCGGCCGACGTGTCGATCGACATCGCCGGCTCCTTCTTCCAGCTCAGCTTCTTCACCGAGCCGGCCGCGGCCTTGTCGCACGGGTCCGGTGCCTTGCTGGCGCTGGGCGTCGCGCTGGGCGTCGTCTCCGAGCTGGCGTTGGCCTTGTCATCGTTCTTCAGCACACCGGTCGTGTACAGCGCGACACTGCCGATCACGATCACGCCCAGCACGGACGCGATCACGGAGTTGCGCATGCGTGCCTTGCGCCGTGCGCTGGTACGCCGCTGCTGCTGCCGCAAGAACTTCTCCCGGGCGAGCTGACGCCGCCGCTGCTCCTGGCTGACCACCGGGTTCTCTCCTCATGCGTGTCGAATGCCGACCGGTACGCGTGCGTGCTGTGCGTCTTGTGAGCCGACGACTGCGTGTAGCCCCGTACCGTATATGGGTTCGCTGAGGAAACGGCAGCGCCGGTAGGCTCTGGACCACAGCTGGTAGCCGCCCGAATCGACACAACGAAGGACGATCGTGCTCATTGCCGGGTTCCCCGCCGGGGCCTGGGGGACGAACTGTTATCTCGTCGCCCCCGCCGCCGGTGAGGAGTGCGTGATCATCGACCCCGGCCACCAGGCCGCCGAAGGTGTCGAGGAAGCGCTGAGGAAGCATCGACTCAAGCCCGTCGCCGTCGTCCTCACCCACGGCCACATCGATCATGTGGCCTCGGTCGTCCCCGTGTGCGGAGCGCACGACGTACCGGCCTGGATCCACCCCGAGGACCGGTACATGATGAGCGACCCGGAGAAGGCGCTCGGCCGGTCCATCGGCATGCCGCTGATGGGCGAGCTGACGGTGGGGGAGCCGGACGACGTGTTCGAACTGGCCGACGGCGCGCGGCTGGAACTGGCCGGACTCGGGTTCTCCGTCGCGCACGCGCCGGGCCATACCAAGGGGTCGGTGACCTTCCAGATGCCGGAGACGGCCGAGATCCCCTCGGTCTTCTTCTCGGGCGATCTGCTCTTCGCCGGCTCCATCGGACGCACGGACCTGCCGGGCGGCTCCATGGACGACATGCTCGCCTCGCTGGCCCGCGTGTGCCTGCCGCTCGACGACTCCACCGTGGTGCTGTCCGGCCACGGGCCCCAGACGACCATCGGCCAGGAGCGCGCCACCAATCCGTATCTGCGGCAGGTGGCCGCCGGCCCGGGAGCGAACGCCGATGCCGCTCCCCGACGAGGAATGTGACGAGAGACCTTCCGTGAGCACCTTTCAGGCCCCCAAGGGCACGTACGACCTGATCCCGCCGGACAGCGCCAAGTACCTGGCCGTCCGTGAGGCGATCGCCGCGCCGCTGCGCAACTCCGGCTACGGCTACATCGAGACGCCCGGCTTCGAGAACGTCGAACTGTTCGCGCGCGGTGTCGGCGAGTCCACCGACATCGTCACCAAGGAGATGTACGCCTTCGAGACGAAGGGCGGCGACAAGCTGGCGCTGCGCCCCGAGGGCACCGCCTCCGTGCTGCGCGCCGCCCTGGAGGCCAACCTCCACAAGACGGGCAACCTCCCCGTCAAGCTCTGGTACTCCGGCTCCTACTACCGCTACGAGCGCCCCCAGAAGGGCAGGTACCGCCACTTCTCGCAGGTCGGCGCCGAGGCGATCGGCGCGGAGGACCCGGCCCTGGACGCCGAGCTGATCATCCTGGCCGACCAGGCGTACCGCTCGCTGGGCCTGAGCGACTTCCGCATCCTGCTGAACAGCCTGGGCGACAAGGAGTGCCGCCCGGTGTACCGAGCCGCGCTCCAGGACTTCCTGCGCGGCCTGGACCTCGACGAGGACACCCTGCGCCGCGCCGAGATCAACCCGCTGCGCGTCCTGGACGACAAGCGCGAGTCGGTCCAGAAGCAGCTCGGCGACGCGCCCCTGCTGCGCGACTACCTGTGCGACGCGTGCAAGGCGTACCACGAGGAGGTCCGCGAGCTGATCACGGCCGCGGGCGTCTCCTTCGAGGACGACCCGAAGCTGGTCCGCGGCCTGGACTACTACACCCGTACCACCTTCGAGTTCGTCCACGACGGCCTGGGCTCCCAGTCCGCGGTGGGCGGCGGCGGCCGCTACGACGGCCTCTCCGAGATGATCGGCGGCCCCGCGCTGCCGTCCGTCGGCTGGGCCCTGGGCGTCGACCGCACGGTCCTCGCCCTGGAGGCCGAGGGCGTGGAGCTGGACATCCCCTCGGCGACCAGCGTCTTCGCGGTACCGCTCGGCGAGGAGGCCCGCCGGGTCCTCTTCGGGAAGGTCACGGAGATGCGCCGGGTCGGCATCGCGGCGGACTTTTCCTACGGCGCCAAGGGTCTCAAGGGCGCCATGAAGAACGCCAACCGCAGCGGGGCCCGCTACGCGGTCGTCGCCGGCGAACGCGACCTCGCCGAGGGCGTGGTCCAGCTCAAGGACATGGAGTCCGGGGAGCAGACCGCGGTGGGCGTGAACGAGATCGTGGCCGAGCTGGAGTCGAGGCTGGGCTGAGCCCCCGGAGTGAGGGGGCCGCCCGCCCCCTCACTCCAGCAGGCCCAGCCGCATCGCGCAGGTGACCGCGGCGGTCCGGTCGTCCACCCCGAGCTTGGCGAACGCCCGCAGCAGATGCGTCTTCACCGTCGACTCGCCGATGAACAGCCGCCGTCCCGCCTCCGCGTTCGTGCAGCCCTCGGCGACCAGACGCAGCACCGCCACCTCCCGCTCGGACAGACGCGGGCGCTCCGGCCGGGTGCGGAGCGAGTCCACCAGCCGCGCCGCGACCGACGGGGCCAGCACGGTCTCGCCCCGCGCGGCGGCCCGTACCGCGTCCGCCAGTTCGTTCCGGGGCAGGTCCTTGAGCAGGTAGCCCGCCGCGCCCGCCTCCACCGCCCGCAGGATGTCCCGGTCGTTCTCGTAGGTGGTCAGCACGACGACCCGGCAGCGCAGGCCCGCCTCGGTCATGCGGCCGATCGAGTCGACGCCCCCGCCGCCCGGCATGCGCAGGTCCATCAGCACGATGTCAGGGTCGAGTTCGGCCGCCAGCGCCTCCGCCCGCGGCCCGTCGGAGGCGTCGGCGACCACCTCCAGGTCCGGCTCGGCGCTCAGCATCGCGCGCAGTCCCTCCCGTACGACGGGATGGTCGTCGGCGAGCACGATCCGGATCACAGCGGACCCCCTCCGAGGGGCAGCCGTACCGTCACCGTCGTCCCGTCGCCCGGCGCGCTGCGGACCGTCGCCGTACCGCCCGCCTCCGCGGCCCGGGCCCGCAGCCCCGCCAGACCGTAGCCGGAGCACGCGGCGGCCGGGTCGAAACCGCGGCCGTCGTCGTGGACGGCGACGGTGAGCGCCTCGTCCGTGTAACTGAGGCGGATGGCGACGGGCACGGAACTCCCCGCGTGCTTGCGCGCGTTGGTCAGGCCCTCCTGGCAGGAGCGCAGGGCGACCACCTCGGCGCCGGCCGGCAGCGGCCGTACCGGGCCGGTCACCTCCAGCGTGGCCGCTCCGTGCCGGTCGACCAGCCGGCGCAGCGCGTCCTGCAGCGACGCCCCGGCCAGGTCCGCGGGTGTGCCCCCGGCGACGAGGGCGCGGGCCTCGGCGAGGTTCTGCCTGGCCGTCCGGTCCATCAGGGCCAGGTGCCGGCGGGCCTGCGGCAGATCGTGGCCGAGTTCCGCCTCCACCGCCTGCACCAGCATCAGCAGGCTGGTGAAGCCCTGCGCGAGGGTGTCGTGGATCTCGCGCGCCATGCGTTCGCGTTCGGCGAGCGCGCCGTGCGCCGCCGACAGCCGCGCGACCTCGTGCCGGCTCGCGTCCAGTTCCGCGATCAGCCCGGCCCGTTCCGCGCTCTGCTCGATGATCCGGATGATCCAGCTGCCGATCACCACGGAGAAGACCAGAGTCACCACCGCGAACAGGGAGTTGGCGAACAGGTCCGCCGGCTGCGGGCGCCACAGCAGCGCCCAGCCCACCACCGGAGCAAGGTTGATCACGGTGACCGCGATCAGTGCCCTGCGCATCCGCAGAGTCATGAAGCACTGGGGAATCAGCGCGAACGCCATCAGCCGCGTCTCGCCGACCAGCACCGCCGACGGCAGGAACAGCGCCATCGTCCCGGCCAGATAGCGCACGGCCTGCGACTCGTCCGGCGCGTCCTGCTGGATCAGCGCCCGCCCGACCGCCGTGTACCAGGGCACCAGCGGTACGAGCAGCAGCGCCGCGACGACCCGGACCGGCTCCCCCGCGTGCTCCGCGCCGAGCACGAAGGCCAGGGTGGCCGCCCAGGCGACAGCGAAGTACGCGTCCCAGACCCGGATGGTGCGGTCCCAGGCGTGCTCGTCACGGGCCGCCCGCCATCGGGTCACCCGTCGCGTCGGTTCGTCCAGCGGAAGGTCAGCAGACACAGCACCAATCCTCCGACGCACCAGGCCGCCAGCACCAGGGCGACCCGGCCGAACTCCCAGGAGCCCGCCTGCTCCAGGACCTTCGCCGAGTCGGGCAGGAACACCCCGCGCAGCCCCTGGCACAGCCACTTCAGCGGGAACAGGGCGCCGATGTCCAGCATCCAGCCGGGGATCGTGTCGATGGAGATGTAGACGCCGGAGATGAACTGCAGGACCAGGAACGGGAGTACGACCACCGAGCTGGCGCTCTTCGCCGACTTCGGTACCGAGCTGACCGCGATGCCCACCAGCGCGCACCCGGTCAGCCCGAGCACGAAGATCCATGCGAAGTCCAGCCAGCGCGTCGCGGAAGCGGGCAGCGAGACGTCGTAGCAGGTGGTGCCGACGGCGAGCAGGACCGCCGTCTCGAGGATCCCCGTGAAGAGGACCAGCCAGACCTTGCCCAGGAAGTACGCGGCCGGCGGCATCGGGGTGCCGCGCAGCTGGCGCAGCACCTTCTCGTCGCGTTCGACCGCGATCGAGATGCCCAGCGACTGGAAGCTCGTCGACATGATCCCCGAGGCCATCATGGCCGGCACGTACAACTGGGAGGCGGTGACCCCGCTGCCCTCGACGTCGTCGTGGAAGATCGACGCGAAGAGGAAGAGGAACACGACCGGGAAGGAGAAGGTGAAGACCACCTGGTCGCGCTGGCGGAAGAACTGCCGGATCTCCAGGGCGCCCCGGCGCAGTCCGGTCGTCCAGGCGCCCGGCAGGCGTTCCGCGTCGTCACGGGTCCGCGCGGGCGCGGCGGTCGGCGCGGTCATCGTGCGGCCTCCTGTCCGGTCAGGCGGAGGTAGACGTCCTCCAGGGAGGGGCGGCTCACCCGCAGCCCCGGTATCTCGCCGTCGAAGCGGCCCATGAGCGCGGCGACCGTCTTCGTCGGGGTCTCCGTGTGCTCCGCGCGCGCGGTGCCGTCCGGTTCCGTCCACTCGACGGTGGCGCCGATGCCGTGGCGGTCCCGGAGCGTCCCCGGCTCGCCCTCGGCGACGACCCGGCCCCGGGCGACGATCGCCAGCCGGTCGGCGAGTGCCTCCGCCTCCTCCAGGTAGTGGGTGGTCAGGAGGATCGTCGTGCCCTCGTCGGCGAGCAGCCGGATCAGGTCCCAGAAGCGGCGCCTGGCGGCCGGGTCGAAGCCGGTCGTCGGCTCGTCAAGCAACAGCAGCTCCGGATCCCCGATCACACCGAGCGCCACGTCCAGGCGGCGGCGCTGGCCGCCCGACAGGGCCTTGATCCGGCTGTCCGCCTTGGCCTCCAGACCGACCAGACCGATGACCTGCTCGGGGTCGCGCGGCCGCGGGTAGTAGTGCGCGAAATGCCGTACGGTCTCGGTGACCGTCAACTCGGCGGGCGCCGATTCGTCCTGCCAGACGATTCCCACCCGGGACCGCCACGCGCGCGTGCCCGTCGCCGGGTCGGCGCCCAGGACCGAGACCTCGCCCGCGTCCCGGGACCGGTTGCCCTGGAGGATCTCCACCGTGGTGCTCTTGCCCGCCCCGTTGGGTCCGAGCAGGCCGAACACCTCGCCGCGCCGGATGCCCAGATCGATGCCGTCCACCGCGGTCACGTCGCCGTACCGCTTGCGCAGCCCCCGGACGTCCACCGCGAGTTCGTTCGCGTGTGCTGTCATGCCCCGAGCGTCGGGGAGAACCGAGCGTTCCGGGACGACCGTGCGTACTTCCTTATGTCCACCGAACGGTGGACAGGGCGCCCCGTGCGGCACAATGGCCCCTGCCCGAAGAAGTTCCAACTCTCAAACAGACGGAATCGGCGTGATGAGCAAGACGACAGTCAAGGACGTCTCCACGGAACCCGAGCCCGAGCACACCTCCGCGGCACCCCGTACGGAGGGCGGCAGTCTCGCCTTCGCCCTGCTGCTGATCATCACGGGCGCCGCCGGGCTGCTGGCCGCGTGGGTCATCACGATCGACAAGTTCAAGCTGCTGGAAGCCAAGGTCGAGGGCAAGACCTTCACCCCCGGGTGCAGCCTCAACCCGGTCGTCTCCTGCGGCAGCGTCATGCAGTCCAAGCAGGCCGCCGCCTTCGGCTTCCCGAACCCGATGCTCGGCCTGGTCTGCTACGGCATCGTCATCTGCGTCGGCGTGAGCCTGCTGGCCCGCGCCCGCTTCCCACGCTGGTACTGGCTCACCTTCAACTTCGGCACGCTCTTCGGTGTCGCCTTCTGCACCTGGCTGCAGTTCCAGTCCCTGTACCGGATCAACGCGCTGTGCCTGTGGTGCTCGCTGGCCTGGGTCGCCACGATCACCATGTTCTGGTACGTGACCTCCTTCAACATCCGCAAGAGCTTCCTGCCGGCCCCGAACTGGCTGAGGTCCTTCTTCGGCGAGTTCACCTGGGTGCTGCCGGTCCTGCACATCGGGATCATCGGCATGCTGGTCCTGACCCGCTGGTGGGACTTCTGGACCAGCTGACGGCCCGGCCACCGGCCCGGCGGGGATTGTCAGTGGCGTGATTTAGGGTTTCAGCGTGGAACCCGACCTGTTCACCGCAGCCGCAGAGGAACGCCAGGAGAAGGAGCCGTCCGGCAGCCCCCTGGCGGTGCGGATGCGCCCGCGCTCGCTGGACGAGGTGGTGGGCCAGCAGCACCTGCTGAAGCCGGGATCCCCGCTGCGCAGACTGGTCGGCGAGGGCAGCGGCGGTCCCGCCGGGCCCTCGTCCGTGATCCTCTGGGGGCCGCCCGGCACCGGCAAGACCACCCTGGCGTACGTCGTCTCCAAGGCCACCGACAAGCGGTTCGTGGAACTCTCCGCGATCACCGCCGGGGTCAAGGAGGTCCGCGCGGTCATCGACGGCGCCCGCCGCGCCACCGGGGGATACGGCAAGGAGACCGTCCTCTTCCTCGACGAGATCCACCGCTTCAGCAAGGCCCAGCAGGACTCCCTGCTCCCCGCGGTCGAGAACCGCTGGGTCACCCTCATCGCGGCCACCACGGAGAACCCGTACTTCTCGGTCATCTCCCCGCTGCTGTCCCGCTCCCTGCTCCTCACCCTCGAACCGCTCACCGACGACGACCTCCGGGGGCTCCTGCGCCGGGCCCGCACCGACGAGCGCGGCCTCAAGGAGGCCGTCACCCTCCCGCCGGACACCGAGGAGCACCTGCTGCGCATCGCCGGCGGCGACGCCCGCCGGGCCCTGACCGCCCTGGAGGCCGCCGCCGGCGCCGCCCTGGACAAGGGCGAGACGGAGATCGCGCTGCGGACCCTGGAGGAGGTCGTCGACCGGGCCGCGGTCAAGTACGACCGTGACGGCGACCAGCACTACGACGTCGCCAGCGCCCTCATCAAGTCCATCAGGGGCTCCGACGTGGACGCGGCCCTGCACTACCTGGCCCGGATGATCGAGGCCGGCGAGGACCCCCGGTTCATCGCCCGCCGCCTGATGATCTCGGCCAGCGAGGACATCGGCCTCGCCGACCCGAACGCCCTGCCCATAGCCGTGGCCGCCGCCCAGGCCGTCGCCATGATCGGCTTCCCCGAGGCCGCCCTCACCCTCAGCCACGCCACCATCGCCCTCGCCCTGGCCCCCAAGTCCAACTCCGCGACCACCGCCATCGGCGCCGCCCTGGAGGACGTCCGCAAGGGACTGGCCGGCCAGGTGCCCCCGCACCTGCGCGACGGCCACTACAAGGGCGCCGCCAAGCTCGGCCACGCCCAGGGCTACGTGTATCCGCACGACCTGCCCGAGGGCATCGCCGAGCAGCAGTACGCCCCGGACACCGTCCGGGACCGCGAGTACTACACCCCGACCCGGCACGGCGCCGAGGCGCGCTACGCCGACGCCGTCGAGTGGACCAGGAAGCACCTCGGTCGCAGGCGGTCCTGAGCAGCCTGTAGACTGCCCCGAAGTGCCGAGTCCCGCGCAGTCAGAGCGGGACAACCGGCCGGAACCCCCGCGAGGGGGATCCAGGAGCGTCGCGCACCGTCGAACGGTGTCGCGGGCAGCCCACCACCATCCGTCGTCCTGAGGCGACGGTACCGGTCGGTGGGCCACTCGCGTGCTGCACGTATGTGCCCAGACCAGGGGAGCGGCTGCCCACCAGACCCGGCAACGGGCTCCGGAGGGTTTCCCCGGCTGCGGATTGCGACCTCCCTCAACCCTGACAAGCCGAATACCAGAAGGAAGAAAGAGACAGTGGCGAACCAGTCCCGCCCCAAGGTCAAGAAGTCGCGTGCCCTCGGCATCGCGCTGACCCCGAAGGCCGTCAAGTACTTCGAGGCCCGCCCCTACCCGCCGGGTGAGCACGGCCGCGGCCGCAAGCAGAACTCGGACTACAAGGTCCGTCTGCTGGAGAAGCAGCGTCTGCGTGCGCAGTACGACATCTCCGAGCGCCAGCTGGTCCGCGCCTACGAGCGTGCCTCCAAGGTGCAGGGCAAGACCGGTGAGGCGCTGATCGTCGAGCTGGAGCGCCGCCTCGACGCGCTGGTCCTGCGTTCGGGCATCGCCCGCACGATCTACCAGGCCCGCCAGATGGTCGTCCACGGCCACATCCAGGTCAACGGCCAGAAGACCGACAAGCCGTCCTTCCGGGTCCGTCCGGACGACGTCGTGCAGGTCCGCGACCGTTCCAAGGACAAGACGCTCTTCCAGGTCGCCCGCGAGGGTGGCTTCGCCCCCGACGGCGAGACCCCCCGCTACCTTCAGGTGAACCTCAAGGCCCTGGCGTTCCGCCTGGACCGCGAGCCGAACCGCAAGGAAGTTCCGGTCATCTGCGACGAGCAGCTCGTCGTCGAGTACTACGCCCGCTGATCCCAGCCCCGGCGTAGCACCTCAGCGTCAGCCCGCCGTCTCCCCGCCCTTCCGGGTGGGCGAGGCGGCGGGTTTCTGCGTGTCGGAGCCGTCCCGCCGCTGCCGTACCGGCCCGCGCGGCGCCGGCATGGCCGCCGACGGCCGCGCCCCGAAGTACTCCAGCGCCCGGTTCACCGCCGCCACCCGGTCAAGACCGGCCCCCTGCCGTACGCACTCCGCGTACCGCTCGTCGCCCAGGGCCCGCCGGGCCGCCTCCTCGCACAGCTCGTGCGGGGCGTTGTAGTGGGCCGAGCCGAACAGCGGCAGCCCCACCGCCGGCCACATCCGCCCGGCCGCGCCCTGGAGCACCGCCGCCTCGGCCGGATCGCCCTGCCCCACCGTCACCAGGGCCAGCAGTTCGATCGACAGGACCGAGCCGAGCAGGTCACGGAAACCGTGCGCGTGGAACAGGCAGTCGGTGAGCAGCGCACGGGCACCCGGATGGTCGCCGTCCCGCCAGGCCGCGTACGCCAGCACGTACAGCGCGTACGACCGGGCCCAGCGCTCCCCGTGGTCCTCGCAGACCCGGCGCACCTGCTGGCACAGCCGGACCGCGTCCGCAAGATCGCCCTGGAACGCCCTGGTCATCGCCAGCTCGACCTGCCCCATCAGGACGTTGCTGTTCAGCTCGCCGATCTCCCGGTAGCGCGTCAGCGCGGAGCGCAGCAGCGTCTCCGCGCGTGCCATGTCGTCCGTGACCAGGGCCAGACAGCCGGTGCGGTGCTCCGCGTACGCCACCGCCGTGGGATCGGCGACCAGCTCGGCCTCCGCGCGGCACGCCTGGAGCGCCGCCAGCGCCGGCACCGCGTCCCCCTGGAGGATCGCCACGTAACCGAGCACCCACAGCGCCTTCAGCCGGGACCGCGGATACCCCGAGTCCAGCTCCAGGCTCCGCTCCAGCCAGCGCCGCCCCTCCGCGAGACGGCCGCAGCCCACCCAGTAGAACCAGAGCGAACCCGCCAGGCACTGGCCCAGATGGGCCTCGTCCGGCTCGGTCAGGCAGTGGTCCAGGGCCGTCCGCAGGTTCGGCAGCTCGGCCTCCACCCGCTCGGCCACCTCGCCCTGCCGGGGCGAGAACCAGTCCAGCTCGCACCAGGTCGCCAGACCCATGAACCAGTCCCGGTGCCGGCGCCGCAGCCGTCCCGCGTCCCCGGCGCCCGTCAGCCAGTCGGCGCCGTACGCCCGCACGGTGTCGAGCATCCGGTAGCGCACGCCCCTCGGGGTCCCCTCCCGGGACACCACCGACTGGGCGAGCAGCTCCGTCAGCACGTCCAGGACGTTCTCGGGCGACAGCCCGTCCCCGCTGCACACGTACTCCGCGGCCTCCAGGTCGAAGGTCCCCGCGAACACCGACAGCCGCGCCCACAGCAGGCGCTCGGCGGGCGTGCACAGTTCATGACTCCACCCGATCGCGGTACGCAGCGTCCGGTGGCGGGGGAGACCGTCCCGTCCGCCGCCGGTCAGCAGCCGGAACCGGTCGTCGAGCCGCTCCAGCAGCTGTCCGGGCGACAGCGCCCGCAGCCGCCCCGCCGCCAGCTCGATCGCCAGCGGGATGCCGTCCAGCCGCCGGCACACCTCCCGTACCTGCGCGTGGCCCCGCACGTCCAGCCCCTGCCGCTCGGCACGCTCGCCGAACAGCTCCACCGCCTCGTCCTCGCCGAGCGGCGCCAGCGGGAACAGCCGCTCGCCCGCCACCCCCAGGGGCCGCCGGCCCACCGCCAGCACGGCCAGGTCGGGCAGCCGTCGCAGCAGCTCGGCCACCAGTTCCGCGCACGCGTCCACCAGGTGCTCGCACCCGTCGAGGAGCAGCAGGACCCGGCGGCCGGCGAGCTGCTCGACGAGCGTCTCGCGCGGCGGCCGGGCGGTGTGGTCGGTCAGGCCCAGCGCCTCCACGGCCGCGTAGGCCACGAACTCCGGATCGCGCACCGGCGCCAGCTCCACCCGCCACACCCCGTCCCGGGGCGCCGCGCCGGCCGCCGCCCGGGCCGCGAGCCGGGACTTGCCGACCCCGCCGGCCCCGGTCACCGTGACCAGCCGGTCGGACGCCAGGGCCCGGGCGAGTTCACCGAGTTCGGCCGTGCGGCCCACGAAGGCGGTCAGTTCCAGGGGCAGATTGCCGTCCGCCGAGGGGCCGGGGCGCTGAGGACCTCGCATGGGACACGGAGCGTACTTAACCGTGTTCGTTCCGTACAATCCCTTCCGGCAACTCCATCCTCCGCGCCCGGTAATCCGGTACGGAGCCGCACCGGCGGCGCGATAGGCTCGGTGCAGACTTTTCGATGTTGAGGCACGTTTCAGGGAGCGGGTGCGCGCAGTGTCCGGTGGAGAGGTGGCCGGGATCCTGGTGGCCGTCTTCTGGGCGATCCTGGTCTCCTTCCTCGCCGTCGCACTGGCGAGGCTGGCCCAGACGCTCAAGGCGACCACCAAGCTCGTGGCGGACGTGACCGACCAGGCCGTCCCGCTGCTCGCCGACGCCTCCGCGGCCGTACGCTCCGCGCAGACCCAGATCGACCGGGTCGACTCGATCGCCTCCGACGTCCAGGAGGTCACGTCGAACGCCTCCGCGCTGTCGACCACGGTCGCCTCCACCTTCGGCGGCCCGCTGGTCAAGGTCGCGGCCTTCGGCTACGGGGTGCGGCGGGCGCTGTCCGGCCG
This sequence comes from Streptomyces arenae, assembly GCF_022343545.1. NCBI lineage: Bacteria > Bacillati > Actinomycetota > Actinomycetes > Kitasatosporales > Streptomycetaceae > Streptomyces > Streptomyces arenae. Next base: position 366,332 of record NZ_JAKQYH010000064.1, read on the forward strand.
TAAGGCGGACGTGCCCGTGAAGGAGCCCAGGCGTACCGTGATCGTGGGCCGGACGGTGCCCGCCGCGCGGCGGAAGAACCGGGGAAAGTAGGAGCCAGGCCATATGTTCCGCCGTTCGTTCTGGTTCACCACCGGTGTCGCCGCCGGCGTCTGGGCCACCACCAAGGTCAACCGCAAGCTCAAGCAGCTGACCCCGGAGAGCCTGGCCGCCACCGCCGCGAACAAGGCGCTGGAGACCGGTCACCGGATCAGGGACCGGGCGGTCGGCTTCGCGCTCGACGTCCGCGACAACATGGCCCAGCGGGAGGAAGAGCTGGGGGAGGCACTGGGCATCAACACGGACCCCGGACTGCCCGCACCCCGGCGGCTCGCCGCCATCGAGAACAACCGCAACGACCCGAAGTACATCGAGAACAGCAGGATTTCGAAGTACGTCGATCCCACGACGTACTCGTACGACCGGAATGAGGACCACTGATGGAGTCGGCAGAGATCCGCCGCCGCTGGCTGAGCTTCTACGAGGAGCGCGGTCACACCGTCGTCCCTTCGGCGTCGCTCATCGCGGACGATCCGACTCTGCTCCTCGTCCCGGCCGGCATGGTGCCCTTCAAGCCGTACTTCCTCGGTGAGGTCAAGCCGCCGTGGACGCGCGCCACCAGCGTGCAGAAGTGCGTGCGCACCCCGGACATCGAAGAGGTCGGCAAGACCACCCGGCACGGCACCTTCTTCCAGATGTGCGGCAACTTCTCCTTCGGCGACTACTTCAAGGAAGGCGCCATCAAGTACGCCTGGGAGCTGCTCACCACGCCCCAGGACAAGGGCGGTTACGGCCTGGAGCCGGACCGGCTGTGGATCACCGTCTACAAGGACGACGACGAGGCCGAGCGCATCTGGCACGAGGTCATCGGTGTGCCGAAGGAGCGCATCCAGCGCCTCGGCATGAAGGACAACTACTGGTCCATGGGCGTCCCCGGCCCCTGCGGCCCGTGTTCCGAGATCAACTACGACCGCGGCCCCGAGTTCGGCGTCGAGGGCGGCCCCGCCGTCAACGACGAGCGGTACGTGGAGATCTGGAACCTGGTCTTCATGCAGTACGAGCGCGGCGAGGGCATCGGCAAGGACAACTTCGAGATCCTCGGCGAGCTGCCCAGCAAGAACATCGACACGGGTCTCGGCCTGGAGCGTCTCGCCATGATTCTGCAGGGCGTGCAGAACATGTACGAGATCGACACCTCGATGGCCGTCATCAAGAAGGCCACCGAGCTGACCGGCGTCCACTACGGCGACGCCCACGCCTCGGACGTCTCGCTGCGCGTGGTCACCGACCACATGCGCACGTCGGTGATGCTCATCGGCGACGGCGTCACCCCGGGCAACGAGGGCCGCGGTTACGTGCTGCGCCGCATCATGCGCCGCGCCATCCGCAACATGCGGCTGCTCGGCGCCACCGGTCCGGTCGTCCTCGACCTGATCGACACCGTGATCCGGATGATGGGCCAGCAGTACCCGGAGCTGGTCACCGACCGCGAGCGGATCGAGAAGGTCGCCGTCGCCGAGGAGAACGCCTTCCTCAAGACGCTCAAGGCCGGCACCAACATCCTCGACACCGCCGTCACCGAGACCAAGGACGCCGGTGGCAAGGTCCTCGCCGGTGACAAGGCGTTCCTGCTCCACGACACCTGGGGCTTCCCGATCGACCTCACCCTCGAGATGGCCGCCGAACAGGGCCTCTCGGTGGACGAGGAGGGCTTCCGCCGCCTGATGAAGGAGCAGCGGGAGCGCGCCAAGGCCGACGCCCAGGCCAAGAAGACCGGCCACGCCGGCGCCGGCGCCTACCGGGAGATCGCCGACCGGACCGGTGCCACCGACTTCATCGGCTACTCCGACACCGAGGGCGAGACCACGATCGTCGGCATCCTCGTCGACGGCGTCTCCTCGCCGGCCGCCACCGAGGGCGACGAGGTCGAGGTCGTCCTCGACCGCACCCCGTTCTACGCCGAGGGCGGCGGCCAGATCGGCGACACCGGCCGGATCAAGGTCGACACCGGTGCCGTCATCGAGATCCGCGACACCCAGAAGCCGGTGCCCGGCGTGTACGTCCACAAGGGCGTCGTCCAGGTCGGCGAGGTCACCGTCGGCGCCAAGGCCCACGCCTCCATCGACTCCCGCCGCCGGACCGCCATCGCCCGTGCCCACTCGGCCACCCACCTCACTCACCAGGCGCTGCGCGACGCCCTCGGCCCGACCGCCGCCCAGGCGGGTTCGGAGAACCAGCCCGGCCGGTTCCGCTTCGACTTCGGTTCGCCGTCCGCGGTTCCCACCGCCGTGATGACCGACGTCGAACAGAAGATCAACGAGGTGCTGGCCCGCGACCTCGACGTGCGCGCCGACATCATGGGCATCGACGAGGCCAAGAAGCAGGGCGCCATCGCCGAGTTCGGCGAGAAGTACGGCGAGCGGGTCCGCGTGGTGACCATCGGCGACTTCTCCAAGGAGCTGTGCGGCGGCACCCACGTGCACAACACCTCCCAGCTGGGCCTGGTGAAGCTGCTCGGCGAGTCCTCGATCGGTTCGGGTGTCCGCCGTATCGAGGCGCTCGTCGGTGTCGACGCCTACAACTTCCTCGCCCGTGAGCACACGGTCGTCGCCCAGCTCCAGGAGCTGATCAAGGGCCGTCCGGAGGAGCTTCCGGAGAAGGTCTCCGCCATGCTCGGCAAGCTGAAGGACGCCGAGAAGGAGATCGAGAAGTTCCGCGCGGAGAAGGTGCTCCAGGCCGCCGCCGGTCTGGTCGAGTCCGCCAAGGACATCCGCGGGATCGCCGTGGTGACCGGGCAGGTCCCGGACGGCACCACCCCGGACGACCTGCGCCGGCTGGTCCTCGACGTGCGGGGCCGCATCCAGGGCGGACGCGCCGCCGTGGTCGCCCTGTTCACGGTCAACAACGGCAAGCCGCTGACGGTCATCGCCACCAACGACGCCGCCCGCGACCGCGGTCTCAAGGCCGGTGACCTGGTCCGCACCGCCGCCAAGACGCTCGGCGGCGGCGGTGGCGGCAAGCCGGACGTCGCCCAGGGCGGCGGCCAGAACCCGGCCGCGATCGGGGAGGCCGTCGACGCCGTCGAGCGCCTCGTCACCGAGACCGCGAAGTAAGGAAACGGTCGGAAATGCGCAGAGGACGTCGACTCGCTATCGACGTCGGGGACGCCCGGATCGGGGTCGCCTCGTGCGACCCCGACGGGATCCTCGCCACCCCGGTCGAGACCGTTCCCGGCCGGGACGTCCCGGCGGCCCACCGCCGGCTGCGGCAACTGGTCGCGGAGTACGAACCGATCGAGGTCGTCGTCGGACTCCCGCGCTCCCTCAAGGGGGGCGAGGGCCCGGCGGCGGTCAAGGTCAGGGCGTTCGCCCAGGAGTTGGCCAAGGGTGTCAAACCGGTGCCGGTCCGGCTGGTCGACGAGCGGATGACGACCGTGACGGCCAGTCAGGGACTGCGGGCCTCGGGGGTGAAGTCCAAGAAGGGCCGATCGGTCATCGACCAGGCCGCCGCGGTGATCATTCTTCAGCAGGCGCTGGAATCCGAACGGGTGTCAGGTAAACCACCCGGTGAGGGCGTCGAAGTGGTCATCTGATCGCGATACGGTAACGTTCCGCGCGATGCGATGGTTTTCGAACAGCCACCGCACAGCAAGAGGCGGAACGGCAACCGGCCCACCAGCCGCGTGACGTGCCGCCTCGCGGCTCTAGGGGATCGATGACTGAGTATGGCCGGGGCCCAGGCTCCGAACCGTGGCATCCGGAGGACCCGTTGTACGGGGACGGCGGATGGGGCGGACAGCAGGCCCACGCGGGCCAGCAGTCCCCCTACGACGGCCAGCCGCAGCACTACCCGCAGCAGTCGCAGCAGCAGTACGGCGACTGGGAGCAGCACCCGCAGGGCGGGTATGACCAGCACCACGCCCAGCAGCAGTACGCGTACTACGACGAACAGGGCCAACTCCGGTACGCCGACGGGCATGCGCAGCAGCAGTACGACCAGCAGTACGCCGGCCACGCTCCGCAGCAGTACCACCAGGGCACCTGGGACGCGGCCGGCACCCACGGCGAGGTGCCGTACGCCGCCGACCCGGGCGACCCCTACGGCCAGCAACCCGTCGCCTACGGCGGTGAGCAGCCCGACTTCTACGGCACCGAGGACGCCTACCCGCCGCCGGAGCCGCCCGGCCGCAGGCGGGTACCCGAACCGGCACCGCAGCAGGACTCCGTGGCCGAGGAAGAGGAGCAGCACCCCTTCTTCACGGGTGCCGACGACGAGGACGACGAGGACGACGACGATCCGAAGGGACGCCGCGGTGGTGGCCGCGGCAAGGACGGCAAGGAGCCCAGGGGCGGCAAGAAGGGCAAGGGCGGAGAAGGAGCCAAGAAGCGCCGCAACGGCTTCGCCTGCCTGGTGGTCTGCCTGGTCTTCGGCGGAGGCGCGGCCACCGTCGGCTACTTCGGCTGGCACTTCTACCAAAATCGTTTCGGCGCATCCCCTGACTACGCGGGCAGCGGCAACGGCGAGATCGTGACCGTCCAGATCCCCAAGGGCGCGGGCGGCTACGAGATCGGCCGCCGGCTCAGGGAGGCCGGCGTCGTGAAGAGCGTCGACGCGTTCGTCCACGCGCAGTCGCAGAACCCGAAGGGCGACACGATCCAGGCGGGTGCCTACACCCTGAAAAAGGAGATGTCCGCAGCGAGTTGCGTCCTCCTGATGCTCGACCCGGCGAGCCAGAGCAGCGTGGTCGTCACGCCGGGTGAGCGCGCGGCGGCCGTGTACGTCGCCCTGGACAAGAAACTCGGCCTTTCCGCGGGCAGCAGCAAGAAGATCGCAAAGGCCGAGTACAAGAACCTTGGTCTGCCGAGCTATGCGAACAGCAACAGCAAGATCATGGATCCGCTGGAAGGATTCCTCTACCCGGGTACCTATGCCGCGGCCAAGGGCATGAAGCCCGACGCGATCCTCAAACAGATGGTCGCGGCGGCCAAGGAGGAATACGCCAACTACAACCTGGTGGCCGAGGCCAAGAAGTACGACCTGGAAAATCCGTTGCAGGTCATCACGGTCGCGAGCCTCGTCCAGGCCGAAGGAAAGACCCACGACGACTTCCGCAAGATGGCGGAAGTGATCTACAACCGTCTCAAGACCACGAACACCGAGACGAACCGTTTGCTCCAATTCGACTCGACCTTCAACTACCTGAAGGGTACGAGCAACATCCACATCAGCGAGTCGGAGATCAACAGCAACCGGAGCCCGTACAACACCTATACCCAGAAGGGCCTTCCGCCGGGCCCGATCGGCAACCCCGGCGAGGACGCTCTGAAGGCGGCGCTGAATCCGACCGAAGACGGCTGGATCTACTTCGTGGCGACCGACGGCCAGAACAACACCGAATTCGCCAAGACCTACGCGGAATTCCAGCAGCTCAAGGACAAGTTCAATGCCACCTCGGGCCACTGACGCCCGCCGGGCCGCCGTGCTCGGTAAGCCCATCGGGCACTCTCTCTCCCCGGTGCTGCACCGGGCCGCGTACGACGAGCTCGGGCTCACCGGCTGGTCGTACGGGCGCTTCGAGGTCGACGAGGCCGGGCTGCCCGGCTTCGTCGCGGGGCTGGGGCCGGAGTGGGCGGGGCTGTCGCTGACCATGCCGCTGAAGCGGGCGGTCATACCGCTGCTCGACGAGATCAGCGAGACGGCCGCCTCGGTGGACGCGGTCAACACCGTCGTCTTCACGGAGGACGGGCGCCTGCTCGGGGACAACACCGATATTCCAGGCATGGTCGCCGCGCTCCGCGAGCACGGTATCGAACAGGTCGAATCCGCCGCCGTCCTGGGCGCCGGCGCCACCGCCTCCTCCGCCCTGGCCGCACTCGCCCGGATCTGCACCGGCGAGGTCGTCGCCTACGTCCGCAGCGCGGCCCGTGCCGCCGAGATGCGGGAGTGGGGCGAGCGGCTCGACGTCGAGGTCCGCACCGCCGACTGGGCCGACGCGGCTGAGGCGCTGCGTGCTCCGCTGGTCGTCGCCACCACGCCGGCCGGCACCACCGACGCCCTCGCCGCAGCCGTGCCGGAACGGCCCACGACGCTCTTCGACGTGCTCTACGACCCCTGGCCGACCGAACTCGCGGCCCGCTGGTCGATGTTCGGCGGCGCCGTGGTGAGCGGCCTCGACCTCCTGGTGCACCAGGCCGTGCTCCAGGTCGAGCAGATGACCGGCCGCACCCCGGCACCCCTGGACGCCATGCGCCGGGCTGGGGAGAAGGCCCTCGCCGAGCGCTGACCCGTCCGGGCGTCCGTCTGCTGGACCGGCGGCCGGGTCCGGTCCCCGGACGTGGGAGGATCGGAGGTGGCGGACCGGGGCCGCGCACCCGGTCGGGCCGTCGCCGTACGCGAGGACACGCGTACTCAGGGCAGTACCAGGGCGCGAGCACTGAGGAGCATCGTTGAGCAGGCTGCGTTGGCTGACCGCGGGGGAGTCCCACGGTCCCGCACTTGTCGCGACGCTGGAGGGCCTTCCCGCCGGCGTGCCGATCACGACCGAGATGGTCGCCGACCACCTGGCGCGGCGGCGGCTCGGCTACGGCCGCGGTGCCCGGATGAAGTTCGAGCGTGACGAGGTCACCTTCCTCGGCGGTGTCCGGCACGGCCTGACCCTCGGCTCCCCGGTCGCGATCATGGTGGGCAACAGCGAGTGGCCCAAGTGGGAGCAGGTCATGGCGGCCGACCCGGTCGACCCCGAGATCCTCGCCGGCCTCGCCCGCAACGCCCCGCTGACCCGGCCCCGCCCCGGCCACGCCGACCTCGCCGGCATGCAGAAGTACGGCTTCGACGAGGCCCGTCCGGTCCTGGAGCGGGCCTCCGCCCGCGAGACCGCGGCCCGCGTGGCGCTCGGCGCCGTCGCCCGGTCGTACCTCAAGGAGACCGCGGGCATCGAGATCGTCTCGCACGTCGTCGAGCTGTGCTCCGTGAAGGCCCCGGCGGGTACCTACCCCACCCCGGCCGATGTCGAGAAGCTGGACGCCGACCCGCTGCGCTGCCTGGACGCGGACACCTCGAAGGCGATGGTCGCGGAGGTCGACCAGGCCCACAAGGACGGCGACACCCTGGGCGGTGTGGTCGAGGTGCTGGCGTACGGCGTGCCGGTCGGCCTCGGCTCGCACGTCCACTGGGACCGCAAGCTGGACGCCCGTCTCGCCGGTGCCCTGATGGGCATCCAGGCGATCAAGGGCGTCGAGATCGGGGACGGCTTCGAGCTGGCCCGGGTGCCCGGCTCCAAGGCCCATGACGAGATCGTGGGCACGCCCGAGGGCATCCGGCGCGTCTCCGGCCGGGCCGGCGGCACCGAGGGCGGCCTGTCCACCGGTGAGCTGCTGCGGGTACGGGCCGCGATGAAGCCGATCGCGACCGTGCCGCGCGCCCTTCAGACCGTGGACGTGGCGACCGGCGAGGCCGCGCAGGCGCACCACCAGCGCTCCGACGTCTCCGCCGTCCCGGCGGCCGGCATCGTCGCCGAGGCGATGGTCGCGCTCGTCCTCGCGGACGCGGTCGCGGAGAAGTTCGGCGGCGACTCCGTCCCCGAGACCCGCCGCAACGTGCGGTCGTACCTCGAGAACCTGGCCATCCGGTGAGCACCGCGCCGATGGTGGTGCTGGTCGGGCCGATGGGCGTGGGCAAGTCCACGGTCGGGCAGCTGCTAGCCGAGCGGCTCGGCGTCGGCTACCGGGACACCGACGAGGACATCGTCGCCGCCGAGGACCGCACCATCGCCGACATCTTCGTGGCGGAGGGCGAGCCGGTCTTCCGCGCCATCGAGAAGCGGGCGGTGCGGGACGCGCTGGCCGAGCACGAGGGCGTCCTCGCCCTCGGCGGCGGCGCGATCCTGGACGCGGACACGCGGAGCCTGCTCGCCGGGCAGCGGGTGGTCTACCTCTCGATGGACGTCGAGGAAGCCGTCAAGCGCACCGGCCTGAACGCGGCCCGGCCGCTGCTCGCCCTGAACCCGCGCAAACAGTGGCGCGAGCTGATGGAGGCGCGGCGGCACCTGTACGAGGAGATCGCCACGGCCGTCGTGGCGACCGACGGCCGTACGCCCGAAGAGGTCACCCAAGCAGCCCTGGACGCACTGGAGTTGAAGGAAGCATGAGCGAGGCAGTCACCCGGATCCAGGTCGGCGGCACGGCGGGCACCGAGCCGTACGAGGTCCTGGTGGGCCGTCAGCTGCTCGGCGAACTGGGCGGGCTGATCGGCGAGAAGGCCAAGCGGGTCGCCGTCATCCATCCCGAGGCGCTCGCCGAGACCGGCGACGCGCTCCGCGCCGACCTGGCCGGGCAGGGCTACCAGGCTGTCGCCATCCAGGTGCCGAACGCCGAGGAGGCCAAGACCGCCGAGGTCGCCGCCTACTGCTGGAAGGCGCTCGGCCAGTCCGGCTTCACCCGCTCCGACGTGATCGTCGGCGTGGGCGGCGGCGCCACCACGGACCTGGCCGGTTTCGTGGCCGCGACCTGGCTGCGCGGGGTGCGCTGGATCGCCGTCCCGACCACCGTGCTGGCCATGGTGGACGCGGCGGTGGGCGGCAAGACGGGCATCAACACGGCCGAGGGCAAGAACCTGGTCGGCGCCTTCCACCCGCCGGCGGGCGTGCTGTGCGACCTGGCCGCCCTCGACTCCCTCCCGGTCAACGACTACGTCTCCGGGCTCGCCGAGGTCATCAAGGCGGGCTTCATCGCCGACCCCACGATCCTGGAGCTCATCGAGTCCGATCCCGAGGCCGCGCGCACCCCGGCGGGCCCGCACACGGCCGAGCTGATCGAGCGGTCGATCCGGGTCAAGGCGGAGGTCGTCTCCTCCGACCTCAAGGAGTCGGGCCTGCGGGAGATCCTCAACTACGGCCACACGCTCGGCCACGCCATCGAGAAGAACGAGCGCTACAAGTGGCGGCACGGCGCCGCGGTCGCCGTCGGCATGCACTTCGCCGCCGAGCTGGGCCGCCTCGCCGGCCGCCTGGACGACGCGACGGCGGACCGCCACCGCACCATCCTGGAGTCGGTGGGCCTGCCCCTGCACTACCGCTACGACCAGTGGCCCAAGCTGGTCGAGACGATGAAGGTCGACAAGAAGTCCCGCGGCGACCTGCTCCGCTTCATCGTGCTGGACGGCCTGGCCAAGCCGACGGTCCTGGAGGGCCCGGACCCGGCGGTGCTGCTCGCCGCGTACGGCGAGGTCGGGAGTTAGGTCCGCGGGTGTCCGCGGGTGTTCCTTCCGCCCGGATCGCCTCCTGGCACGGGCACTTCCGGCCGCCCCCGGCCGTTTCACCAAACGACGACCGGGGGCGGTACCGTTCGGTAACGAGCGCGGCCGAACATGACGAGACGGAGTGGCACCGGATGCAGCACGCAGTGGGATCTCCGCTGCCGCCGCCCCATCAGCCGGGGCAGGGACCGACCGGCTGGCAGCCGGCCGCACACCACCCGGGAGCGCCCCAGGGCCCCGCGCCCGTGCCGCCACCCCCGGTCGCGCCGCCGCAGCCCACGGCCCCACCGCTGCCCCCGACCCCACCGCCCCCGGACACCACGGGTCATGTCCCGCTGCCGCCGGGTGCCCCGGTCGGCTTTCCCGCCGTGCCCCCGGCCGCCACCTCGGCGCCCGACCCCGCGGGCACCACCCTGGCCGTCCTCCTCATCGGCCCGGCCGGAGCGGGCAAGACGAGCGTGGCCAAGTACTGGGCGGACCACCGCCGGGTCCCCACCGCCCACATCAGCCTCGACGACGTCCGCGAATGGGTCCGCGCCGGATTCGCCGACCCCCAGTCCGGGTGGAACGACAACTCCGAGGCGCAGTACCGCCTGGCCCGCCGCACCTGCGGTTTCGCCGCGCGCAACTTCCTGGCCAACGGCATCTCGTGCATCCTCGACGACGCGGTCTTCCCGGACCGTCCGGTCGTCGGGCTCGGCGGCTGGAAGCGCCACGTCGGCCCCGGGCTGCTGCCCGTCGTCCTCCTGCCCGGCCTCGACGTCGTCCTGGAACGCAACGCGGAACGCATGGGCAACCGCCGCCTCACCGACGAGGAGGTGGCCCGCATCCACGGCCGCATGGCCGGCTGGTACGGCTCGGGCCTCCCGATCATCGACAACTCCCAACTGGACGTACCGACCACGGCCCACGTCCTGGACGAGGTCCTGGCCCGAGCAATAGCAAGCCCCCCGAACTGGTAGCCGGGGGGACTGCCCCCACCTTCTTGGGCGGCGGTGACTGCCCCCACCTTCTTGGGGGCGCGGGGAACTGCGCGACAAGCCCCCACGCACCCGCACCCGACGACGCACCCCACTCGGCCCCCACGCACCCCGCACCCGACGACGCACCCCACTCGGCCCCCACGCACCCCGCACCCGCACCCCACTCGGCCCCCTCGACCGGCACGATTCGCCCAGCACTCCTACGCTCGTGTCATGTCCGAGGTGTACGCCGCACGCCGAACCCGCCTGAGGGACCGCTGCCAGGCCAGCGGCAGCGCCTCCGCGCTGATCTCGCGCCCCGCCAACGTGAGATACCTCGCCGGCGCCGCCCCGCACGGCTCCGTCCTGCTGCTCGGGAAACGCGAGGACCTCCTCGTGGCACCCGGCCCGCTGGACGACCGCCCCACCGGGGCCCGCGTCGACGAGTCCCTCCGGCCGCACCTTCTGGAAGGCCCCGCCGGCGACCCCGCGGTGGCCGCCGCAGGCCTCGCCGCCGCCCAGGGCACCGACGCCCTCGCCGTCGAGGAACACCACCTCACCGTGGCCCGGCACCGCGCCCTCGCCTCGGTCGCCCCGCGGCTGCGCCTCGCCGATCTGGGCAGCGCGGTCGAGCAGCTCAGGGTCGTCAAGGACGAGGAGGAGATCTCCTGCCTGCGCATCGGCGCCGAGATCGCCGACCAGGCCCTCGGGGAACTGCTGGAGTCGATCCTCGTCGGCCGTACCGAACGGCACCTCGCCCTGGAGCTGGAGCGCCGGCTGGTCGACCACGGCGCCGACGGCCCGGCCTTCCGCACCTCCGTCGCCACCGGCCCGAACTCCGGGCGCCGCGGCCACCGCCCCACCGACCGGCGGGTCGAGGAGGGCGACTTCCTCTCCGTCTGCCTCGGCGCCACCTACCGCGGCTACCGCTGCGAGATCGGCCGCACCTTCGTGATCGGCACCTCGCCCGCGGACTGGCAGATCGAGCTGTACGACCTGGTCTTCGCCGCCCAGCGGGCCGGCCGGGAGAGCCTTGTACCCGGTGCCGCCTGCCGTGACGTGGACCGTGCCGCGCGCCAGGTACTGGACTCCGCGGGTCACTCCGAGGGACTGCAACCCCTCACCGGACACGGTGTGGGACTCGAAATCGACGAGGACCCGCAGCTCGCCCCCTCGGCCATGGGTAAACTGGACGCTTGCGTGCCGGTCACCGTCGAACCGGGGGTCCACCTCCCGGGCCGGGGCGGTGTCCGGATCGATGACACGCTCGTCGTGCGCCCCGAGGCGGACGGCGGACCCGAGCTACTCACCATCACGACCAAGGAGCTGCTCGCACTATAGGGAAGGTGCGTGCCCCGGGGTCGTCCACGTCAGTCCAGGAGATTCCGCAACCGTGGCTTCCACGAACGACCTCAAGAACGGCCTGGTGCTCAAGCTCGAAGGCGGCCAGCTCTGGTCCGTCGTCGAGTTCCAGCACGTCAAGCCCGGCAAGGGCCCCGCATTCGTGCGCACCAAGCTCAAGAACGTGCTGTCCGGCAAGGTCGTCGACAAGACCTTCAACGCCGGCGTCAAGGTCGAGACGGCCACTGTCGACAAGCGCGACATGCAGTTCTCGTACATGGACGGCGAGTACTTCGTCTTCATGGACATGGACACGTACGACCAGCTGCACATCGACCGGAAGACCGTCGGTGACGCCGCGAACTTCCTGATCGAGGGCTTCACGGCCGTCGTCGCCCAGCACGAGGGCGAGGTGCTCTTCGTCGAGCTGCCCGCCGCCGTCGAGCTGACCATCCAGGAGACCGAGCCCGGCGTCCAGGGCGACCGCTCCACCGGCGGCACCAAGCCCGCCACGCTGGAGACCGGCCACCAGATCCAGGTCCCGCTCTTCATCACCACCGGTGAGAAGATCAAGGTCGACACCCGCACCAGCGACTACCTCGGCCGGGTGAACAGCTAACCGTGGCTGCCCGCAACACGGCCCGCAAGCGCGCCTTCCAGATCCTCTTCGAGGGCGACCAGCGCGGGGCCGACGTCCTGACCGTGCTCGCGGACTGGGTCCGGCTGTCCCGGACCGACACCCGGCAGCCGCCGGTCAGCGAGTACACGATGCAGCTGGTCGAGGGCTACGCGGAACACGCCACGCGTATCGACGAGCTGATCGCCCAGTACTCGGTCGGCTGGACGCTGGACCGGATGCCGGTCGTCGACCGCAACATCCTGCGTCTCGGTGCCTACGAGCTGATCTGGGCCGACGAGACACCGGACGCCGTCGTCCTCGACGAGATGGTCCAGCTGGCCAAGGAGTTCTCCACGGACGAGTCGCCGGCGTTCGTGAACGGGCTCCTCGGGCGTCTGAAGGAGCTGAAGCCGTCGCTGCGCCGCGAGGCGTGAGCCGACACAACGCCGGAAGGCCCGCAGCTGCTTGCTGCGGGCCTTCCGGCGTTCCTGTGCCCAATGGGGTGGGTGGTGCGGTCGTCGGGCGGCTGACGGCCGTCTGGGGCTTGTCGCGCGGTTCCTCGCGCCCCTGCCTCGTGCACCTGCGTCGCTCAGGACGTGAACCTGAAAAAAGCCGCCGGGGTGGCCGGAACCGTTGAGTTCCGGCCACCCCGGCGGCACGTTTCTGCTCAGGCGTGGTGCGGGTCAGGCGTCCTCGTGGGTGGCCACAGCGCGGCGGGCGTCCGCGTCCAGGACGCCCCAGCTGATCAGCTGCTCGGTGAGGACCGAGGGGGACTGGTCGTAGATGACGGCCAGTGTGCGCAGGTCGTCCTGGCGGATCGACAGCACCTTGCCGTTGTAGTCACCGCGCTGGGACTGGATGGTCGCCGCGTAGCGCTGGAGCGGGCCCGCCTTCTCGGCCGGCACCGTGGCCAGCCGCTCCAGGTCGAGGACCAGCTTCGGCGGGGGCTCGGCGGCACCGCCGGGGGTGGTGCCGGGCAGCAGTTCCTGCACGGGGACCCCGTAGAAATCCGCCAACTCGGCAAGACGCTGTACGGTCACGGCACGGTCGCCGCGCTCGTACGAACCGACCACCACGGCCTTCCAGCGTCCCTGGGACTTCTCCTCGACACCGTGGAGGGATAGGCCCTGCTGGGTGCGGATGGCCCGGAGCTTGGCCCCGAGCTGTTTGGCGTATTCGCTGGACATATAGCTCCCCGGACACTGTGTCGACGCGGCCGGCCTTGGTTCCTGCCGCGCGGCTGGTAACTCACTGTGAGGTTACGCAGCGTTACTCTCCTGCGTCAAGCCGAATGGTCCGCACCGACTCTTCCGTGGTGACGATGGCCGGTTAGGCCGAGGGGGTGATCGGGGGCCCGGACGCCACCTGCTACGGTGGATGGCGCAAATCCGACGTCCTTTAAGGTCCGTCCCGTGAGGCGGAGAAGGGGGTCCGTTTCGTATGGACAAGCAGGAACAGCAGGACAAGCAGGTCAAGCCTGATCTTCAGGCGTCCGATGCCCGGCCCGTGCTCGAAGGGCCCGACATCGCGCGGGTGCTGACCCGCATCGCCCACGAGGTCGTCGAACGCGCCAAGGGCGCCGACGACGTGGTGCTCCTCGGCATTCCGACCCGCGGCGTCTTCCTCGCCCGGCGGCTCGCCGCCAAGCTGGAGCAGATCACCGACCGCAAGATCCCGGTCGGTTCGCTCGACATCACCATGTACCGCGACGACCTGCGCATGCACCCGCCCCGCGCGCTGGCCCGCACCGAGATCCCCGGCGACGGCATCGACGGCAGACTGGTCGTCCTCGTCGACGACGTGCTCTTCTCGGGCCGCACCATCCGCGCCGCCCTCGACGCGCTGAACGACATCGGGCGCCCGCGCGCGGTCCAGCTCGCGGTCCTCGTCGACCGGGGCCACCGCGAACTGCCCATCCGCGCCGACTACGTCGGCAAGAACCTCCCCACGTCGTTGCGGGAGACGGTCAAGGTCCTGCTCGCCGAGGAGGACGGTCGCGACACCGTGCTGCTCGGCGCGAAGGCCCAGTAGCAGTCCGAGGCCCGCGCCGGTCCGGCGCGCCCTGGCCTGCCCGCAATCTCCCGATATGTGAACTGCCCTACGGAGCCTGACAGATGCAGCGTCATCTCATCTCGGCCGCCGACCTCACCCGCGACGACGCCGTCCTGATCCTCGACACCGCCGAGGAGATGGCCCGGGTCGCCGACCGGCCGATCAAGAAGCTGCCGACCCTGCGCGGCCGCACCGTGGTCAACCTCTTCTTCGAGGACTCGACCCGGACCCGGATCTCCTTCGAGGCCGCCGAGAAGCGCCTCTCCGCCGACGTCATCAACTTCACCGCCAAGGGATCGAGCGTCTCCAAGGGCGAGTCCCTCAAGGACACCGCCCAGACCCTGGAGGCGATGGGCGTCGACGCCGTCGTCATCCGGCACGGTGCCTCCGGCGCGCCCTACCGCCTGGCGAACTCCGGCTGGATCGACGCGGCCGTCATCAACGCGGGCGACGGCACCCACCAGCACCCCACCCAGGCCCTCCTGGACGCCTTCACCATGCGCCGCCGGCTCGTCGGCAGGGACGCCGGCATAGGGCAGGACCTGGCCGGCAAGCGCATCACCCTCGTCGGCGACGTCCTGCACAGCCGGGTCGCCCGCTCCAACGTGGACCTGCTGCACACCCTCGGCGCCGAGGTCACCCTGGTCGCCCCGCCCACCCTGGTGCCGGTCGGCGTCGAGCGCTGGCCCTGCGAGGTGTCGTACGACCTCGACGCCGTCCTCCCCAAGTCCGACGCGGTGATGATGCTGCGCGTGCAGCGGGAGCGCATGAACGCCGCGTTCTTCCCGACCGAGCGCGAGTACTCACGCCGCTACGGCCTCGACGGCGACCGGATGGCGAAGATGCCCGAGCACGCCATCGTGATGCACCCCGGCCCGATGGTCCGCGGCATGGAGATCACCGCCGAGGTCGCCGACTCCGAGCGCTGCACCGTGGTCGAGCAGGTCGCAAACGGAGTCTCCATCCGGATGGCCGTCCTGTACCTCCTGCTCGGCGGCAACGAACCCGCCGTCAGTCACGCCCGTACCACCGAGGAGAAGTAAGACCCATGAGCAAGATCCTGATCCGTGGTGCGAAGGTGCTCGGCGGTGAGCCGCAGGACGTCCTGATCGACGGTGAGACGATCTCCCAGGTGGGCGCCGGGCTGTCCGCCGAGGGCGCCGAGGTCGTCGAAGCCGCCGGCAAGGTGCTGCTGCCGGGCCTCGTGGACCTGCACACGCATCTGCGCGAGCCCGGCCGCGAGGACTCCGAGACCGTCCTCACCGGCACCCGAGCGGCCGCGACCGGCGGCTACACGGCCGTGTTCGCCATGGCCAACACCTTCCCGGTCGCCGACACCGCCGGCGTGGTCGAGCAGGTCTACCGGCTCGGCCAGGAGCACGGCTACTGCGACGTCCAGCCCATCGGCGCCGTCACCGTCGGCCTGGAGGGCAGGAAGCTCGCCGAGCTGGGCGCCATGCACGAGTCGGCCGCCGGGGTCACCGTCTTCTCCGACGACGGCAAGTGCGTCGACGACGCCGTGATCATGCGCCGCGCCCTGGAGTACGTGAAGGCCTTCGGCGGGGTCGTCGCCCAGCACGCGCAGGAGCCGCGGCTGACCGAGGGCGCCCAGATGAACGAGGGGATCGTCTCGGCGGAACTGGGGCTGGGCGGCTGGCCCGCCGTCGCCGAGGAGTCGATCATCGCCCGGGACGTCCTGCTCGCCGAGCACGTCGGCTCCCGCGTCCACATCTGCCACCTCTCGACCGCCGGCTCCGTCGAGATCGTCCGCTGGGCCAAGTCCCGCGGCATCGACGTCACCGCCGAGGTCACCCCGCACCACCTCCTGCTCACCGACGAGCTGGTGCGGTCGTACAACCCGGTCTACAAGGTCAACCCGCCGCTGCGCACCGAGCGCGACGTGCTGGCGCTGCGCGAGGCCCTGGCCGACGGCACCATCGACATCGTCGCCACCGACCACGCCCCGCACCCGCACGAGGACAAGGACTGCGAGTGGGCCGCGGCCGCCATGGGGATGGTGGGCCTGGAGACCGCGCTGTCGGTGGTCCAGGAGACCATGGTGGACACCGGCCTGCTGACCTGGGCCGGCGTCGCCGACCGGATGTCCGTCAAGCCCGCGCGGATCGGACAGGCGACCGGCCACGGCCGTCCCGTCTCGGCTGGTGAGCCCGCCAACCTCACCCTGGTCGACACGGAATACCGTGGCCTGGTGGACCCCGCGGGCTTCGCCTCACGCAGCCGCAACACCCCTTACGAGGGACGCGAGCTGCCGGGCCGTGTCACCCACACGTGGCTGCGGGGCAAGGCGACGCTCGTGGACGGGAAGCTCACGTGACACCTCTCATCCTGCTGGCAGACGAGAAGAAGTCGGCCGCGGTCACCGACTGGGCCGCGCGCATCGGCTGGCTGGTCGGCCTGGCGCTCTTCGTCGCGCTCGTCTACTGGCTGATGCGCGAGGGCTGGAAATGGCGGGGCACGCTCCAGGGCGACCTGCCCGAGCTGCCCAGCGCGCCGGAGGAGCCCGGTGCCGTGAGACTGACCATGAGCGGCCGCTACCACGGCTCCACCACCGCCGGGCAGTGGCTGGACCGCATCGTGGCCCGCGGCCTCGGCTCCCGCAGCCGGGCCGAGCTCACCCTGACCGACGCGGGCCTGGACGTCGTACGCCCCGGCGCGACCGACTTCTTCATCCCCGCCGCCGCGCTCCGCGAGGCCCTGCTGGGCAAGGGCATCGCGGGCAAGGTCCTCACCGAGGGCGGACTGCTCGTGGTGACCTGGCAGCACGGCGACAAACTGATCGACTCCGGTTTCCGCTCCGACCACGCGGCCGAGCACACCGAATGGGTCGACGCCATCAACTCCATGACCAAGACCAACAGCACGGAAGGCGCCGAACGATGACGACCTCCACAAGGGGAACCAACCAGGTTCCCGCCGTACTCGTCCTGGAGGACGGCCGGATCTTCCGCGGCCGCGCCTACGGGGCCGTGGGGGAGACTTTCGGCGAGGCCGTGTTCTCCACCGGCATGACCGGCTACCAGGAGACCCTCACCGACCCCTCCTACGACCGCCAGATCGTGGTCGCCACCGCCCCGCAGATCGGCAACACGGGCTGGAACGACGAGGACGACGAGTCCGGCCGCATCTGGGTCTCCGGCTACGTCGTACGCGACCCCGCGCGCGTGCCCTCCAACTGGCGCGCCAAGCGTTCGCTGGACGCGGAACTGGTGGCGCAGGGCGTGGTCGGCATCTCCGGGATCGACACCCGCGCCCTCACCCGCCACCTGCGCGAGCGCGGGTCCATGCGGTCCGGCATCTTCTCCGGCGAGGCGATCGCCACCGACGCCGAACTCCTCGCGCGCGTGCAGGCCCAGCCGCACATGAAGGGCGCCAGCCTCTACGAGGAGGTCGCCACCAAGGAGGCCTACGTCGTCCCGGCCGTCGGGCAGAAGCGATTCACCGTCGCCGCCGTCGACCTCGGCATCAAGGGCATGACCCCGCAGCGGATGGCCGAGCGCGGCATCGAGGTGCACGTGCTGCCCGCGACCGCCACCGAGGAGGACGTGTTCGCCGTCTCCCCGGACGGTGTGTTCTTCTCCAACGGCCCCGGCGACCCGGCCACGGCCGACGGCCCGGTGGCCCTGATGACCGCCGTGCTGGAGCGGAAGACCCCGCTGTTCGGCATCTGCTTCGGCAACCAGATCCTCGGCCGCGCGCTCGGCTTCGGCACCTACAAACTGAAGTACGGCCACCGGGGCATCAACCAGCCGGTGCAGGACCGTACGACCGGCAAGGTCGAGGTCACCGCGCACAACCACGGGTTCGCCGTGGACGCGCCGCTGGACCAGGTCAGCGAGACGAGGTTCGGCCGCGCCGAGGTCTCGCACGTCTGCCTCAACGACGACGTCGTGGAGGGGCTGCAGCTGCTCGACCAGCCGGCCTTCTCCGTCCAGTACCACCCCGAAGCGGCAGCGGGCCCGCACGACGCCGCCTACCTGTTCGACCGCTTCGTTTCCCTGATGGAGGGCCAGCGTGCCTAAGCGCACCGATATCCAGTCCGTCCTGGTCATCGGCTCCGGCCCGATCGTCATCGGCCAGGCCGCCGAGTTCGACTACTCCGGCACCCAGGCCTGCCGCGTGCTGCGCGCCGAGGGCCTGCGGGTCATCCTGGTCAACTCCAACCCGGCGACGATCATGACCGACCCGGAGATCGCCGACGCGACGTACGTCGAGCCGATCACGCCCGAGTTCGTCGAGAAGATCATCGCCAAGGAGCGCCCGGACGCCCTGCTGCCCACCCTGGGCGGTCAGACGGCCCTGAACACCGCGATCTCGCTCGACGAGAACGGCGTCCTCGCCAAGTACGGCGTCGAGCTGATCGGGGCCAACGTCGAGGCCATCAACAAGGGCGAGGACCGCGACCTCTTCAAGGAGGTCGTGGAGGAGGTCCGCCGCAAGATCGGGCACGGCGAGTCCGCCCGCTCCGTCATCTGCCACACCATGGACGAGGTCATCGCCGGCGTCGAGGAGCTCGGCGGCGGCTACCCGGTCGTGGTGCGCCCCTCCTTCACCATGGGCGGCGCCGGTTCCGGCTTCGCCCACGACGAGGAGGAGCTGCGCCGGATCGCCGGTCAGGGCCTCACGCTCTCGCCGACCACCGAGGTGCTCCTGGAGGAGTCCATCCTCGGCTGGAAGGAGTACGAGCTGGAGCTGATGCGCGACAAGCACGACAACGTCGTGGTCGTCTGCTCCATCGAGAACTTCGACCCGATGGGCGTGCACACCGGTGACTCGATCACCGTCGCCCCGGCCATGACGCTGACCGACCGCGAGTACCAGATCCTGCGGGACATCGGCATCGCCGTGATCCGCGAGGTCGGCGTGGACACGGGCGGCTGCAACATCCAGTTCGCGGTGAACCCCGAGGACGGCCGGGTCATCGTCATCGAGATGAACCCGCGCGTGTCGCGGTCCTCCGCGCTCGCGTCCAAGGCGACCGGCTTCCCGATCGCGAAGATCGCGGCGAAGCTGGCGGTCGGCTACACCCTGGACGAGATCCCCAACGACATCACGCAGGAGACCCCGGCCTCCTTCGAGCCCACGCTCGACTACGTGGTCGTCAAGGCTCCCCGGTTCGCGTTCGAGAAGTTCCCGCAGGCGGACTCCACGCTGACCACCACCATGAAGTCGGTCGGCGAGGCCATGGCCATCGGCCGCAACTTCACCGAGGCCTTCCAGAAGGCGCTGCGCTCGCTGGAGAAGAAGGGCAGCCAGTTCACCTTCGTCGGCGACCCCGGCGACAAGGAGGCCCTGCTGCACCAGGCGGTACGGCCCACCGACGGCCGGATCAACACCGTCATGCAGGCCATCCGCGCGGGCGCCACCCCCGAGGAGGTCTTCGAGTACACGAAGATCGACCCCTGGTTCGTGGACCAGCTGTTCCTGATCAAGGAGATCGCCGACGAGCTGGCCGGGGCGCCGGAGCTGACCACCGACCTGCTCGCCGAGGCCAAGCGGCACGGCTTCTCCGACCAGCAGATCAGCGAGATCCGCGGACTGCGCGAGGACGTCGTGCGCGAGGTGCGGCACGCGCTGGGCGTACGCCCGGTCTACAAGACGGTCGACACCTGCGCCGCCGAGTTCGCCGCGAAGACGCCGTACTTCTACTCCTCCTACGACGAGGAGACCGAGGTCGCGCCGCGCGAGAAGCCGGCCGTCATCATCCTGGGCTCCGGTCCCAACCGCATCGGCCAGGGCATCGAGTTCGACTACTCCTGCGTGCACGCGTCCTTCGCGCTCAGCGACGCGGGTTACGAGACCGTCATGGTCAACTGCAACCCGGAGACCGTCTCCACCGACTACGACACCTCCGACCGGCTGTACTTCGAGCCGCTCACCCTGGAGGACGTGCTGGAGATCGTCCACGCCGAGCAGCAGGCCGGTCCGGTCGCGGGCGTCGTCGTCCAGCTGGGCGGCCAGACCCCGCTGGGCCTGGCGCAGGCGCTGAAGGACAACGGCGTCCCGATCGTGGGGACGTCCCCCGAGGCGATCCACGCGGCCGAGGACCGGGGCGCCTTCGGGCGGGTGCTGGCCGAGGCGGGCCTGCCGGCCCCCAAGCACGGCACGGCCACCACCTTCGCCGAGGCCAAGGCCATCGCCGACGAGATCGGCTACCCGGTGCTGGTGCGGCCCTCCTACGTGCTCGGCGGGCGCGGCATGGAGATCGTCTACGACGAGACCCGGCTGGAGGCGTACATCGCCGAGTCGACCGAGATCAGCCCCACCCGGCCGGTCCTGGTCGACCGGTTCCTGGACGACGCGATCGAGATCGACGTCGACGCCCTCTACGACGGCGAGGAGCTCTACCTCGGCGGCGTGATGGAGCACATCGAGGAGGCCGGCATCCACTCCGGCGACTCGGCGTGCGCCCTGCCGCCGATCACGCTCGGCGGCTTCGACATCAAGCGGCTGCGGGCCTCCACCGAGGCCATCGCGCGCGGTGTCGGCGTACGCGGTCTGATCAACATCCAGTTCGCGATGGCCGGGGACATCCTGTACGTCCTCGAGGCCAACCCGCGTGCCTCCCGCACGGTCCCCTTCACCTCGAAGGCGACCGCGGTGCCGCTGGCCAAGGCCGCCGCCCGGATCTCGCTGGGCGCGACCGTCGCCGAGCTGCGCGCCGAGGGGCTGCTGCCTGCCCACGGCGACGGCGGCGAACTGCCCTTCGACGCGCCGATCTCCGTCAAGGAGGCGGTCATGCCGTGGTCGCGGTTCCGGGACATCCAGGGGCGGGGTGTGGACACCGTGCTCGGCCCGGAGATGCGCTCCACCGGTGAGGTCATGGGCATCGACTCGGTCTTCGGCACGGCCTACGCCAAGTCGCAGGCCGGCGCCTACGGGCCGCTGCCGACCAAGGGCCGCGCGTTCATCTCGGTCGCCAACCGCGACAAGCGGTCGATGATCTTCCCGGCGCGTGAGCTGGTCGCCCACGGCTTCGAACTGCTCGCCACGTCCGGGACGGCCGAGGTGCTCAAGCGCAACGGCATCAACGCGACGGTCGTCCGCAAGCAGTCGGAGGGCATCGGGCCGAACGGCGAGAAGACGATCGTGCAGCTCGTCCACGACGGCGAGGTCGACCTCATCGTCAACACCCCGTACGGCACGGGGGGTCGCCTGGACGGGTACGAGATCCGGACGGCCGCGGTGGCCCGCTCGGTGCCGTGCCTGACGACCGTGCAGGCGCTGGCGGCGGCCGTGCAGGGGATCGACGCGCTGAACCACGGGGACGTGGGGGTGCGGTCGCTCCAGGAGCATGCGGAGAGGTTGACGGCCGCGAGGGACTGAGAGGCCGTGTTTCGGCTGCGGGCCGGCTGTGGCTGGTCGCGCAGTTCCTCCCCCAGCCTTCGGCCGGGGGCGCCCCCAGCGCCCCTGACGGGGCGCTCTGCCCAGCTGTCTATGAAGGGGGGCACCGGTGACGGTGTCCCCCTCCGCATGAGGACTCCATGTACAAGATCTTCTTCAATCTCGTTTTCAAGCGGATGGACCCGGAACAGGCCCATCACCTCGCCTTCCGGTGGATCCGGCTCGCCGTCCGCATCCCGGTGCTGCGGACCTTCGTCGCCGCCGCGCTCGCGCCCCGCTACAAGGAGCTGCGCACCGAGGCCTTCGGGCTGCGGATGCACGGGCCCTTCGGGCTGGCCGCCGGGTTCGACAAGAACGCCGTCGCCATCGACGGGATGTCGATGCTCGGGTTCGACCACGTCGAGATCGGCACGGTGACCGGGGAGGCACAGCCCGGTAATCCCAGGAAGCGGCTGTTCCGGCTGGTCGCCGACCGGGCGCTGATCAACCGCATGGGCTTCAACAACGACGGCTCGCTGACCGTCGCGGCCCGGCTCGCGACCCGGGAGCCCGTCTTCCGGACCGTCGTGGGCGTCAACATCGGCAAGACCAAGGTCGTACCGGAGGCCGAGGCCGTCGGCGACTACGTGAAGTCCGCCGAGCGGCTCGCGCCGTACGCCGACTACCTGGTCGTGAACGTCTCGTCGCCGAACACGCCGGGCCTGCGCAACCTCCAGGCCACCGAGTCGCTGAGGCCGCTGCTGAGCGCCGTCCGCGAGGCCGCCGACCGGGTGGTGGCCCACCGCCGGGTCCCGCTGCTGGTCAAGATCGCGCCGGATCTCGCCGACGAGGACGTGGACGCCGTCGCCGACCTGGCCGTGGAACTGGGACTGGACGGGATCATCGCGACCAACACCACCATCGCGCGCGAGGGCCTCGGGCTGCGGTCCGACGCCGGTCTGGTCAAGGAGACCGGCGGGCTCTCCGGGGCACCGCTGAAGGAGCGCTCCCTGGAGGTGCTGCGGCGCCTCTACGCGCGCGTGGGCGACCGGATCACCCTGGTGGGCGTCGGTGGCGTCGAGAACGCCGAGGACGCCTGGCAGCGCATCCTGGCCGGTGCCACGCTCGTCCAGGGCTACAGCGCCTTCATCTACGAGGGGCCCTTCTGGGGCCGCGCCGTCCACAAGGGCCTCGCGGCGCGTCTGCGCACCAGCCCGTACGCCACCCTCGCCGACGCGGTCGGCGCCGACGTGAGGAAGCCCGTATGAGCCCCCTGGAGCCCTTCGGCGCGCGGCTGCGCCGCGTCATGGACGAACGCGGTCCGCTGTGCGTCGGCATCGACCCGCACGCCTCGCTGCTCTCCGAGTGGGGGCTGGACGACGACGTGGCGGGCCTGGAGCGGTTCAGCCGCACCGTCGTCGAGGCGGTGGCCGACCGGATCGCCGTCATGAAGCCGCAGAGCGCCTTCTTCGAGCGGTTCGGCTCGCGCGGGGTGGCTGTTCTGGAGCGGGTGGTGCGGGAGGCGCGGGACGCCGGGACGCTGGTCGTCATGGACGCCAAGCGCGGTGACATCGGCTCGACCATGGCCGGGTACGCGCAGGCCTTCCTGAGCAAGGACGCCCCGCTCTTCTCGGACGCCCTGACCGTCTCGCCGTACCTCGGCTACGGCTCGCTCAGCCCGGCCGTCGCACTGGCCCGGGAGAGCGGGGCCGGACTGTTCGTGCTGGCCCTCACCTCGAACCCGGAGGGCCCGGAGGTGCAGCACGCGGTGCGCGCGGACGGCCGTACCGTCGGCGCGACCATGCTGGCGCACCTGGCCGCCGAGAACGCCGGGGAGGAGCCGCTGGGGTCCTTCGGCGCGGTCGTCGGCGCCACGGTCGGCGACCTGTCGTCGTACGACCTCGCCATCAACGGTCCGCTCCTCGCACCCGGTGTCGGCGCGCAGGGGGCGACGGCCGCCGATCTGCCCGCGGTGTTCGGCGCGGCCGTGCGCAACGTGATTCCAAACGTGAGCCGAGGTGTTTTGCGTCACGGTCCCGACGTCGGGGCCCTGCGGGCGGCCGCGGACCGGTTCGCGGGGGAGATCCGGGACGTCGTCGCAGGTGGATGACGACTCCGAGAAGTGCTCCCGTGGGCGTTCCGGCCACGGCTTGAACGTGAATACATCCTCAAATCGCGGGCAGTATGACTGAAATGTCCGGCCTGACGGAGGCTGACCAGGACTTTTCCGCTGTTCTCGCTGACTCCGGCGGACTTGCCCGCTAGTCTCCGAGCAGAGTCAACGGGCAAGCGTGTTGCTCGTAGCTCCCCTGGTGTGGGGCGACTAGGTTCCTCACCGGTCCGTATCCGACAGTTCGACATCCGAGGTGACGTAGGCGTGGCTCTTCCGCCCCTTACCCCTGAACAGCGCGCAGCCGCGCTCGAAAAGGCCGCCGCGGCTCGCCGGGAGCGGGCCGAGGTCAAGAATCGACTCAAGCACTCCGGCGCCTCTCTCCACGAGGTCATCAAGCAGGGTCAGGAAAACGACGTCATCGGCAAGATGAAGGTCTCCGCCCTGCTCGAGTCCCTGCCGGGCGTGGGCAAGGTCCGCGCCAAGCAGATCATGGAGCGACTCGGTATCTCCGAGAGCCGCCGCGTGCGTGGTCTCGGTTCCAACCAGATCGCCTCCCTGGAGCGCGAGTTCGGCAGCACCGGCTCCTGATGGCCGAGCCGTCCGGGAGGGCCGTCCCGGACGGCCTGCGATTGCTGGAATAATCGCTGCATGGCTGCAACATTCCGGGGGACGACCCCCGAGCCCCCGGACGTACGTCCGCGACTGACCGTGCTCTCCGGCCCCTCCGGGGTCGGCAAGAGCACGGTCGTCGCTCATATGCGCAAGGAACACCCGGAGGTCTGGCTCTCGGTGTCGGCCACCACCCGCAGGCCCCGTCCCGGTGAGAAGCACGGAGTCCACTACTTCTTCGTCTCCGACGACGAGATGGACAAGCTGATCGCCAACGGCGAGCTCCTGGAGTGGGCCGAGTTCGCGGGCAACCGCTACGGCACGCCGCGCGCGGCCGTCCTGGAGCACCTGGAGTCCGGGGTGCCGGTCCTCCTGGAGATCGACCTCCAGGGCGCCCGGCAGGTCCGCGAGACCATGCCGGAGGGCCGGCTGGTGTTCCTGGCCCCTCCCTCCTGGGAGGAGCTGGTGCGCAGGCTCACCGGGCGCGGCACCGAGGCGCCCGAGGTGATCGAACGCCGACTGGCCGCGGCCAAGATCGAACTGGCCGCCGAGCCGGAGTTCGACGAGACGCTGGTCAACACCTCCGTCGAGGACGTGGCACGCGAGCTGCTAGCCTTGATGGACGTTGTGTGATCGTCGCCGATCATTCAGACTGAATCTTTCCCATCCATCGGAAGGCAGAGCGTGTCCTCTTCCATCACCGCGCCCGAGGGCATCATCAACCCTCCGATCGACGAGCTCCTCGAGGCCACCGACTCGAAGTACAGCCTCGTGATCTACGCGGCCAAGCGCGCCCGTCAGATCAACGCGTACTACTCGCAGCTCGGCGAGGGCCTCCTCGAGTACGTCGGTCCGCTCGTGGACACCCACGTCCACGAGAAGCCGCTCTCCATCGCCCTGCGCGAGATCAACGCGGGTCTGCTGACCTCCGAGGCCATCGAGGGCCCGGCGCAGTAGTACTTTCGTATTGCAGTTGACTTATCCACAGGCCCGGCAGCCGACTGCCGGGCCTGTGGTGTGTGATGGCGTCATGGATTCGACGAGTGGAGGCCCGGTGGGCAAGCCGAAGGTCGTGCTGGGGGTCAGCGGCGGCATCGCCGCGTACAAGGCCTGTGAGCTGCTGAGGAGGTTCACCGAGTCGGGACACGACGTCCGGGTCGTGCCCACCGCCTCCGCCCTGCACTTCGTCGGGGCCGCCACCTGGTCCGCCCTCTCCGGCAACCCCGTCTCCACCGAGGTCTGGGACCACGTCGAAGAGGTCCCGCACGTCCGCATCGGCCAGCACGCCGACCTGGTCGTGGTCGCCCCCGCCACCGCCGACATGCTCGCCAAGGCGGCCCACGGCCTCGCCGACGACCTGCTCACCAACACCCTCCTCACGGCCCGCTGCCCGGTCGTCTTCGCCCCTGCCATGCACACCGAGATGTGGGAGCACCCGGCCACCCAGGAGAACGTGGCCACGCTGCGCCGCCGCGGCGCCGTCGTGGTCGAACCGGCGGTCGGCCGGCTCACCGGCGTCGACACCGGCAAGGGCCGGCTGCCCGACCCGGCGGAGATCTTCGAGGTGTGCCGCCGGGTCCTGGCCCGGGGCGTGGCCGAGCCCGACCTGAGGGGCCGCCACGTCGTCGTCTCCGCCGGCGGCACCCGCGAGCCCCTGGACCCGGTCCGCTTCCTCGGCAACCGCTCCTCCGGCAAGCAGGGCTACGCCCTCGCCCGTACGGCCGCCGCGCGGGGCGCCCGGGTGACCCTGGTCGCCGCCAACACCACCGGCCTGCCGGACCCGGCCGGCGTGGACGTGGTCCCGGTCGGTACGGCCGTGCAACTGCGTGAGGCGGTACTGAAGGCGGCCGCCGACGCGGACGCCGTGGTGATGGCCGCCGCCGTCGCCGACTTCCGCCCCGCGGTCTACGCGACCGGGAAGATCAAGAAGAAGGACGGCCAGGAACCGGAACCGATCGTTCTCGTGCGGAATCCGGACATCCTCGCGGAGATCTCGGCCGACCGGGCGCGGCCCGGACAGGTGATCGTGGGCTTCGCCGCGGAGACCGACGACGTGCTCGCCAACGGCCGGACCAAGCTGGCGCGCAAGGGCTGCGACCTGCTCGTGGTGAACGAGGTGGGGGAGCGCAAGACCTTCGGTTCCGAGGAGAACGAGGCCGTGGTGCTGGGCGCCGACGGCAGCGAGACCCCGGTACCGCACGGGCCGAAGGAGGCGCTCGCCGACACCGTCTGGGATCTCGTGGCGGCCCGTTTGGGTTAACTTATTTCAGCCGTATGTCAACTTTCCCGGACACGACATTGCGGTGCGGGTCCTCTGGTCAAGGCCGCCGACCATTGGGCAGAATGCCCGTGCCGCAGGTCACAGCACTTCCGAGTGTCGAGACAGGTGGGCCGGCGGCCGAGTGCGACCGATAAACTGTTCTCGGACGACGCCCGGGTGCAGCCCCCGTGTCGTCCACCAATGATCAGACAGCAGCCGCTGCAACCCCAGGGAGCGTTGTGTCCCGTCGCCTGTTCACCTCGGAGTCCGTGACCGAGGGCCACCCCGACAAGATCGCTGACCAGATCAGCGACACCATTCTCGACGCGCTGCTGCGCGAGGACCCGACCTCCCGGGTCGCCGTCGAGACGCTGATCACCACCGGCCTGGTGCACGTGGCCGGCGAGGTCACGACCAAGACGTACGCGGACATCGCGACGCTGGTCCGCAACAAGATCCTCGAGATCGGCTACGACTCCTCGAAGAAGGGCTTCGACGGAGCCTCCTGCGGCGTCTCGGTCTCCATCGGCGCGCAGTCCCCGGACATCGCCCAGGGCGTGGACACCGCGTACGAGAACCGGGTCGAGGGCGACGAGGACGAACTCGACAAGCAGGGCGCCGGCGACCAGGGCCTGATGTTCGGCTACGCCACCGACGAGACGCCGACCCTGATGCCGCTGCCGATCTTCCTGGCGCACCGGCTGTCGAAGCGCCTCTCCGAGGTCCGCAAGAACGGCACCATCCCCTACCTGCGGCCCGACGGCAAGACGCAGGTCACCATCGAGTACGACGGTGACAAGGCCGTCCGTCTCGACACGGTCGTGGTCTCCAGCCAGCACGCCTCGGACATCGACCTGGAGTCGCTGCTCGCCCCCGACATCCGCGAGTTCGTGGTGGAGGCGGAGCTGAAGGCGCTGCTCGACGACGGCATCAAGCTCGACACCGAGAACTACCGTCTGCTGGTCAACCCGACCGGCCGTTTCGAGATCGGCGGCCCGATGGGCGACGCCGGTCTGACCGGCCGCAAGATCATCATCGACACCTACGGCGGCATGGCCCGGCACGGTGGCGGTGCCTTCTCGGGCAAGGACCCGTCCAAGGTCGACCGCTCGGCCGCCTACGCGATGCGCTGGGTCGCCAAGAACGTGGTCGCGGCCGGTCTGGCCGCCCGCTGCGAGGTCCAGGTCGCGTACGCGATCGGCAAGGCCGAGCCGGTGGGTCTGTTCGTCGAGACCTTCGGCACCGCGAAGATCGACCACGAGAAGATCGAGAAGGCGATCGACGAGGTCTTCGACCTGCGTCCGGCCGCGATCATCCGTGACCTCGACCTGCTCCGCCCGATCTACGCCCAGACCGCGGCGTACGGTCACTTCGGCCGTGAGCTCCCCGAGTTCACCTGGGAGAAGACCGACCGGGTGGACGCCCTGCGCAAGGCCGCCGGCCTCTAGGCGGACACCGGCAGAGCATTCGACGCCGGCTCCCGCGACCACCGAAAGGTGGCCGCGGGAGCCGGCGTCGTCGTCCGGGGGGGAGCCGGATATCGGGGCGTCCGGTCACGGCACGCGCGGCTGCGCGGCCTCCGCAGCCGGTTTCGTGTCCCCGGCGGGCCCCACGAGCGGCGCCTCGTCCGCGCGCGTCCCCTTGATGTAGTAAGTCGTGAACATGGGGGCGGGGAAGGCGGAAGGGTGCCCCGGGGCCCGGCCGTTGTCAGCGGTGTTTGGTAAGAATGCAAGCGTGAGCAGCGAGAACGGGCAGGGGGGCGGGGGCGCCGAAGGGGCGCCGCCGGAGCAGCTCGCGCTCATCCGGGAGAGCGTGCGGGGCGCCAAGGTGCCCCGGGCCAAGCCGCGGACCTGGCGGGGCGCCGCGCTCGCCGAACGGCTGCCGGTGGCGCGGGTGCTGGTGGACAAGGGAGTGCTGCACCTCGACCGGTACTTCGACTACGCCGTCCCCGCCGAGCTGGACGCCGAGGCGCAGCCCGGGGTCCGGGTCCGGGTCCGGTTCGGGGCCGGCCGGCACCGGGTGCGGGACGGCCGCCGGGAGGGCGGGGGCCTCATCGACGGCTTCCTGGTCGAGCGGCTCGCCGAGTCCGACTACTCCGGACCGCTGGCCGCGCTGGCCCAGGTCGTCTCGCCCGAGCCGGTGCTGGGCGAGGAACTGCTGCGGCTGACGCGGGCCGTCGCCGACCGCTACGCGGGCAGCCTCGCCGACGTGCTCCAGCTCGCCGTGCCACCGCGCAGCGCACGGGCGGAGAAGCGGCCCTCGCCGGAACCGCTGCCGCCGCCCCCGGCACCGGGCCCCGGCTCCTGGGCGCGGTACGAGCACGGGCCCGCGTTCATCGAGTCGCTGGCCGCCGGCGGCGCACCGCGTGCGGTGTGGAACACCCTGCCGGGCCCGGACTGGAGCGAGGAGATCGCCCGCGCCGTCGCCGCCACCCTCGCCTCGGGACGCGGCGCGCTGGTCGTCGTACCGGACGGACGGGCCGCCGCCCGGGTCGACGCGGCGCTCACCGACCTGCTCGGCGCGGGGCGGCACGCGCTGCTCACGGCCGACGCCGGGCCCGAGAAGCGGTACGCACAGTGGCTCGCGGTCAGCCGCGGGTCGGTGCGGGCCGTGGTGGGAACGCGGGCCGCCATGTTCGCCCCGGTACGCGACCTGGGACTCGTCGCCATCTGGGACGACGGGGACGACAGCCACAGCGAGCCCCACGCACCCCAGCCGCACGCCAGGGACGTGCTGCTGCTGCGCGCGGCGCTCGACGGATGCGGCTTCCTGCTGGGGGGCTGGAGCTGCACGGTCGAAGCCGCGCAACTGGTCGAGAACGGCTGGGCGCGGCCCCTGGTGGCCGGCCGGGAGCAGGTCCGGCGGACCGCGCCCCTGGTCCGGACCGTCGGGGACGGCGACCTCGCGCGCGACGAGGCCGCGCGGGCCGCCCGGCTGCCGACCCTGGCCTGGCAGGCCGTCCGGGACGGACTGCGGCACGGGCCGGTGCTGGTCCAGGTGCCGCGGCGTGGCTACGTCCCGCGGATGGCCTGCGCCCGCTGCCGGGAACCGGCGCGCTGCCGGCACTGTGCCGGGCCGCTGGAGGGGCAGGACGCGGGCGCGCTGCGGTGCGGGTGGTGCGGGCGTGAGGAGAGCGACTGGCACTGCCCGGCGTGCGGTGGCTTCCGGCTGCGTGCCCAGGTGGTCGGGGCCCGACGGACCGCGGAGGAGCTGGGGCGCGCCTTTCCCGCCGTGCCGGTGCGGACCTCGGGGCGGGAGCACGTGCTGGACACCGTGCCGGGGACCCCGGCGCTGGTGGTGAGCACCCCGGGTGCCGAACCGGTCGCCGAGGGCGGCTACGCGGCGGCCCTCCTGCTGGACGGCTGGGCCATGCTCGGGCGGCCGGACCTGCGGGCCGGCGAGGACGCGCTGCGCCGGTGGCTGGCGGCCGGGGCGCTGGTACGGCCGCAGGGGGAGGGGGGCACCGTGGTCGTCGTCGCGGAGCCGACGCTGCGGCCCGTGCAGGCGCTGGTGCGGTGGGATCCGGTCGGGCACGCGGTGCGCGAACTCGCCGAGCGGGCCGAGCTGGGCTTTCCGCCGGTGTCCCGGATGGCGGCGGTGTCGGGGACTGCGCAGGCGCTGGCCGAGTTCCTAGGTACGGCCGAACTGCCCCCGGAAGCCGAGCTGTTGGGACCGGTCCCGCTCCCCGTGGTGCGGGCCGGGGCGCCTCGGCGGACAGGCGCGCCACCACCCGGGGAGCACTGGGAGCGGGCGCTGCTACGGGTGCCCCCGGGAAGCGGCGCGGCCCTGGCGGCCGCCCTGAAGTCCGCCCAGGCGGCGCGGATGGCACGGGGGACCGGCGAGACGGCGGTACGCGTACGGATCGATCCACCGGACATCGGCTGACGAGACGGGGAGCTGAGAGACCGGGTGGCGAGGCCTGGTCATGAGGCCGGGTGCGAGGCCTGGCGATATGACCCGGCGGCGAGATCGGGTGGCGAGGCCTGGCGATGAGGGCGGGTGGCGAGGCCAGGCGACGAGATCAGGTGATGAGGCCGGTGGCGAGGCCGGGCGGTGGAACTGGGTGATGAGCCGGGCGGTGAAACCGGGATGCGAAACCGGGATGTGAAACCGGGGGGGCGAGATCGGGTTGGTACCGGGGGCCGCCGGGGGTAGGCGGCTGCCCTCCCGGGTGCTTGCCGGGAGGGCGGGGGCGGGCGGGTGAGCCCTTGCGGTCAGCCGTGGCGGGTGTTCGCGCCGGGTGCGTCAGCCGTTGCGCGGGCCGGGGAAGGCGGTCGGCCTGGCCTCGTCACGCAGGGTGGGGCTGCCCGCGGTGGGCTGGGTCGGCATGGAGCGGGCGGCCGGGACCGTGGGCACGGTGGGCAGGCCGGGGCCCACGTTGAGCGTACGGGTGCCCGAGGGTTCCGTCGGCCGCTCGGTCTCGGGGACCGCCGCGGTCTGGGCCGTGGCGCGGCGGGCGCCGTAACGGCGGTGCACCGCCTGCTTGGTGACTCCGAGCGCGGAGCCCACCGCGTCCCACGAGAAGCCCAGTGAGCGGTCGAAGTCCACGGCGGCCGTGACCAGGGTTTCGACGCTGTCCCGGAGCTCCTGGGCGAGCCGGACCGTCGGAGCGGGGGCGCGTCCGTAGACGACGAAGCCCGTGGACGGGCCGGAGCGGCGCGGGCGGTATACGTTGCCCAACTGGGCGGTGAGCGTACGCAGTGCGTCCACCTGCCGGCGGACCCGCTCGATGTCCCGCACCAACAAGTGCAGGCTGGCCCGGGCCTGGGCGTCGTGGGTTGCGTGGTCGGCCATGAACAAGCCTCTCGAACCGGCGTGAAAGGAATGGGCCGCGCGTGCGGCCCGGTGTGGTCAACTCTTCCTTGACCAACGCGTGGGCGCTCCGCTGGTCACGGTGTGGGGGCGTATGGGCATATGCGTACGCCGTGCGGGGCGTCCCGCACCACCGCGCTCTCCCGCCTCCGGACCGGGGCCATAGACTTGTGCGTCGCCCGTGTTGGTGTCGTCCGAGAGGCCCCCAGTCGCCCATGAAGCTCGTCTTCGCCGGTACCCCCGAAGTCGCCGTTCCCGCCCTGGACGCGCTCATCGCCTCCGGGCGGCACGAGGTGGCCGCCGTGGTCACGCGGCCCGACGCGCCGGCCGGACGGGGGCGCAGGCTGGTCGCCTCGCCCGTGGCCGAGCGGGCGATGGAGGCCGGGATCGAGGTGCTGCGGCCGTCGAAGCCGCGCGACCCGGAGTTCCTGGAGCGGCTTCGGGCCATCGCGCCGGACTGCTGCCCGGTGGTGGCCTACGGGGCGCTGTTGCCGCGTGTCGCCCTGGACGTGCCGGTCCACGGGTGGGTCAACCTGCACTTCTCGCTGCTGCCCGCCTGGCGCGGGGCGGCACCCGTCCAGCACTCCATCATGGCGGGGGACGAGATCACAGGCGCGTCCACCTTCCTCATCGAGGAGGGCCTGGACTCCGGCCCGGTCTACGGCACCGTCACCGAGGAGATCCGTCCCACCGACACCAGCGGTGACCTGCTGACGCGGCTCGCCTTCGCGGGGTCCGGGCTGCTCGCCGCCACCATGGACGGCATCGAGGACGGCACGCTCAAGGCCGTACCGCAGCCCGCCGACGGCATCACCCTCGCCCCGAAGATCACCGTCGAGGACGCCAGGGTCGATTGGTCGACGCCCGCGCTGCGCGTCGACCGGGTGGTCCGGGGCTGCACCCCGGCCCCCGGTGCCTGGACCACCTTCCGCGGTGAGCGGCTGAAGCTGATCCAGGTCGCGCCGGTGCCCGAGCGGACCGGTCTCTCGCCGGCCGAGATCGCCGTCGGCAAGAACAGCGTGCACGTGGGGACCGCGTCGTACGCCGTGGAACTGCTGTGGGTGCAGGCGCAGGGCAAGAAGCCGATGCGGGCGGCCGACTGGGCGCGCGGCGTGCGTATCGGCCCCGGGGAGACCCTCGGCGGCTGAGCACCCCTCCGCCCGGCTGTCTCCCGGCGGCGGCTTTCCGACGTGCCCGGCGTACGCTGGAAGGCCGCACCATTCCCGTACCCGGAGCACCTTTTTCGTGAGCGAGCAGTCCCGGCGGCCGCGCAGACCCGCCAAGCCCTACCGCCGTCCCCAGAAGGACCCCGTCCGCATCCTCGCCTTCGAGGCGCTGCGTGCCGTGGACGAGCGGGACGCGTACGCCAACCTCGTACTGCCGCCGCTGCTGCGCAAGGCCCGGGAGAAGGAGGGGCCCGAGAAGTTCGACGGGCGGGACGCCGCGCTCGCCACCGAGCTGGTGTACGGGACGCTGCGCCGGCAGGGGACGTACGACGCGATCATCGCCGCGTGCGTGGACCGGCCGTTGCGCGAGGTCGACCCGCCGGTCCTGGACGTGCTCAGCCTGGGAGCGCACCAGTTGCTGGGCACCCGGATCCCCAGCCACGCCGCCGTCTCCGCGTCCGTGGAACTCGCCCGGGTGGTGCTGGGCGACGGCCGGGCCAAGTTCGTCAACGCGGTGCTCCGCAAGGTCGCCCAGGACGACCTGGAGGGGTGGATCGCCCGTGTCGCGCCCCCCTACGACGCCGACCCCGAGGACCACCTCGCCGTCGTGCACTCGCACCCGCGCTGGATCGTCTCCGCGCTCTGGGACTCGCTGGGCGGCGGCCGTGCCGGGATCGAGGAACTGCTGGCAGCCGACAACGAACGGCCCGAGGTGACGCTGGTCGCCCGGCCGGGGCGGTCCACCACCGAGGAACTGCTCCGCGAGGAAGCGGCCGTGCCGGGGCGCTGGTCGCCGTACGCCGTGCGGCTCGCCGAGGGCGGCGAGCCCGGTGCCGTCCCGGCCGTCCAGGAGGGCCGGGCCGGGGTGCAGGACGAGGGCAGCCAGCTGGTGGCCCGCGCGCTCGCCGACGCGCCGGTCGAGGGGCGTGACGAGAAGTGGCTGGACGGCTGCGCCGGACCCGGCGGCAAGGCCGCGCTGCTGGCCGCGCTCGCCGCCGAACGCGGGGCTTCGCTGCTCGCCTCCGAGAAGCAGCCGCACCGGGCCGGTCTGGTCGCGAAGGCGCTGCACGGCAACCCGGGCCCGTACCAGGTCATCGCCGCCGACGGCACCAGGCCGCCGTGGCGGCCCGGCACCTTCGACCGGGTTCTGATGGACGTCCCGTGCACGGGTCTGGGCGCGTTGCGCCGCCGCCCCGAGGCACGGTGGCGCCGCCGCCCCGAGGACCTCGACAACTTCGCCCCGCTCCAGCGGGCCCTGTTGCGCACCGCGATCGACTCGGTCCGGGTGGGCGGTGTGGTCGGCTACGCCACCTGTTCCCCGCACCTGGCGGAGACGCGGGCCGTGGTCCAGGACGTGCTGAAGCAGCGCCCGGACACGGAACTCCTGGACGCCCGCCCACTCCTGCCGGGCGTCCCCGACCTCGGCGAGGGCCCGGACGTACAGCTCTGGCCACACCTGCACGGCACGGACGCGATGTACCTCTCCCTGATCCGCAGAACCGGCTGACGAGCCCCTCGGGCTTGTTCACTTTCTTCCCTGGCAAGATGCCCAAGCAGCTTCCTGCCGTACGTGGGTCAGCCGTGAGGGTGTGGCTTGACCAGGCCGCTCTGGTACGCGATGACGACGAGCTGGGCGCGGTCGCGGGCGTTCAGTTTGGTCATGGCGCGGTGGATGTGGCTGCGTACGGTCAGCGGGCTCACCACCAGCTTGTCGGCGATCTCGATGTTGGATCTGCCGTGGGCGGCCAGGGCGACCACTTCGCGTTCGCGGTCGGTCAGGGCCTTGACGGCGTCGGGGAGGGCGAGGAAGCCGTCGGTGTCGGGGGTGGCCAGGAAACGGGTGATGAGGGCCTGGGTGGCGGTGGGTGAGAGAAGGGCTTCGCCGGCCGCGACCGTGCGGATGCCGGCCAGCAGGATCTCGGGACTGACTCCCTTGCCGAGGAAGCCGCTCGCGCCGGCGCGCAGGGCCTTGGCGACGTTCTCGTCGTTCTCGAAGGTGGTGAGGACGAGGATGTGGGTTCCGGCGAGTTCCGGCCGGGCGCAGATGGCGGCCGTGGCGGCGACCCCGTCGAGGTGCGGCATGCGGATGTCCATGATGACGACGTCGGGGCGGTGCTCGGCGGAGAGGTCGACAGCCTCCTGTCCGTCGGCGGCCTCGGCGACCACGGTGAGGTCTTCGACCGAGTCGATGAGGATGCGGAAGGTGGCGCGCAGGAGCGCCTGGTCGTCGGCCAGCAGGACTCGGATGGTCATGTCGGTGGGCTTTCGTCGGGACTGTCGTCGCGGCTGTCGAGCGGGAGGGTGCAGGCGACCTCGAAGCCGCCGTGCGGGCGGTGACCGGCGTGGAAGGTGCCGCCCACGGCGGTGGCGCGCTCGCGCATGCTGATGAGGCCGAAGCCGCCGTCGAGGGCGGTGGAGGGCGGCGGGAGGCTCAGGCCGGTGTCGTTGGTGACGGTCAGGGTGAGGTGATGGGGGGTGTAGGCGAGGCGGACCTCGGCGGCCGGGGTGACGGCGTGCTTGCTGACGTTGGTGAGGGCTTCCTGGACGATCCGGTACGCCGTCAGGTCGAGCACCGGGGTCAGGCGGCCGGCCTTGCCGTCGACCGTGACGGTCACCGCCAGGCCGGCCGCCGCGCAGGCGTCGACCAGGTCGGGCAGGTCCCGCAGCCCGGGGGCGGGGGCCAGGTTGTCAGCGGCCTGGTTGTCGGTGTCCTGGCGCAGCAGGCCCACGGTGGCCTTGAGCTCCCGTAGCGCGGCGGAAGTGGTCCCGGGCAGCATGCCGATCATGTCGAGCGCCTGGTCGGGATGGGTCCGGGCGAGGTGGGCGGCGGTGGCGGCCTGAGCGTCGGCGAGGGTGAGGTGATGGGCGACCACGTCGTGCAACTCCCGCGCGATGCGCATCCGTTCCTGGAACACCCGGTGCCGGGCCTCCTCCTCGCGCTCCCGGACGGCGTGCTCGGAGCGGGCGGCGGCGTATTCGCGGCGCACCCGGACATAACCGCCGATGGCCCCGCACAGCAGTACCCAGGCCGTGGGGTTGACGATGGAGAGGACCGGGGAACGGTTGAGCCGGGTGTCGAGGAGGCCGGTGGCCACTATGGCGATGGCGACCACCACCGCGCTGTTCCATGAGGTGCGCCGCCGGTTGTGGAGGCTCAGGGAGTACTGCGCGGTCAGGAGGGGCCCCATCAGGAGGGGCGTCAGCAGATAGCCCAGTGCTCCCTGGGCCACGGTGCACAACGTGGTGACAGCCAGTACCGACAGGGGCCGGGTGCGGCGCCAGTGCACCGCGCCGCAGGCCAGGACGGACAGCGCGAGCGCCGGCCACAAGGGGGATCTCAACCACACGGCCCAGGTGACCACGACACCGGAGAGCGTCGCCGCGGTCAGCAGGAGCAGTGCCGCGGCCTCGGCCGCCTGAGGACGAGGCGCCGCCCAGCGCTGCCAGATCGTGTTCATCGCGCTCCGAGAGGGGTGGTCCGGGAAGTCATGCTCACACACCACAGGTGGCGGCACCTCGGTACGTGGTGCCGCCACCGTGATACGGGCATCAGACGCGGGTTTCTTCCACCGGCAGCGGCCGGAGATCGGCCGGCCCGGTGCCATGGGCGCCGGCTTCTGTGGTGAGTTCGGAGCCCTCGACGTCGACGCGGGGCAGGAGCCGGTCGAGCCACCTGGGCAGCCACCAGGCGCGGTCACCGAGGAGGGCGAGGACGGCGGGCACGATCGCCATGCGGACGACGAAGGCGTCGAAGAGCACCGCGACGGCGAGTCCGAAGCCGATCGTCTTGATCATCGACTCCTGGGCGCTGACGAACCCGGAGAACACCGCGATCATGATGACGGCCGCGGCGACGACGACCCGCGCACTGTGCCGGAAGCCGGTGACGACCGCCTGCGGGGCGCGGTCGCCGTGGACGTACGCCTCCCGCATCCGGGCGACGAGGAACACCTCGTAGTCCATCGCCAGGCCGAAAACGATGCCCACCAGGAAGATCGGCATCAGGCTCATGATCGGCCCGGGCTGTTCCACGCCGAGCAGGCCCGCGCCCCAGCCCCACTGGAAGACGGCGACCACGGAGCCGAGGGCGGCCAGCACGCTGAGCAGGAACCCGAAGGCGGCCTTGACGGGGACGAGCACGGAGCGGAAGACCACCAGCAGCAGGACGAGGGCCAGGCCGAGGATGACGGCGAGGTAGGGCACCAGCGCGTCCTGGAGGGCCTGGGCGACGTCGATGTCCATGGCGGTGCTGCCGGTGACCTTGAAGGTCGCGCCGGTTCCCCGCTCCAGGGCGGGACGTTCCGCCCGGATGGTGTGGATGAGGTCCTTGGTCCTCTCGTCGTTCGGGCCGGTGGCCGGGACCGCCGAGAACAAGGCCGTGTCGCCGGCCTGGTTGAAACGCGGGACGGACACGGACACGACACCGCGGGTGGCCGTGATCTCCTTGGTGAGCCGCGCGACCGCCGCCTTGGGGTCGTGGGCTCCCTTGACGTCGGCGACGACGGTCAGCGGTCCGTTGAAGCCCGCGCCGAAGCCGTGCGCGAGGTCGTCGTAGGCACGCCGTTCGGTGGACGACGTCGGCTTGGACTCGGCGCCCGGCATGCCCATCTCCAGGTGCGCGGCGGGCAGGGCGAGCGTGCCGAGGCCCACCACGGACAGCACCAGCACGGCCACGGGGCGGCGCAGGACGAAGCGGGCCCAGCGCGAACCGACATTGTCCGTCTGAGGCTTCGACCGACCGCGCTTGCGGGTGGTGCGGGAGAGGACGGCATGGGGCCACATGCCCAGCAGGGCAGGGACCAGGGTGAGGGCGATCAGTACGGCGACAGCGACGGCGCCCGCCGCGCAGAGGCCCATCTTCGTCAGCAAGGGCACGCCGATCACGGACAGCCCGGCGAGCGCGATGACGACCGTGAGGCCGGCGAAGACGACGGCGGAACCGGCCGTGCCGACAGCCAGGCCCGCCGCCTCGCGCGGCTCGTGCCCGTTGGCTCGTTCCTCCCGGTAGCGGGAGACCACGAACAGGGCGTAGTCGATACCGACCGCCAGTCCGAGCATCGAGGCGAGTGTCCCCGTCGTCGCGGTCAGGCCGAACGTGCTGCCCAGCACGATGATGCCGAGCATGCTGGTCCCGACACCGATGACGGCCGTCAGCAGGGGCAGCCCGGCGGCCGCCAGGGAGCCGAAGGTGATCAGCAGGACCACGGCGGCCAGGGCGATGCCGATGGCCTCGGACGAGCCGCTCGCCGCCGCCTGCTCGGCGAGCGCCGTACCGCCGACCTCGACCGTGAGGCCGGAGGCACGGGCCTGATCGATGGCCTTCTGCAGCGCGGTCTTGTCCGCGTCGGTGAGGTCGGCGGCCTTGACCTTGTAGTTGACGGTGGCGTAGGCGGTGGAGCCGTCCCTGCTGACCGCTTTCGCGGTGAAGGGGTTCACGGCGCCGGAGACCTCAGGTGCCGCGTCGGCCTCCTTGACGAAGGTGTCGATGGCGGCGCGGTTGTCGGCCGCGGTCACCTTCTCGCCGTGCTGGGCGACGAACACGATCCGCGCGTTGGCGCCGTTGGCGGAGGCGCCGGGGAAGCGCTCCCCGATCAGGTCGAACGCCTTCTGCGCCTCGATGCCGGGCATGAAGGACGTGCCGCTGTCGGAGGCGGCCGGAGCCTTGACGGCACCGAAGCCGAGGCCGCCCAGGATCACCGCCCACAACAACGCCACGAGCCAGCGCCGCCGGAAGGCGGTACGGCCCAGCCGATAGAGCAAAGTAGCCACGGGAACGGATCTCCAGGTCTGGTCTCGGGTGAGTCACCAGCCTGGCCCGGCGAGGGGTGCCGGGGCATCGTGCCACCGCCCGCACTCTCACCTGGTACGACGGCACCAAGGCAGTTCCCTGGCCTCATCCTCGAGGATGAGCCCCGTGTACTACGTCGCCAGGAGGACGGCCTCCGCCCGGCTGGGGGCGCGGGGAACTGCGCGATCAAGCCCCACTCACCCGCTGCCGGGCGACCGGCCTTCATCGCCTCCGAACCCAACTCGGCCGCACCCCTCAGGGCATGGCACGCTTGGGGCATGGCCGTGCAGATCAACCCCAGCATCCTGTCCGCCGACTTCGCCCGCCTCGCGGACGAGGCGAAGGCGGTCGAAGGCGCCGACTGGCTCCACGTCGACGTCATGGACAACCACTTCGTCCCGAACCTCACGCTCGGCGTGCCGGTCGTAGAGTCCCTGGCCCGTGCTACGGACACCCCGCTGGACTGCCATCTGATGATCGAGGCCCCCGATCGCTGGGCTCCCCAGTACGTCGAGGCGGGTGCTTCTTCCGTCACCTTCCACGTGGAGGCGGCCGCCGCACCCGTGCGGCTCGCGCGGGAGATCCGGGCGAAGGGCGCCCGCGCCTCCATGGCGCTCAAGCCCGCGACGCCCATCGAGCCGTACGAGGACCTGCTCCCCGAGCTGGACATGCTGCTCATCATGACGGTGGAGCCCGGTTTCGGCGGTCAGGCCTTCCTCGACATCATGCTGCCGAAGATCCGCCGCACCCGGGAGCTGATCGGTAAGCACGGACTGGAACTCTGGCTCCAGGTCGACGGCGGAGTCTCGGCATCGACGATCGAAAGGTGCGCGGACGCGGGAGCCGATGTTTTCGTGGCAGGTTCCGCGGTGTACGGGGCAAACGACCCGGCAGAGGCGGTACGTGCACTGCGCACCCAGGCGGAGACGGCCACCGCCCAGGCGTCGTGGGCGTGCGACCACTGAGGTACGGGAACGTGAACGGCTCCGATCAGGGCTGATCAAGTGCGCCGGATCTGCAAGGATGAACGGCGTATCCAGAGTGTGAACAGCAGTGAGGAGATGGCCGTGTCGGGTATGTCGGCGGGCCGGTCAGCCATGCGGATGGGACCCGCAGAGCTGGTGCAGGCGGCGGCCATGGCCCGCCGCTTCTATCTCGAGGGCAAGTCCAAGATCCAGATCGCTGAGGAGTTCGGCGTCAGCCGCTTCAAGGTGGCGCGTGTCCTGGAGACTGCCCTCGAAAGGGATCTCGTACGCATCGAGATCCGGGTGCCGGCCGAGCTGGACGCCGAGCGCTCCGACGCGCTCCGCGCCCGCTACGGCCTGCGGCACGCCGTCGTGGTCGAGTCCCCGGCCGAGGCGGAGGAGACCCCCGACCCCGAGAACCTCGGCGAGGTGGCCGCCGACCTGCTCGGCGAACTCGTCAACGAGGGGGACGTGCTCGGCCTCGCCTGGGGCCGGTCCACGATCCACATGGCGGCGGCGCTGGACCGGCTGCCGCCGTGCACGGTGGTGCAGCTGACGGGCGTGTACGACGCGGGGACCTCCGAGCGCGGCTCGGTGGAGGCCGTGCGGCGGGCCGCCCAGGTGTCGGGGGGTGACGCCCACCCCATCTACGCGCCGATGCTGCTGCCGGACGCGGCCACCGCGGCCGCGCTGCGCAACCAGACCGGGATCGCCCGGGCCTTCGAGTACTTCGACAAGGTCACGGTCGCCTGTGTCTCCATCGGCTCCTGGGAGCCCGGCATCTCGACCGTGCACGACATGCTCAGCGACGAGGAGCGCGCGCACTACGCCACGCTCGGTGTCGCCGCCGAGATGGCCGCGCACCTCTTCGACGCCGACGGCCGCCGGGTCGGACGCGACCTGGGGGAACGATGCATCACGGTCAAGGCCGACCAGCTGCGCCGAATCCCCGAGGTCGTCGCGATCGCGGGCGGGCAGCGCAAGGCGGCCGCGATCGACGCGGTGCTCAGGTCAGGACTGGTCACCAGCCTCGTCACCGACACCTCGGCCGCGGACTACCTGATGACGGCGGGTGTCACCCCGAAGCCCGCGCTGAACCGTGCGGACCCGGACGGCCTCTGAGATCCCCGGCGGCCCCGTCGGCGTGCACACGAGCGCCGCGGCAGCGAGGGTGACAACGCTGCCGCGGCGCTTCCGCGTGTCCGGGTCCCGGCGGAGGCCGGATCGCGGCCCGAGGGGGTTCTCAGGGCCGCTTCGACAGCGCCGCGTCGATCAGTACGCCGGCCGCCTCGCGGGCGACCGCGCCCGCCGACGGGTCCCGGTCCATCCGCGCGGACACCCCGCCCCCGTCGTACAGCAGGTGGAGCTGGTGGGCCAGCGCCTCGGGATCCGGGACGCCGGCCTCCCGGGCGAGGTCGGTGAAGAGCGCGCGGATCCAGGCGCGGGCGGTGTCGGATGCCTCCTCGATGGCGCTGCCGTGCTTGGCCTCCGCGCTCGCCGCCACGAAGGCGCAGCCGTGGTAGGTCTGCTGGGCGAACAGCTCGACCTGGGCGTCGAAGACGGCCAGCAGCCGGTCCCGCGGGTCCTCGGCGGCGTCGACGGCGCGCAGCAGCCGCTCGGTCAGCCGGACGTGCCGGGAGTCGAGGTAGGCGCGGATGAGCTGTTCCTTGCCGCCGAAGGTGTTGTACAGCGAGGCCTTGGCGACCCCGGCGTGCTCGATGATCCGGTCGATCCCGACCGACTGCACACCCTCCGCGTAGAACAGCTCGTTCGCCGCCGCGAGCAGCCGCTCCCGGGCCGTGGGAGCCTTGGCACTCGCTGTCATGGCGCTCGACGTCTTCGTCATGCCGCTCAACCCTTCTCTACTCCGCCATCGTAGGGCCGACCAGACCGGTCTGTTCGGTCACCGGGAGGCGCGGGCGGGTTCGGCCTCGACGGCCGGGGAGCCGCCGGAGGCCGCCAGTACGCCCGGCGTGCCCTGCGGCCTCCCGCGCAGCAGCAGGGCGGCCAGGGCCAGCAGGGCCAGGGCGATGACCACAGCGCCGTACTCCTCGGAGGTGGAGACCAGACCGCCACCGTGCACCACCAGCACACCGGCGAGCACGGAGGGGACGCCCATGCCGAGGTAGGAGACGACGAACAGCAGGGACAGCACGCCCGAGCTCTCGTGCGGCCTGGTCAGCGGCATCACGGTGCGGATTCCGCCCTGGAAGCCGCTGCCGAACCCGAGGCCGGCCACGGCCGTGCCGACGAAGAACAGCGCGGGCAGGCCCTGGGCGACGGCCACCAGGGTGAGCGTCACCCCGGCGACGAGCGCCGCGACGCCGGTGTACATGACGGTGGTCGCCGAGGCGTTGCGCAGGGCGAGGACCGAGCTCGCCGCCACGATCGCCAGCACGAAGAGGCCGAGGCCGCCGTAGACGGCCGAGGTGGAGCCGACCAGCGTGCGGACCAGGGCCGGGCCGAGGGAGCCGTAGAACCCGGCCAGCGCCCAGACGGCGAACATGACCGGGGCGGTCGCCAGGACGGCACCGCGGACCGTGCGCGGGAGCTTGATCTCGGGCACCAGGCTGGCCAGCGCGCCGCGCTCGCGGGTCACGGTCTCGTCGATCAGGGCTATGGCGACGGCCTGGGCCGCGAACACGGCGAGCAGGCCGAGATAGATCGTGTGGGTCGGGGCCGGCAGGTACTGCACGACGAATCCGCTGACCAGGGCGCCCGTCGCGGTGCCGAGACCCGGGGCGAAGGCGTTCGCGAGCGTGCCGCGGGAGCGGTTGATGTCCATCATCCCGGCGCCGATCGCACCGAGCGCGGCGCCGGTCGACAGGCCCTGCACGATCCGGCCGGCGAGCAGTTCACCGACGCCCGAGGCGGTGGCGAACAGCACCATCGCGGCGGCCTGGGCGGCGATCGCGGCGATCAGCACCGGGCGGCGGCCGACGTGGTCGGAGAGCTTGCCGAGGACCAGCAGGCCGGAGAGTACGGCGATCGCGTAGACGCCGAAGACGACGGTGGTGGTGATCGGGGTGAAGCCCCATTCGGCCTGGTAGGTCGCGTAGAGCGGGGTGGGCGCGCTGGACGCGGCGAGGAAGGAGACGACGACGGAGGCGAGCACGTAGAACGCCGCGCGGGGCGGGATCGGCTTGCGCGCCCTGGCTCGCTGCGTTCGCTCGGTTCGCTCGGGGGAGGCGAGGTGGTTCATCGGGGATCCTTCGCGATGAGTAGACCGGTCTGTCTATCTGAGCAGCTCAACCGCGTAGACAGGTCTGTCTATTCCCGTGGTGGTGAAAGAATCCGGGAACGGGGTCCGGCCGTCGTGACCCGGCGCGGGGAGCGTCTCCCCGGGCTGACGGCCGTCAGCCCCGAGGATGTGTACGACAGGCCGAGCGCCGATCGCACCGGGAGGACGCGTTGACCACTGATCCCCAACCCGAGCCGGGAGCCGGACCGCAGCCGGTGCTCAGCCCGCTGACCACCGCCGCGATCTTCCTCGTGGTCACGGTGCGCCCCGGTGGCGAGGAGGCGGCCCGGGACGTGCTGGGCGACCTGCGCGGGCTGGAGCGCAGCTTCGGGTTCGGCGCCCCGGAAGCCGCCCTGAGCTGCGTGGCGGGCATCGGCTCCGACGTCTGGGACCGCCTGTTCGACCACCCGCGCCCGGCCGGCCTGCATCCCTTCCAGCGGCTGGAGGGCCCCCGGCACACCGCGGTCGCCACCCCCGGCGACCTGCTGTTCCACATCCGGGCCACCCGGTTCGACCTGTGCTTCGGGCTCGCCGCCGAACTCATGCACCGGCTGCGGGGCGCGGTCACCGTCGAGGACGAGGTGCAGGGCTTCAAGTACCTCGACGCCCGCGACCTGCTGGGCTTCGTCGACGGCACCGAGAACCCGGTCGGGGCCGCCGCCCGCCGTGCCGTGCTGGTCGGCGCCGAGGATCCCGCGCACGCCGGCGGCAGCTATGTGATCGTGCAGAAGTACGTCCACGACCTCGACGCCTGGAACGCCCTGCCGGTCGAGACCCAGGAACGGATCATCGGCCGTACCAAGGCCACCAACATCGAACTGGACGCGCCCGCCTCCCACAAGGACCTGAACACGGTCACCGGACCGGACGGCGCCGAACAGAAGATCCTGCGCGACAACATGCCCTTCGGCAGCCCAGGCCGCGGCGAGTTCGGCACCTACTTCATCGGGTACGCCCGTACCCCGGACGTCACCGAACACATGTTGCGCAACATGTTCCTCGGCACCGAGGACGCCACCCACGACCGGATCCTCGACTTCTCCAGGGCGGTCACCGGCACGCTCTTCTTCGTGCCGTCCGGCGACTTCCTGGACGACCTTCCCGCGGCGCCCCGGTGAACCCTCCGAGGGGCGCGTTGTCACCGGACCGGACGGTGGGATCTACTACCCCGGTGACTGCCCCAACTCCTCCCGGACGGTGCTGAGATGACGACGAGTCCGCTGCTGGTCACGCTCGACCTCGCCGGGGTCGGGGACAAGGCCGGTCTCATGGACCGCGCCGTGTCCGCGCTGGCTCTGCCCGACTGGTTCGGCCGGAACTGGGACGCCCTCGCGGACAGCCTCCGCGACCCCTCGGTGTGGCCGCCCGAGGCTGTCGACCGCGGGCTCCTCGTCGTCGTCACCGGCTGGCAGGAGTACGCGCGGACCCGGCCGGACGAATGGCGGGTCGCCGAGGACGTCTTCACCCAGGCGGCCGCGGGCGAACCCGCGCTCACCGTGGCCCTGGCGCTCGGCTGACACCCTTGGAGCTTCCTCCGAAGCGTCCCTGACCTGCCTGGATGTTCGTCCCGGGCATCACATACCGGTGCCCATGGGACAATGAGGTACGTGCTCTTCCCCCTGGCCGGCCGGTCCGGGGGTCACCTCTGATCGACTGGGAT
This sequence comes from Streptomyces arenae, assembly GCF_022343545.1. Taxonomy (NCBI): domain Bacteria; kingdom Bacillati; phylum Actinomycetota; class Actinomycetes; order Kitasatosporales; family Streptomycetaceae; genus Streptomyces; species Streptomyces arenae. Next base: position 410,550 of record NZ_JAKQYH010000064.1, read on the forward strand.
GTGCGGCACGTGCGTTTCCTCAATGACATCCAGCCCGCGTACGACCTGACGTACGACGACGTCTTCATGGTGCCGAGCCGCTCCGCGGTCGGCTCGCGGCAGGCCGTGGACCTCGACTCGCCGGACGGCACGGGCACCACGATCCCGCTGGTCGTCGCCAACATGACCGCGATCGCGGGCCGCCGGATGGCCGAGACGGTGGCCCGGCGCGGCGGACTCGTGGTGATACCGCAGGACATCCCCATCGACGTGGTCACCGATGTCATCACCTGGGTGAAGAGCCGTCACCTGGTCCTCGACACCCCGATCGTGCTCGCCCCGCACCAGACCGTCGCCGACGCGCTGGCCCTGCTGCCCAAGCGGGCGCACAACGCCGGTGTCGTCGTCGACGAGGACGGCCGCCCCGTCGGCGTCGTCACCGACCGGGACCTCAGCGGTGTCGACCGCTTCACCCAGCTCGCCGAGGTCATGTCCCGCGACCTGCTGCTGCTCGACGCGGACATCGACCCGCGCGAGGCGTTCAACAAGCTGGACGCCGCCAACCGCCGGTACGCCCCGGCCGTCGACGGCGACGGCAAGCTCGCCGGCATCCTCACCCGCAAGGGCGCCCTGCGTGCCACCCTGTACACCCCGGCCACCGACGCGAACGGCAGGCTGCGCATCGCCGCCGCCGTCGGCATCAACGGCGACTTCGCGGGCAAGGCGAAGCAGCTGCTCGACGCGGGCGTCGACACGCTGGTCATCGACACCGCGCACGGTCACCAGGAGTCGATGATCAGCGCGATCAAGCTGGTCCGTGACCTCGACCCGCAGGTCCCGATCGCGGCCGGCAACATCGTCTCCGCCGAGGGCGTCAAGGACCTGATCGACGCGGGCGCCGACATCGTCAAGGTCGGGGTGGGCCCCGGCGCGATGTGCACCACCCGCATGATGACCGGCGTGGGCCGGCCGCAGTTCTCGGCGGTCCTGGAATGCGCCGCGGAGGCGCGGAAGTACGGCAAGCACGTCTGGGCCGACGGCGGTGTCCGGCACCCGCGTGACGTCGCCATGGCGCTGGCCGCGGGCGCGTCCAACGTGATGGTCGGCTCCTGGTTCGCCGGGACCTACGAGTCGCCGGGCGACCTCCAGCAGGCGGCCGACGGACGGCTGTACAAGGAGTCGTTCGGCATGGCCTCGGCACGGGCGGTGCGCAACCGCACGTCCGACGAGTCGGCCTACGACCGGGCCCGCAAGGGGCTCTTCGAAGAGGGCATCTCGACGTCCCGGATGTTCCTCGACCCGGCCCGGCCGGGCGTCGAGGACCTGATCGACTCGATCGTCGCGGGTGTCCGGTCGTCCTGCACGTACGCCGGTGCGGGGTCCCTGGAGGAGTTCGCCGAGAAGGCGATCGTGGGGATCCAGAGCGCGGCCGGCTACGCGGAGGGCAAGCCGCTGCACGCGAGCTGGAGCTAGCCGCGGCGCGGGAGGCGCCGGGTTCGGGCGCGGCGTGGTCGCTTCGGTGTGGGGTGGGCGGTCAGGACCGTGTTCTACTTCGTGTACGGCCGCCCGCCGTCCCGTCCTGCACCGCCTGAGAGCTGAACGACCCCTTGCTGAACGATCTCGACGAACGCATCGTGCACGCCCTCGCCGAGGACGCCCGCCGCTCCTACGCGGACATCGGGCAACTGGTCGGCCTGTCCGCGCCCGCGGTGAAACGGCGCGTGGACCGGCTGCGCGCCACGGGGGCGATCACGGGATTCACCGTACGCGTCGATCCGGCGGCCCTCGGCTGGGAGACCGAGGGGTTCGTCGAGATCTACTGCCGGCGCAACACGTCTCCGGAGACCATCCAGCGGGGTCTCGAGCGGTACCAGGAGGTGGTGGCCGCGTCGACGGTCACCGGTGAGGCCGACGCGGTCGTGCAGGTTTTCGCGTCGGACATGCGGCACTTCGAGAGGGTGCTGGAGCGGATCGCCGGTGAGCCGTTCGTGGAGCGGACCAAGTCGGTGCTGGTGCTGTCGCCGCTGCTGAGACGGTTCTCTTCAGGAGCGCCGGGCTGAGAGCGGAGGAGGGGGCGGGGGCCCGGTCCTGTGCCGGGTGCGGGTGGTCCGTGGCTGGTCGCGCAGTTCCCCGCGCCCCTTTGGCCGGCGGTGGTACCGCGCCCTGAAGGGGCGCGGGGAACTGCGCGAACAAGCCCCACCGGCCCGCACCCGGCGCACCACCGGACCCCCCACCCCCTACTCCGCGGTCTTCCGCGCCAGCGCGTTGCTGTCGATGGAGTTGTGGACGCTGAAGCTCACCGCGTCCGACCGGTACCGGTCGTCCGACCACTCCACCGGGCGCCCCTCCCGCGTCGTCGTCACCCGCCGCACCCGCAGCAGCGGACTCGTCCGGCGGACCCGCAGCAGCTCCGAGTCCTGTGCCCCCGCCGCCACCGCGTCGATGACGTGCTCGCCGTACGCGAAGACCAACCCCGTCTCCTCGTAGAGGCGTTGGGTCACCGAAGGGCACTCGGGCTCTATCGGCTCCACCGCCGGGGCGATCCAGTCGGAGTACACCGTCCGCTCGAGCAACACCGGTTCGCCGTCCAGCCCGCGCACCCGAAGCACGTGCAACACCGGCGTGCCGGGCGCCAGTTGGAGGCGGACCGCGTCCTCCTGGGAGGCGGGCCGGTACTCCTGGGACACCACGTGCCCCGTCGCCGTGCGGCCCATCGCCTTCGCCCACTGCGCGAAACTGCGCAGCTCCGCGAAGCTCTGGCTGCGGCGGCTGGCCAGCACCACCCGGCGGGCGCCCTGCCGGGAGCCGATCAGCCCCTCTGAGGTGAGCGCGGCGACCGCCTGGCGGACCGTGCCGCGCGAGACGCCGTACTGCGCCGCCAACTCCGTCTCCGCGGGCAGCCGGCTGCCGACGGTGTACTCCTCGCGGTCGATGGCGCGCCGCAGTTCGTCGGCGATCTCCTCGTGTCGCGCCGTCATGCTTCCCCTCTGATCAGGCGGCTGTGCACAGCGTGACCAGCCTAATCGACGTGCTCGGGTGATTCGTGTCAGCCCGCGATCGGCCGGGATTGTGCAGGGAATAAGGGTCTGGAGTTTCGTCTCCGTTCATGAAGGGGAAACCCACGGCGGGCGTACTAGGGCCAACTTGTTCAGACAAGTTGCCTGGTGCCTTCCGCAGCGCCGCCCCACCCTCGTGCGTACTCCCTGGAGAGACCGTGACCGTGTCCCTGCCGAGAACCGCCCTCCTCGGCGGCTCCCTCGCCGCCGTAGCCGCGCTCGCCCTGAGCGCCTGCGGCGCCGCTCCCGACAACGCGTCGTCCACCACGTCCGGTGGCAAGAGCGCCGCCACCGCCACCTCCGCCGCCGACCTCGGCGGCCTGGACAAGCTGATCGCCGCCGCCAAGAAGGAGGGCACGCTGCACATCATCGCCGTGCCCCGCGACTGGGCGAACTACGGCGCCATCATCGACGGCTTCAAGGCGAAGTACGGCATCAAGATCGAGGACGAGAGCCCCGACGGCTCCAGCCAGGACGAGATCAACGCCGTGACCTCGCGCAAGGGCCAGGACCGGGCGCCCGACGTGCTGGACCTCGGTTCGTCCTTCGCGCTCAGCGCGGCCCAGCAGGGCCTGCTCGCCCCCTACAAGGTCACCTCGTACGCCGACATCCCCGAGGGCCAGAAGGACCCGCAGGCCCGCTGGTACAACGACTACGGCGGCTACATCTCCATCGGCTGCGACGCGAAGCGCGTGAAGACCTGTCCCACGACCTTCGCGGACCTGCTCAAGCCGCAGTACAAGGGCCAGGTCGCCCTCAACGGCAACCCGACCAAGTCCGGCTCGGCCTTCGGCGGCGTCTACGCGGCCGCGCTCGCCGACAAGGGCTCGTTCGACGACATCCAGCCCGGCCTCGACTTCTTCGCCAAGCTGAAGAAGAACGGCAACTACACGCCCGTCGAGTCCACCCCGGCCACCGTCGAGAAGGGCGAGACGCCCATCTCCATCGACTGGGACTACCTCAACGCCGGTTACGCCGACGAGTTCAAGTCCAAGGGCGTCGACTGGAAGGTGTCGATCCCGACCGACGGCCAGTACGCCCAGTTCTACTCCCAGGCCATCAACAAGGACGCCCCGCACCCGGCGGCCGCCCGCCTGTGGCAGGAGTACCTGTACAGCACCGAGGGCCAGAACCTGTGGCTCAAGGGGTACGCCCGCCCGGTCCTGATGTCCGCCCTGGAGAAGGCCGGCACGCTCGACAAGGCCGCCGCCGCCAAGCTCCCCGCGGTCACCGGCACCCCGTCCTTCCCGACCGAGGCCCAGCAGGACAAGGCCAAGACGGTCCTCTCCTCCGGTTGGTCGAAGGCCGTATCCGGATGACGGCCACGCTCACGCGGGCCGACGTGGCGTCCGCCGCTTCCCAGAAGCGGCGGCGCCGCGCCCCCGGATGGCTCGCCGTCGTCCCGCTGCTCGCCTTCACGGCCGTCGCCTTCGGACTGCCGGCCGTGGCCATGCTGAACGGCGCCTTCACGGTCAAGGACCCGGCCAGCGGCACGAGTTCCTACACCGCGAGCAATCTGAGCGACTCGCTCCAGGGGCCGTACCTCACCGCCCTCGTCGGCAGCGTGAAGCTGTCCGCGCTCTCCGCCGTCCTCGCCGCCGTCCTCGGGCTGCCACTCGCGCAGGCCGTGGTCAGCTCGCGCTCCCGGGCGCTGCGCGAGGCCGTGCTCACCGCCTCGGGGGTGCTCGCCAACTTCGGCGGCGTGCCGCTGGCGTTCGCGTTCGTCGCGACCCTCGGCAACGCCGGTGTGCTCACCGTGCACCTGCACCTCGCGGACCACGCATGGGACCTGTACAGCTTCTGGGGGCTGGTCCTGGTCTACCTGTACTTCCTGATCCCGCTGATGGTCCTCACCATCACCCCGGCCCTGGACGGACTGCGGGCCCAGTGGCGGGAGGCCGCGCTCAACAACGGCGCGACCGGTGTCCAGTACTGGCGGTTCGTCGCGCTGCCGGTGCTCGCGCCCTCGCTGCTCGGCGGGTTCGTGCTGCTCTTCGGCAGCGCCTTCGCCGCCTACGCCACCGCCGCCGCCATGGTCGGCAGCGCGGTCCCGCTGGTCACCCTGCAGATCGCGGACGCCCTCTCCGGCAACGTCCTGGTCGGCCAGGAGAACGTGGCCCTCGCCCTGAGCCTGGACATGGTGCTGGTGGCGGGCCTGGTGATGGCCGTGTACCTGCCCCTGCAACGACGGAGCGCCCGATGGCTCGACGCCTGAACCTCTGGCGCTGGGCCGTACTCGGCCTGGCCGCCCTGTACTTCCTGATCCCGATGGCCGCCTCCGTGCTCTTCACGGTGGACGTGCCCGGCGAGGGCGTCACCTTCGACGCCTACACCCAGATCGTGTCCGCCGACGGCTTCCTGTCCAGCCTGCTGCTCTCGCTCGAACTGGCCGTCGCCACCATCGCCGTCGTCCTGCTGCTGACGGTGCCCGCCGTGGTCGCCCTGCGGCTCAGCGCGCCCAGGCTGCGGCCCGTGGTCGAGATCGTCTGCTCGCTGCCGCTGGTGGTGCCGCCGATCGCGTTCGTGGCCGGCATCGTCACCGTACTGAAGTGGGGGCCGGACCACCTCTCCCGGACCCCGCTGTTCGAGACCTTCGTCGCCGTCCAGAACCCGGACTTCCCGGTCGTCCTGGTCCTCGCCTACGTCGTGATGGCGCTGCCCTTCGTGTACCGGGCGCTGGACGCCGGACTGCGCGCGATCGACGTGCGCACCCTCGTCGAGGCCGCCCGCAGCTGCGGTGCCTCCTGGCCGCAGGCGCTGGTCCGGACCGTGCTGCCCAATCTGCGCGGGGCGCTGCTCAACGCGTCCTTCCTCACCCTGGCGCTGGTGCTCGGCGAGTTCACCGTCGCCCGGCTGCTGGGCTTCGAGCCCTTCGCCGTGTGGATCTACGACGTCGGCGGCTCGCAGGCCCAGATGTCCGTCGCCGTCTCCGTGCTCAGTCTCCTGGTGACCTGGGCCCTGCTCCTCGCGCTCGCCGGTGCCGGCGGCCGTGACCGAACCGCTTCCTCCCGGGGTTGAACCATGAGTGTCAGCACGCTCGACAAGGCCGCCACCGTCGAATTCCGCTCCCTGCGACGGGAGTTCGGTGCCACCGTCGCCCTTGACGGACTCGACCTGACCGTCCGGCCGGGGGAGTTCCTGGCCCTGCTCGGTCCGTCCGGCTGCGGCAAGACCACCGCCCTGCGCATGCTCGCCGGGTTCGAACACCCCGACTCCGGCGCGGTCCTGGTCGACGGCGAGGACGTCACCCGGGTCCCGGCCCACCGCCGTGACGCCGGCATGGTCTTCCAGTCGTACAGCCTCTTCCCGCATCTCGACGCCGTCGACAACGTGGCGTTCGGACTGCGCATGCGCAAGGTGCGCACCGGCGAACGGCGAGAGCGGGCCGCTGAGTTGCTGGACCTTGTCGGGCTCGGCGACAAGGGCGAGCGGTTTCCGCACCAGCTCTCCGGCGGTCAGCAGCAGCGCGTCGCGCTCGCCCGGGCCCTCGCCCTGCGGCCCCGGGTGCTGCTGCTCGACGAGCCGCTGTCCGCGCTCGACGCCAAGGTCCGGTTGTCGCTCCGCGAGGAGATCCGCCGGCTCCAGCAGGAACTCGGCATCACCACCCTGTTCGTGACGCACGACCAGGAGGAGGCCCTGTCCATCGCCGACCGGGTCGCCGTGATGCGCGCCGGGCAGCTCGAACAGTGCGCCGAACCCGCCGAGTTGTACGGCCGTCCGGCCACCGCCTTCGTCGCCGAGTTCGTGGGCACGATGAGCCGGATACCGGGCACGGTCAAGGACGACCGGGTGGAGGTGCTCGGGCAGCGGCTGCCGTTCGACGGACAGGCGCCGGGCGCCGGCGAGGTCGACGTCCTGGTGCGGCCCGAGGCCGTGCGGGTGCGCGCGGACGGCTCCGGTACGGCCACCGTCGTCGCCACCGCCTTCCTCGGCGCGGTCGTCCGGGTCACCGTACGGCTCGCCGACGGCACCGAGGCCAAGGCCGACCTGCCCGCCCACGAGGCCGCCGAGCTGGGCGCCGGATCCGCCGCGACCGTGTCGCTGCCCGAGCGGCCGGTGCTCGTGGCGGAACGTGCCCGGGAGTGAACCCGGGACGCCGCCCAGGGGCCCGGCCCCGACCCGAGGGAATCCATCCAGCAGTGAGGAATGACAACAACGTGACCCCCCACTCACGACTCCCGCTCCAGGCCGTCCTGTTCGACATGGACGGAACGCTCGTCGACACCGAGCGACTGTGGTGGGAGGCGGTGGAAAGCGTTGCCGGACGGTCGCTCGACGCGGCCGACGAGCCCGATGTGCTGGGCCGGCCCGTCGAGCACACCGCCCAGTGGCTGGCCGACGGCACCGGCCGGCCGGGCGCCGACCTCGCGGCCGAGCTGCACCGGGAGTTCGCGGACCGGGTCCGCACCGGCGTCGTGCCCCGCCCCGGCGCCCTCGACCTGCTGGACGCGCTGGCCGCGGCCGACGTCCCCACCGCCCTGGTCACCGCGTCCCCACGCGCGGTCGCGGAACTCGTGCTCGACGCCCTCGGCCCCGGCCGCTTCGCCGTCTCCGTCACCGCCGACGACACCGGCCGCACCAAGCCGGCCCCCGACCCGTACCTCGCCGCCTGCCGTGCGCTCGGCGTCGACCCGGCGGCCTGTGTGGCCGTCGAGGACACCGAGACCGGGGTCGCCTCCGCCGAGGCCGCAGGGTGCGCCGTGCTGGCGGTGCCCTCGCTCGCGCCGATCGGCGACGCGCCCGGCCGGACCGTCCGGGAGACGCTGGTCGGAGTCACCCCGAAGGAGCTGAGCGAGATGGCCGTACCCGAACTGCGGGTCATGTCCTGGAACCTCTGGCTCGGCGGCAGCCGGATCGACGACCACCGGGCCAAGCAGGTGAAGACCATCGTGGACGTGGGCGCCGACGTCGTCGGGCTCCAGGAGACCGCGGGCACCTCGGCCCGGGAACTCGCCGAGGCCCTCGGCTGGCACCACCACACGGCGGGGGAGAACCTCGGGATCATCAGCCGCCACCCGATCACGGCGCGCCTGGGCGACCCGGAGACCGGCTTCTACGGCGCCACCGGGGTACGGATCGCCGTCCGGCCCGGCCGCGAGGTCGAGGTCTGGACCGCGCACCTGCACTACACGCCGTACGGGCCCTACGAGCTGCACTTCGACGGGCTCGGCGCGGACGAGCTGATCGCCCACGAGGAGGTGCGGCTCGGACAGCTGCGGGAGGCGTTGCGGTGGATCGGCGACGGTGACCGTGCCGGTGCCGTGCCGGTGGTGCTGACGGGCGACTTCAACTGCCCCTCGCACCTGGACCGGCCGGACATGGAGTGGCCGGTGACGAAGGCCGCCGAGGAGGCCGGGTTCCACGACTCCTTCCGGCAGGCGCACCCGGACCCGGCCGCGGCGCCCGGCCACACCTGGTCGCCGGTCCACCCCGTGCACGAGGACGGCAGCGGGCGGCCCGAGCCGCAGGACCGGATCGACTACGTGCTGCACAGGGGGCTGCGCGTGCTCGACTCCCGGACCTGGGTCACCGGCACCCCGGCGCCCTGGCCCGCCGTCGCGGACAACGACTGGCCCTCCGACCACGCGGCCGTCATCACCACGTTCGCCGTCGAACCGTGATCGACCGGGTCTTGACCAGGGGTTACCCGGGGCAACCATTGCGAGGTGCGGCGGGCATCCCGTAGGTTGTGCCGGCCCCGTCTTACTGGTTGGTAACACCGGCAGGTAACCATGCGCTGGCCCCTCGGCCGCCCCACCACCGTCCGCGCGCGGGTCGTGGCGCTCGCGCTCGCCCCGGCCGTCGCGCTGACGGCCCTGTGGAGCTTCGCCATGGTGTCCGTGACCGCCGAACCCCGCGCGCTGATCAGGCTCAAGGGGGTGTACGACGACTTCGGCACCCCGGTGGACACGGCGGTCGGGCAGATCCAGATCGAACGACGGCTGTCGGCCGCCTACCTGGGCGCCCGCCCGGACACGGCGACCGCCGCCGGCCTGCTGGAGCAGCAGCGGCGCACCGACCGGGCGGTGACCGCCCTGCGGGACGCGGTCCGGGACGGTGACCGGGGGCGTCTGACCACCCGGCAGCGCGGGGCCCTCGACGCGATGGTGACCGCCACCGGCGGGCTGGAGAAGCTGCGCGAGCGCGTGCTGTCCCGGAAGATCACCTGGGACGGCGCCGTCGCCGGCTACAGCGCGCTGGTGGAACCCGGCTTCGACGTCGAGTCCACCCTCACCGCCCTCCAGGCCGGACAGCTGGCCCGGGAGGCCCAGGTCGTCATCGAGCTGGTGCGGGTACGGGAGTTCGTCTCGCGCGAGGACGCGCTGGTCGCCGGGGCACGGGCCGCCGGACGCCTCACCGACCGGCAGTACGACACCCTCACCGCGACGATCGAGGACCGGCGCGTCTTCGAACGGACCTACGTGCCAGACCTGCCGGCCGACTCAAGGACGCTGTTCGAGCGGTTCCAGCACGGACCGCTGTACCGGGCGCTGGTGAGCGGCGAGGACGCGCTGCTGCGGGCGGGTGCGGGCCGGGCCGGTGCGGCCGTCGCCGCCGACACCTGGCGGTCGACCACCGACCGGGCCGTCAGGCAGTACATGCTGCTGTGCACCCGCTCGGCGGAGAACTCCGGGGCGCGCGGCCGGGAGTTCGCGTACCGGGAGCTGGCGAAGGCGGCCGTGTTCGGCGCGGCCGGGCTGGTGGCGGTCGGACTGTCCCTGTGGTTCGCGGTACGCGGAGCCCGCCGGATCTCGCGCCGGCTGGAGACCCTGCGGGACGCCGCCGATGTGCTGACCGCACAGCAACTGCCCGCCCTGATGCAGCGGTTGAGCGCCGGTGAGGACGTGGACCCGGTCACCGAGGCGCCCCCGTTGGCGGCCGGGGAGGCCGGGGACGACGAGATCGGGGACGTCGGCAGGTCGTTCAACCGGGCCCGGCTGGCCGCCGTCGGGGCCGCGGTCACGCAGGCCACGCTCCGCCGCGGGCTGTTCGCGGTCCTCCTCAACATCGCCCGCCGCAACCAGGCCCTCGTGCACCGTCAGCTGAAACTCGTCGACACCCTGGAGCGGCGCACCGACGACCCGGTCGTGCTGAGCGAACTGTTCCGCATCGACCACCTCACCACCCGGATGCGCCGGCACGCGGAGAGCCTGATCATCCTCTCCGGCGCGGCCCCCGGACGGCGCTGGCGGCGGCCGGTGCCGCTCGCCGACGTGGTGGCCTCGGCGGTCGGCGAGATCGAGGACTACACGCGGGTCGCGGTGCCGCCGATGCCCGAGGTGGGCGTGGCCGCGGACGCCGTCGCCGACGTGGTCCACCTGGTCGCCGAGCTGCTGGAGAACGCGACGGTGTTCTCGCCGCCGCACACCCGGGTCACCCTGCGCACCGGCCGGGTCGGCCGGGGCTTCACCCTGGAGATCGACGACCGGGGACTCGGTCTCGACGCCGGACAGCTCGCCGAGGCCCATCGCACCCTCACCGACCCCGGCGCCTTCGACCCGACCCGCCACGACCGGCTCGGCCTGTACGTCGTGGGCCGCCTGGCCGCCCGTCACGGCATCGAGGTGACCCTCCGGGAGTCGCCGTACGGCGGCACGACGGCGGTGGTGCTGCTGCCGGCCGCAGTCCTGGCGGCCGCGGAGGCGGGCGCGGCGGGCGTGGCTGGCGCGGCGGACGTGGCCGATGTGGCCGAGGCGGCTGGCGTGGCGGACGTGGCGGACGTGCCGCGCATGGCGGGCATGGAGGGCATGGCGGACGTGGCGCGCTTGGCGGACGCAGCGGGTGTGGGGGAGCGGCGGGCGCTCGCCGGTGCGAGGGAGCGGCCGGTGCGGGCGGTTCCGGGCGACGCCCGGCCCGGCGACGACGTGGGCGACGGCGCGCGTGAGAGGTCCGCCGCGCAGGGCGCCGCCCCCGCGCTGCCCACCCGCACCCGTCAGGCCTCCCTCGCCCCCGGGCTGCGCGCGGAACCGGAGCCGGCCGGCCCGCGTGACCTGGACGCCGACGAGATGCAGGCGGTCTTCGGAGCCTTCCAGCGAGGCCTGGAACGCGGCCGCAGGGGACTGCCCGTCGAAGCCGGGGAGCCGACCGACACCCAGGAAAGGAAGCCCGCGGGCCATGAACAGTGACGACCGGAAAGACACCCCCGACGCTCCCGGGACGCCCGCGGACCCGTCCGGCGCCCGGCCCGGCAGCGGCCTCGGCTGGCTCCTCGACGATCTCGTCGCCCGCACCGACCACGTCCGCCAGGCCGTGCTGCTCACCGCCGACGGGCTCCCGCTCAGCCACTCCGACGGCATGCGCCGGCGGGACATCGAGCACCTCGCGGCCGTCTGTTCCGGCTTCCACAGCCTCGCCCGCTCCGCCGGCGACCGCTTCGAGGCGGGGGAGGTGCGGCAGACCATGGTGATGCTGGACGACGCCTACCTCTTCGTGACCCCGGCCGGACACGGCAGCCGGCTCGCCGTCCTCAGCGACGTCCGTACCGACGTCGGCCAGCTGGCCCACGAGATGGCCCTGCTCGTCCGCCGGCTCGGCGGCCACCTGGACGCGGCCACCCGCACGACCCCCTGACACCGCGGTGAGCGACGAGCACTGGTACGAGGACGAGACCGGCTCGCTGGTCCGTCCCTACACCGTCACCCGGGGCCGGACCAAGCCCTCCGACCGGCACACCGTCGACCTGATGTCCCAGGTCACGGCCCTGGACCCGGGCACGGACCCGGGTGTGGACCGGCGCGAGGTCGAGCACGCCGGCGCCGCCCTGCTCGCCCTGGTGCGCCGCGGGGCCCGCCCGGTGGTCGAGCTCGCCGCGGACGCCGACCTGCCGCTCACCGTCGTCCGCGTGCTGCTCGGCGACCTGGCCGAGGCCGGCCTGGTCCGGATCGACGAGCCGCGCCGCGTGGAGCCGGCCGGTCCCGCCGCCGACCCCGCGCTGCTGGAGCAGATCGTGGCGCGCCTGCGGGAACTCTGACCGCGCGCAACGAATCGCCGCCCGGTCCCCGCATCACGCAACGAACCGCTCACCGGCACGCAACGGCTCCTTCTTGTCCGGCCGGGGCCGCCGACCGTACGGTCTAAATGACCCCAGAACCCCCTCCGTACCGGCGAGGACCCCGCATGCGCACCGCCCTGCTCCAGAGCTCCGGCCGCCCCGGCTCGACCGCCGAGAACCTCAAGGTGCTCGACGAGGCCGCCGGCCGGGCCGCCGCCGCGGGCGCCGCGCTGCTCGTCGCTCCGGAGATGTTCCTGACCGGCTACGCGATCGGCGACGACATCGCCCGGCTCGCCGAGCCCGCCGACGGGGACAGCGCGGAGGCGATCGCCGGGCTGGCCCACCGGCACGGTCTTGCGGTCGTCTACGGCTACCCGGAGCGCGACGGCGAGCGCGTGCACAACTCCGCCCAGCTGGTCTCCGCCGACGGCAGCCGGCTCGCGAACTACCGCAAGTCCCACCTGTTCGGCGGCTTCGAGGCGGACCACTTCACCCCGGGCGACCAGCCGGTCGTCCAGGCCGAGCTGAACGGCCTCACCGTCGGGATCATGATCTGCTACGACGTGGAGTTCCCGGAGCTCGTCCGCGCCCACGCCCTGGCCGGCACCGACGTGCTCCTCGTCCCGACGGCGAACATGCACCCGTTCCAGCTGGTCGCCGAATCCATGGTCCAGGTACGTGCCTGGGAGAACCAGATGTACGTCGCCTACGCCAACCGGGTCGGCCACGAAGGGGAGTTCGAGTTCTTCGGGCTCTCCACCCTGGCCGGACCCGACGGGGTCGCCCGCGCCCGCGCCGGCCACGGCGAGGAACTCGTCGTCGCCGACGTCGACCCGGTCTTCCTCGCCGCCTCCCGCGCGGCGAACCCGTATCTGAAGGACCGCCGCCCCGGCCTCTACGGCTCCCTGGTCTGACCTTCCGTCGCGTCGCCCCGCTCGTTCCCCACCCCACGCATGCCGCAAGGAGCCCGTACCCCATGACGTCCACCGTGCCCAACGCCGTCGAGCACGCGGCCGGGCAGCAGCCGCCGATCACCATGTTCGGCCCGGACTTCCCCTACGCCTACGACGACTTCCTCGCCCACCCGGCGGGACTCGGGCAGATCCCGGCCACCGAGCACGGCACCGAGGTCGCGGTCGTCGGCGGCGGTCTGTCGGGCATCGTGGCGGCCTACGAACTGATGAAGATGGGTCTGAAGCCGGTCGTCTACGAGGCCGACGAGATCGGCGGCCGGCTGCGGACCGTCGGCTTCGAGGGCTGCGACCCCGAACTGACCGCGGAGATGGGCGCGATGCGCTTCCCGCCCTCCTCCACCGCCCTCCAGCACTACATCGACCTGGTGGGCCTGGAGACCCGGCCGTTCCCCAACCCCCTCGCGGAGGCGACCCCTTCGACCGTGGTCGACCTCAAGGGCGAGTCGCACTACGCCGAGACGATCGCCGACCTCCCGCAGGTCTACCGCGATGTCGCGGCCGCCTGGAACAAGTGCCTCGACGAGGGCGCCGACTTCTCCGACATGAACCGCGCGATGCGCGAGCGGGACGTGCCGCGGATCCGCGAGATCTGGTCGAAGCTCGTGGAGAAGCTCGACAACCAGACCTTCTACGGCTTCCTCTGCGAATCCGAGGCGTTCAAATCCTTCCGGCACCGCGAGATCTTCGGCCAGGTCGGCTTCGGCACGGGCGGCTGGGACACCGACTTCCCCAACTCGATCCTGGAGATCCTGCGCGTCGTCTACACCGAGGCCGACGACCACCACCGCGGTATCGTCGGCGGCTCCCAGCAGCTGCCGCTCAGGCTCTGGGAGCGGGAGCCGGAGAAGATCGTGCACTGGGCCTACGGGACGTCCCTGAAGTCCCTGCACGAGAACGGCGAGCCGCGTCCCGCCGTCACCCGGCTGCACCGCACCGGCGGCAACCGGATCACGGTGACCGACGCGAACGGCGACATCCGCACCTACCGGGCGGCGGTCTTCACCGCCCAGTCCTGGATGCTGCTCTCCAAGATCGCCTGCGACGACTCGCTCTTCCCGATCGACCACTGGACCGCGATCGAGCGCACCCACTACATGGAGTCCTCGAAGCTGTTCGTGCCGGTCGACCGGCCGTTCTGGCTGGACAAGGACGAGCAGACCGGCCGTGACGTCATGTCGATGACCCTCACCGACCGCATGACCCGCGGTACCTACCTCCTCGACGACGGCCCGGACCGGCCCGCCGTCATCTGCCTCTCCTACACCTGGTGCGACGACAGCCTGAAGTGGCTGCCGCTGTCCGCGCACGAGCGGATGGAGGTCATGCTGAAGTCGCTCGGCGAGATCTATCCCAAGGTCGACATCAGGAAGCACATCATCGGCAACCCGGTGACCGTCTCCTGGGAGAACGAGCCGTACTTCATGGGCGCGTTCAAGGCCAACCTGCCCGGCCACTACCGTTACCAGCGGCGCCTGTTCACGCACTTCGTGCAGGACCGGCTGCCCGCCGACAAGCGGGGCCTCTTCCTCGCCGGCGACGACATCTCCTGGACGGCCGGCTGGGCCGAGGGCGCCGTCCAGACCGCGCTGAACGCGGTCTGGGGCGTCATGCACCACTTCGGTGGCGAGACCGACCCCACCAACCCCGGCCCCGGTGACGTCTACGACGAGATCGCCCCGGTCGAACTCCCCGAGGACTGAGCCGGAGACACGGCCCACGGGACGCGTCCGTCAGCCGCGCAGTGGGGTGAGCAGCATCCGGCCGGCGAGCCCGACCGCCGCGTCCAGCCGCTCGGCGAACTCCTCGGCCAGGTCCTCGAACCGGCGCAGCGCCCACAGCGCCCGCGCCGCCGACCAGGTCGCGTCCCGGGCCCGCTCCAGACTCCAGGACCCGAGCAGATGGGTCAGCGGGTCGGCGATCTGGAGCAGGTCGGGGCCCGGCATCAGGTCCTCGCGGATCCGCTCCTCGAGCGACACCAGGAGGTCGCCCACCCGGTCGAACTCGTCCTCCAGGTCGGCCGGTTCGCAGTCGAGCGTGTGGCAGGCGTCCACCACGGCCAGCGCCAGGTCATGGCCGATGTGGGCGTTGATGCCGGCCAGCGCGAACTGGAGCGGGCGTACCCCGGGGTGGCGGCGGAACTGGAACAGCGGCCGCCAGCAGGCCGGCGGACGGTGGCCGTCCGCCGCCGCGTCCACGGCCGCCAGGTACCGCTCCGCGAACCGCACGTCGAGCGTCGCGGCGGCTCTCGGGTCTCCGAACCGGCCCGCCTCCAGGCGCCGTTCGACCTCCTCTGTGACGGTGAGGTAGACCCGGTTGAAGACCGCGACACCGTCCCGCTCGGGCAGGTCCTCGTCCAGGGCGCGCATCCGGGAGACGACGGTGCCGACCGGAGCGGTGAGGTGTGCCAGCTGCGCCATGGGGGAAGGGTGCCAGGCCCGGACCGGCGGGGGTGCCGACCGGCCCGGAGCTTCCCCGGAACGGGCGAACGCGGCCGTCGTACGGCTACGGCTGGGCGTCGTCGTAGGAGCTGGTTCCCTCGTCGAGAAGGGGTTCCTGGCCCTTGAGGTGGGCGGGCGCGAAGGCGCGCAGGGTGTGGTAGCCGGTGATGACGACCAGCGTGCCCAGCGCGATACCGCTGAGGGAGAAGGTGTCGGTGAACTTCATTCTGACGTTGCCGACCCCGATGATGATGCCGGCGGCGGCCGGGACCAGGTTCAGCGGATTGCGCAGGTCGACCTCGGCGTGCAGCCAGATCTGGGCGCCGAGCAGGCCGATCATGCCGTACAGGATCACCGTGATGCCGCCGAGGACCCCGCCCGGGACCGCGGCCACGATCGCGCCGAACTTGGGGCAGACGCCGAAGAGCAGCGCGAAGCCGGCGGCGGCCCAGTAGGCGGCGGTGGAGTAGACGCGGGTCGCGGCCATCACGCCGATGTTCTCGGAGTAGGTGGTGTTGGGCGGGCCACCCACGGCGGTGGACAGCATCGAGGCGACGCCGTCGGCCGAGATCGCCGTGCCGAGCTTGTCGTCCAGCGGGTCGCCGGTCATCTCGCCGACGGCCTTGACGTGTCCGGCGTTCTCCGCGACCAGCGCGATCACGACCGGGAGCGCGACCAGGATCGCCGACCACTGGAAGGACGGGCCGTGGAAGGACGGCAGCCCGATCCAGTCGGCCTTGCCGACACCGGACAGGTCGAGACGCCAGTGGTCGGTGACCTTGCCGCTCGGGCTCATCGAGTGGATCCTGCCGAAGACCCGGTCCAGGGCCCAGGAGAGGACGTACCCGAAGACCAGGCCCAGGAAGATCGCGACCCGTGACCAGAAACCACGCAGACAGACGACGGCCAGACCGGTGAAGAGCATCACCAGCAGCGCCGTCCACTGGTCCTGCGGCCAGTAGGTGGAGGCGGTCACGGGCGCGAGGTTGAAGCCGATCAGCATCACGACCGCGCCGGTGACGATCGGCGGCATCGCGGCGTGGATGATCCGGGCGCCGAAGCGCTGCACGGCCAGTCCGATCAGGAAGAGCACGGCACCGACCACCAGGACCGCGCCGGTCACCGTGGCGCTGGTGCCGCCCTGCGCCCGGATGACCGCGGCCACGCCCACGAACGACAGCGAACAGCCCAGGTAGCTGGGCACCCGGCCGCGTGTCGCCAGCAGGAAGATCACGGTCGCCACGCCGGACATCATGATCGCGAGGTTGGGATCGAGGCCCATCAGCACGGGGGCCACGAAGGAGGCGCCGAACATGGCCACCACGTGCTGGGCGCCGAGCCCGACCGTGCGGGGCCAGGAGAGCCGTTCGTCGGGGCGTACCACCGCTCCGGGCGCGGGGGTACGTCCGTCGCCGTGCAGTTTCCAGCGCACGCCGAGATCCATGGTGGGGCTTCGCTTTCTTCGTACGTGAAGTCGGTCCGGACCATTGTCAGGGCTACCTCGCGGTTCTACGCTCACACGGTCCTACTCATGAACTGTGTTCACGTACCTGATTGACTGTGTGTCCGATCGGAGTGCTCGATGAGTGGAAGAACCCGTGTGGCCGTCGTCCTGACGGCACTGGCGGCCGTCGGCGCCGTCCTCGTCCCCTCCGCCCACGCGACCGCGAGGGCGGCCAAGGCGCCGGACACCGCCGTCCTCGACGGCGCCCGCCTCCAGCGCACCAGAGCGAGACTCGACGACGGCGACCCGCGACTGCGCCGCGCCGTCCGGGACCTGACCGTCCGCGCCGACGCCTGGCTGGACCAGGGCCCCTGGACAGTGGTCGACAAACCGCGGCCCGCCCCCGGCGGTGACGTGCACGACTACCTCAGCCAGGCCCCCTACTGGTGGCCCACCACCTCCCCCACCGCCGACAACCCCTGGGGCTGCCCCTACGTCCAGCGGGACGGCCAGCGCAATCCCGAGGTCGACAGCGGCACCGACCGCCAGGACGTGGAGAAGGTCTTCGACTCGGCCTACGACCTCTCCCTGGCCTGGTACTACACGGGCCGGCGGGCCTACGCCGAGAAGGCCGGGCAGGTGCTGC
This sequence comes from Streptomyces arenae, assembly GCF_022343545.1. NCBI lineage: Bacteria > Bacillati > Actinomycetota > Actinomycetes > Kitasatosporales > Streptomycetaceae > Streptomyces > Streptomyces arenae. The sequence goes on from NZ_JAKQYH010000064.1 coordinate 428,079, forward strand.
GCACCTGGTTCCTCGACCCGGCGACCCGGATGAACCCGAACCTGGACCACGCCCAGTTCATCCCGTGCAAGTACGACGGCCGGTCGATCGGCATCATCGACTTCTCCCAGTCGTACACCAGCGTGGTCGACGCGCTGGCGATCCTCGGCACCGGGGCGCCCGGCTGGAGCGCCGCGGACCGGGCGGGCATGCGGAGCTGGAACACGGACTTCCGCGACTGGCTGGTGAACAGTTCCTTCGGGAAGGAGGAGGGCTCGGCCGCCAACAACCACGGCACCTTCTACGACATGCAGCTCGCCGCCCTCGCCCACGCGACCGGCGACCGGGCGCTGGCCAGGAAGACCGTGCTGGACGCGCGGGCGAAGCGGATCGACCCGCAGATCGCCGGTGACGGCAGCCAGCCGCAGGAGCTGGCCCGCACCCGGAGCTGGCACTACTCCACCTTCGACCTGGTCGCCTACACCCGCCTCGCGGCGATCGGCCGGCATGTCGGGGTCGACCTGTGGGCCTACCGGGGTCCGGACGGACAGTCGCTGTCCGCGGCCGTCGACTACCTGCTCCCCGCCGCCACCGGGGCCGCCGCCTGGCCGCACCCGGAGCTGGAATTCCACCGTTACGCGGCCACCGACGTCGTGCACGCGGCGGCCGACGCGGGCGACCGGGCGGCACAGCGGGCGCTCCGGTACCTGGAGGCACCGCCCGGCGGCGATCTCTGGGCCCTGCGGCCCGCCGCCGAGCAACTGGACTCCATCGCAGGCTGACCGGACCTTTCCGGCCGGGGCGGAGCTGACCAGCCCTCCCGGCCGCGGCGGGGCTGACCAGCCCCTTCCAGGCCGGGGCTCCTGAGCACCCGCTTAGGATGGAGTGTCCCCACCACTTCGTCCCCGTGCTCAGGAGCCCCACCCGTGACCGCCGAAGCCCCCGCCGCCCCCGCCCTGTCCTACGGCCGGCTGATCCCCGTGACCGTCCACTTCGACGACCTGGACGCGCTCGGGCTGCTGCACAACGCCCGGTACCCGGTGATGGTCGAGCGGGCCTGGGCCGAGCTCTGGCAGGAGCACGGCTTCGTCTTCGAGGGCGACTGGACCGCGGCCGGGGACGCCTGCAACGCCGTCAAGGAGCTGCGGATCGGCTACGAGGCACCGGTCACCCGGCCCGGCACCTACGCCGTCCACCTCTGGCTGGAACGGCTCGGCACCACCGGCCTGACCTACGGCTTCCGGTTCTGTTCGGAGGACGGCGCGGTCACCTACGCGCAGGGCACCCGGGTCCTGGTCCGGCTCGACGCCGGCACGCTGCGCCCGGCCCCGTGGAGCGAGCGGTTCAGGGCCGCGGGTCGGGAACTGCTGCGGGCCGGGAGCTGACCTCCGCGCGCACCCCGCGGTCCCCGGACCGCAGCACGCCCGCGAACGCGACCAGTCCGAAGGCCAGCGCCGTGACCAGGCCGAACGACACCACCAGACTGGTCGCCTGGGCGACCCCGCCGATCAGGCTCGGGGCGACGAGCCCCGAGGTGTAGGTGATCGTCGCGACGCCCGCTATGGCCTGGCTGGGGTTCGGCCCCGCATGCCCGGCCGCCGCGAAGCACAGCGGTACGACCACCGCGATGCCGAGACCCATGAGGGCGAAGCCCGTCATCGCCACCGCCGGATGCCCCGCGAGGACGATCAGCAGACCGCCGAGCACGGCCAGCACCCCGCCGCCGCGCACGGTACGCACCGCGCCGTAACGGTTCACCACCGCGTCCCCGCTGATCCGGGCGATCGCCATGGTCAGCATGAACCCCGTGGTGGTGGCCGCCGCGAGCCCTGCCGAGGTCTCCATCCGGTTCTTCAGGAACACCGCCGACCAGTCCAGGCTCGCCCCCTCCGCGAACACCGCGCAGAAACCCACCGCGCCGATCAGCAGCGCCGACCGCGGCGGCAGCGCGAACCGCGGCGGCGGCTCCTCGTCCGCCTCCGGCTTCAGATCCAGGACCCAGCCGGCGGCCAGGATCCCCAGCAGCGTCAGGGTGGCCGCGGCCAGCGTGAAGTGCAGTCGGGCGTCCGAGCCGAGGTGCGCGGCGAGGGTGCCGGCCGCCGAACCGATCAGGGCGCCCGCGCTCCACATCCCGTGCAGCCCCGACATGATCGACTTCCGGAGCCGTCGCTCCACCTCCACGCCGAGCGCGTTCATCGCGACGTCGGCCATGCCGGCGCTCGCCCCGTACACGAACATCGCCAGGCACAGCAGGTACATGTTCGTCGCGAGGGCGGGCAGCACCAGCGCCAGCGTCCACAGCGCGATCAGGCCGCGCATCGCGTTGCGACTGCCGAAGCGGTGGCTGATCCGGCCCGCCAGCGGCATCGAGCACGAGGCGCCGAACGCCCCGAACGCGAGCGCGAAGCCGAGCTGTCCCGCGCCCAGCGAGGCATGGTCCTGGATCCACGGCACCCGGGTCGCGAACGAGCCGGTGACCGCACCGTGCACGGTGAACACAGCCGCGACGGCGTACCGCGCGCGCCTCACGTCGTGCTGCTCGTGGCTCACGTCTTCCATGGTCCTGCCCCTCCCCGGCCGGGTGCCGCCCCCGCTGCCCGCCGTAAACTATCAGGGACCCTGCCTGATAGATAGGGAGCGAAGTGGCCGTCCCGGGCCGCATGTTCTGGGAGGATGCCCGTCATGCCCGCATCACCGAGCACCGCCCGGGCCATCAACGACCGGCTCGCGCTGAGCCTGCTTCAGCAGCAAGGGCCGCTGACGGCAGGCCAGTTGAAACAGCTGACCGGGCTGTCCCGGCCGACCGTCGCCGACCTCGTCGAACGGCTCGCCGCGTCCGGCCTGATCGCGGTGGTCGGCGAGTCCGGCGAGCAGCGCCGGGGGCCGAACGCCCGCCTGTACGGGATCGTCGCGGACCGCGCGCACCTCGCCGCCCTCGATGTGCGCACCGACAGCGTCTCGGTCCTCGTCTCCGACCTGGTGGGGCGGGTGCTGGCCGAGGGCACGGTGCCGGTCGGCCCGGAGGAGGGGACCACGGCGGCCGTCGAGCAGGCGGTGGCGCTGGTGGAGCGGACGGTGAAGGAGGCGGAGGCCTCCGGTGGGGGGCGGCTGCACACCGTCGGCATCGGGGCGCCAGGGCTCATCGACCCGGCGACCTGCGAACTCCGTGACTCGGCGGGGCTGCCGGCGTGGCACCGCCGCCTGGTCGCGGCGCTCCAGGAGCGTTTCCCCGAGGCGCGGGTCAGCGTCGAGAACGAGACCAACCTGGCCGCCCTGGCCGAGCAGCGGGAGGGCGTGGCCCGCGACCGGGACACCTTCGTCCTGCTCTGGCTCGGCGACGGCTGCGGCGCCGCCGTGGTCCTCGACGGCAGCCTGCGCCGGGGCGCCTCCGGAGGCACCGGCGAGATCGGCTTCCTCCCGGTCCCGGGCACCGAAGCCCTCCCGTCGGCCACGGACTGCTCGGGCGGCTTCCACTCCCTGGTGGGAGCGGCGGCGATCACCCAACTGGCCGAACAGTACGGCCTGCCCCCATCCGACACCGCGGCCCAGGCGGTGAAACACGCCACCCGAACAACACCCACCGCGCCGGCACCCGAGGGCGGCCCGCCCCAACCGCCCCTCGAAGCCGACGGCGCCCTGTCAGCGCCCCGCAGGGGCGCGGGGAACTGCGCGCCCGGCCACGACGCGCCGGCACCCGAGGGCGGCCCGCCCCAACCGCCCCTCGAAGCCGACGGCGCCCTGTCAGCGCCCCGCAGGGGCGCAGGGAACTGCGCGAGCAGCCACGACGTGCCCGCACCCGAGGGCGGCCCGCCCCAACCGCCCCCCGAGGCCAACGGCGCCCTGTCAGCGCCCCGCAGGGGCGCGGGGAACTGCGCGCCCGGCCACGACGCGCCGGCACCCGAGGGCCGCCCGTCCCAACCGCCCCTCGAAGCCGACGGCGCCCTGTCAGCGCCCCGCAGGGGCGCGGGGAACTGCGCGCCCGGCCACGACGTGCCCGCACCCGACAGCCGGCCCGCGCCGCCCCTGGCCGCCCCGTCCGTGGAGCGTTCCGGGCGTTTTCTCGATGCCCTCGCCGACCGTATCGCCGTGGGCGTGGCCGCTGTGGTCGCCGTGCTGGACCCCGGCTGTGTGGTCCTCGGCGGTGAGATCGGCCCTGCCGGCGGCGCCGTGCTCGCCGCGCGGGTCGAGGCAAGGCTGCGCAAGATGTCCCCGCTGGCCACGGAGGTACGGGCGAGTACCCTCGGCGGCGCCGCCGTACTGCGCGGCGCCCTGCTGACCGCCAGAGAGAGCGCCCAGGACGACCTCTTCGCACCTCCGGACCGCTGACCCGCCCCCGGCCAACCGTCGGCCCGCACTCAGCCGTCAGCCCGCACTCAACCGTCGGCCCGCACTCAACCGTCGGCCCGCACTCAACCGTCGGCCCGCACTCAACCGTCAGCCCGCACCCGGCCGTCCGCCCGAGGCGACCGTCAGCGGCGGGTCAGGAAGTCCTCGAACGTGCCCTTCCCCACGGCCCGTTCCGGTGTCAGGTGGCCGCCGTCCCGGAAGGCGCGGTACGCCCCGCCGAACAGCGGTACCCCGACCACCGCCCGGCGCCGCCCGCTCGCCTTCAGGTACGCACGGGCCAGCGACTCCAGTGACCGCACCTCGGGGCCGCCCATGTCGGCCACCCGCCCCGCCGGCCCCGCCGCGGCCAACTCGGCCAGCCGGTCGGCGACTTCGGCCACCTCGATCGGCTGGTCGGGCACCCCGCGCGGCACCGCCAGCACAGGCGCCTTCGCCAGCCCCTCGAACAGCGTCACCAGCAGATCGTGGAACTGCGTCGTCCGCAGCACGGTCCAGCCGAGACCCGACTCCTCGACCAGCCGTTCCACCGCGAGCTTCGCCCGGTAGTAGCCGAACGGCACCCGGTCCACCCCCACGATCGAGATGTACACCAGATGGCCCACCGAGGCCCGCCGCGCCGCCGCGACCAGGTTGGCCGCCGCCCGCTCGTCACCGCCCTTCGGCGTGCTCGCGCAGTGCACGACCGTGTCCACGCCGGTCAGCGCCGTGTCGAGACCGGCCCCGCCCGTGCGCAGGTCCACGGCGTAGGGCTGGGCGTGCCGGCTGAGCACCCGCACCTCGTTGCCGTCCGCCCGCAACCGCGCCGCGACGAGCCGGCCGAGCGTGCCGGTTCCGCCGGTCACCAGGGTCGTGGTCATGTCGTTCCGTCCCTCCGGACACCGGGCGCTCCCGGTCGGAACGCCCCTCCGGCGAGTACGACTGCGCGCACCCCGCGAAATGTGACATCGGCGCGCGACCCGGCGACGGGCAAGGGCCGTCGTCACCGCCGCCGGGTTCGCTCGCACCATAAAAGGACTAGACCAGTAGGGTCAATAGAGGTGAATCAAAGTCAGGAACCCTGGTGTGGGCGCTCGTTGCGCACACGTCGGTCCTCGTGGGAAGTCCAGCGACACGGGCTGTGAGGCAGCCCACACCGTTCGCCTGTATGGACCACCATCGGGCGTGGCACACTGGCGGTGTACCAGAAGCAGCGCACTCCGGGGTCGGTGAAAGTCCGAACCGGCGGTTACAGTCCGCGACCCGTCCGCTTCCAGCGGCCGGTTGACCAGGTGAAATTCCTGGACCGACGGTTAAAGTCCGGATGGGAGGCAGTGCGCGGCGGGCGAGCATGTACATGTGCACGCCGCCGTATCTGGTCTCGTCCATGTCGGACGAGGCCTTGTCGGCGTCGCACCGGTGTGTTCACCCGTACATTCTGTCGTCCGTCGACAGGCCCCGGAGTCCGTGCCCCGTTGAGGCAGGAGGACCCGGGAAGTGTTCACCGGAATCGTCGAAGAGCTGGGTGAGATCACCGCCGTCGAGAACCTCGGCGACGCCTCCCGTTTCCGGCTCCGTGGCCCCGTAGTGACCGAGGGCGCACAGCACGGCGACTCCATCGCCGTGAACGGCGTCTGTCTGACTGTCGTGGAGCACGAGGGCGACGAGTTCACCGCCGACGTCATGGCGGAGACCCTCCTACGGTCCTCCCTCGGCGCCCTGGGTGTCGGCTCCCGCGTCAACCTGGAGCGCCCCACCGCCGTCGGCTCCCGCCTCGGCGGCCACATCGTGCAGGGCCACGTGGACGGCACCGGTCAGGTGCTGGCCCGCACCCCCTCCGAGCACTGGGAGATCGTCAAGGTCTCGCTCCCGGCCGACCTCGCCCGCTACGTCGTGGAGAAGGGCTCCATCACGGTCGACGGCATCAGCCTCACCGTCGTGGAGGCGGGCCCGGACTACTTCACCGTCAGCCTCATCCCCACCACCCTCGACCTGACCACGCTCGGCCACAAGCAGCCCGGCGACCCGGTCAACCTCGAGGTCGACGTCGTCGCCAAGTACGTCGAGCGGCTGCTCGCGAACACACAGGGAGCGGGCAAGTGAACTGGCTGAACTCCGAGGCGTTCACCCTCCTCGACCAGCACATCATCTGGTCGGACATGATCGGCAACATCCTGGGCCTGATCACCCTCGCCCTCGGCTGGCGGCGCTCGCTGCTCACCTGGCCGGTGCAGTTCCTCTCCGGCCTGGTGCTGTTCATCGCCTTCTACGGCCACCTGGCCGGCAGCGCGGGCAAGCAGGTCGTCGTCATGGTGGTCGCCCTGTACGGCTGGTGGCAGTGGAACCGCGACAAGGGCCGGTCCGGTGACGGCCACATCGTGCCCCGCTTCGCCACCTGGGGCGAGCGCGCCGCGATGCTCGCCGCCGCGGCCGTCGGCACGGTCGCCGTCGCCCTGCTCTTCAAGGCCTTCCCGTCCCTGTCCTGGGACCCCTGGCCGGACGCCTACATCTTCGTCGGCACGATCGTCGCGATGTACGCCCAGGCCCGCGGCATGGTCGAGTTCTGGATCGCCTGGCTCCTGGTCGACCTGGTCGGCGTCCCGCTGAACTTCGCCAACGGCTACGCCTTCTCCGGCTTCGTCTACGTCATCTACGGCGCGCTCGTCCTGTGGGGCATGCGCGACTGGTGGCAGCGCTCCCGCCAGGGCGCGCGGCCCGCTCTGGAAGGAGCACCCGCATGACCGCGGCACCCGTCCTCCACAGCACCCACGGAATCGACGACCTCGTCCTGGACCCGGTCGAGCAGGCCGTCGCCGACATCGCCGCCGGCCGCCCCGTCGTGGTGGTCGACGACGAGGACCGCGAGAACGAGGGCGACCTCGTCATCGCCGCCGAGAAGGCCACCCCCGAGATCATCGCCTTCATGATGAGCGAGTGCCGCGGCCTGATCTGCGCCCCCATGGAGGGCGAGGAACTGGACCGGCTCCGGCTGCCGCAGATGGTCGAGGACAACACCGAGTCCATGAAGACCGCGTTCACCGTCTCCGTGGACGCCTCCGCCGCGCACGGCGTCACCACCGGCATCTCGGCCGCCGACCGCGCCACCACGCTCCAGCTGCTGGCCGGCGGTGCCGCCGAGCCGTCCGACCTGGTCCGCCCCGGCCATGTCTTCCCGCTGCGCGCCCGCCCCGGCGGCGTCCTCACCCGCAACGGGCACACCGAGGCCGCCGTCGACCTCGCCCGGCTCGCGGGCCTGCGCCCCGCCGGCGCCATCGTGGAGATCGCCGGCGAGGACGGCCGGATGCTCCGCCTCCCCGAGCTGGTCCCGTTCGCCCGCAAGCACGGCCTGACGATCATCTCCATCGCGGACCTGATCACCTACCGCCGGTCCGCCGAACCCACCGTCCGCCGCGAGGCCGAGGTCAAACTGCCCACCCGGCACGGCACCTTCACGGCGTACGGCTACCGCTCCACCGCCGACGGCGTCGAGCATGTCGCCCTCGTCCACGGCGAGATCGGCGACGGCGAGGACGTCCTCGTCCGCGTCCACTCCGAGTGCCTCACCGGGGACGTCTTCGGCTCCGCCCGCTGCGACTGCGGCCCCCAGCTCGACGAGGCGCTCCAACGCATCCAGGAAGAGGGCCGCGGCATCGTCGTCTACCTGCGCGGACACGAGGGCCGGGGCATCGGGCTGCTGTCCAAGCTGCGCGCCTACGAACTCCAGGAACGCGGCCGCGACACCCTCGACGCCAACCTCGAACTCGGCCTGCCCGCCGACGCCCGCGACTACCGCGCGGGCGCCCGGATCCTGACCGACCTCGGCGTGCGCAGCGTCCGCCTGATGACCAACAACCCCGACAAGAGCGACGCGCTGCTGAGCCACGGTCTCAAGATCAGCGGGCGCGAGCCGATGCCCGTGCAGGCGGGCGAGCACAACCTCCGCTACCTGCGCACCAAGCGGGACCGGATGGGCCACGACCTGCCCTGGCTGGACACGCCGGCCGTGGCCACCTGCGCGAACCAGTAGAGAAACAGCACTGAGGAGAGACGTACGTGAGCGGCAAGGGTGCACCGGAGTTGTCCGTACGCAATGTCAGCGACCTGCGGGTCGCCGTCATCGCGGCCCAGTGGCACGAGAAGGTGATGGACGGACTGGTGGACGGCGCCCTGCGCGCCCTGCGCGACCTGGGCATCGACGAGCCCACCCTGCTCCGGGTCCCCGGTACCTGGGAGCTCTCGGTCGCCGCGAAGGTCCTCGCCGGCCGCGGCTACGACGCGGTGGTCGCGCTCGGTGTCGTCATCCGCGGCGGCACCCCGCACTTCGAGTACGTGTGCCAGGGCGTCACCCAGGGCCTCACCCAGGTCTCCGTCGAGACCGGCGTCCCCGTCGGCTTCGGCGTGCTCACCTGCGACAACGAGGAGCAGGCGCTGGACCGCGCCGGCCTGCCCGGCTCGCAGGAGGACAAGGGCCACGAGGCGGTGACCGCCGCGGTGGCGACGGCGGCCACGCTCCGCTCAGTATCTGAACCCTGGCACTGAGCGAGGCGGCATTTGGCGTAGTCTGGCGCTCACCATGTCCAACAAGACTTTCGAGGAGCTCTTCACCGAGCTCCAGCACAAGGCCGCCCACGGCGACCCCGCCACGTCCCGCACCGCCGAGCTGGTCGGCAAGGGCGTCCATGCCATCGGCAAGAAGGTCGTCGAGGAGGCCGCCGAGGTCTGGATGGCCGCCGAGTACGAGGGCAAGGAAGCGGCCGCCGAGGAGATCTCGCAGCTGCTCTACCACGTCCAGGTGATGATGGTCGCCCGCGGCATCTCGCTGGACGACGTCTACGCCCACCTGTGAACCACCCGCCGTCACCCCCTCCCAGAGCAAAGGAAGCCGACCCCATGCTGCGCATCGCCGTCCCCAACAAGGGTTCCCTCTCAGGCCCTGCGGCGGACATGCTGCATGAGGCCGGCTACCGGCAGCGACGGGAGTCCAAGGAACTCCGCATCGTCGACCCGGTCAACGACGTGGAGTTCTTCTACCTCCGCCCCCGCGACATCGCGATCTACGTCTCCTCCGGCCGCCTCGACATCGGCATCACCGGCCGTGACCTGCTCGTCGACTCCGGCGCCAACGCCGAGGAGATCCTGCCGCTCGGCTTCGCCCGCTCCACCTTCCGCTTCGCCTCGAAGCCGGGAGCGGCGAACTCCCTGGCCGACCTGACGGGCAAGACGGTCGCCACCTCCTACGAGGGGATCGTCGGCAAGCACCTCGCCGACAGCGGCGTCGACGCCTCCGTGGTCCACCTGGACGGCGCCGTCGAGACGGCCATCGAACTGGGCGTCGCCGAGGTCATCGCGGACGTCGTGGAGACCGGCACCAGCCTGCGCAACGCCGGCCTCGAGGTCTTCGGCGAACCGATCATGAAGTCCGAGGCGATCGTGATCCGCCGCACCGGCGCGGACGCCGAGGAGCCCAAGGTCCAGCAGTTCCTGCGCCGGCTCCAGGGCGTCCTGGTCGCGCGGACGTACGTGATGATGGACTACGACTGCCGGGTCCAGCAGCTGGAGAAGGCTGTCGCCCTCACGCCGGGCCTGGAGTCGCCGACCGTCTCCCCGCTGCACAACGAGGGCTGGGTCGCCGTCCGCGCCATGGTCCCCACCAAGGACGCCCAGGGCATCATGGACGACCTCTACGACCTCGGTGCCCGCGCCATCCTGACCACGGCCATCCACGCCTGCCGCCTCTGAGGGGCCCGCGAGAGATGTCCGAGCCTCCCACGCTGCCCGTCACCTTCCGGCCGGGCCACACGCGAGTGATCCTGCTCACCGCCGGTGTCGCGATCTTCGTCACCATCTCCGGTGTCGCGCTGCTCCTTGAGCAGCTCGGTCCGGGGGAGAAGCTCAGCTTCGTCGTCACCGGCGCACTGATCTTCTGGGTGCTGGCACAGCTGGCCCGGGTGAAGGTGGTCGCCGACGAGTCCGGGGTCACCGTCGTCAACATCGCCGCCAAGCGGCATCTCCAGTGGGCGGAGATCCTCCAGGTGAACCTCCGCCCGGGTGACCCCTGGGTGTTCCTCGACCTCAGCGACGGCACCAGCCTGCCCGCGCTCGGCATCCAGCCCGGCATCGCCAAGCAGCGCGCCATCGCCGACGCCAAGGCCCTGCGGGCCCTCGCCGAGGCCCACGCGATCCACGACCCCGAGCAGCATCAGGGCTGAGATCACGCAACTTGGGGGCCGTATCCGGGCCGCCGACCCTGCCGCATCGGCCCCTGTCTTGATTAATCTGTTGGCGGAGGCTTTTCACGTCCCGCCTCCGCCCCTGTGGCGCGCTCCGCGCACAGGGGTTCCTGCTACCCGAGGAGTGACCCTCTCCGGCGATGGACGGATCGTCCTGTAGTACCTGCGCCGCCCCCTCCCGACATCCCGTGGACCGCCCCGGCGGAGTCCGCGGCGAAGCGGAGGCGGCGGCATCATGACCACCCCCCTGCTGCTCCTGGCAGCCGCGTTCCTGCTCATCCTGGCCAACGGCTTCTTCGTGGCCGCCGAGTTCGGCCTGGTCACCGTCGAGCGCCCGGAGGCCGAGAAGGCCGCCGCCGACGGCGACAAGCGCGCCGTCACGGTCGTCGAATCGCTGAGGGAACTGTCCTTCCAGCTGTCCGGCACCCAGCTCGGCATCACCATCACCTCCCTGGTCGTCGGCATGCTCGCCGAACCGGCGCTGGCCGCGCTGCTGCGCGGCCCGTTCACCGCGATCGGCCTCCCCGAGGGCGCCGTCTCCGGTATCGCCGTCGTCGTCGGCATGCTGCTGGCCTCGGCCATCCAGATGGTGATCGGCGAACTCGTGCCCAAGAACTGGGCGGTCTCCAAGCCCCTCCAGGTCGCGCGGTTCGTGGCGGGCCCGCAGGCCCGCTTCTCCCGCCTGTTCCGGCCGGTCATCGCCGCGCTGAACACGGTCGCCAACCGGCTGGTCCGGGCCCTCGGCGTGGAACCCGCGGAGGAGCTGGCCTCCGCCCGCACCCCCGGCGAGCTGGTCTCGCTGGCCCGGCACTCCGCCCAGGCCGGTGCCCTGGAACAGGACACGGCCGACCTGTTCGTCCGCACCCTGTCCCTGGGCGAGCTGACCGCCCAGCACGTCATGACCCCCCGGGTGAAGGTCAGCGCGCTCCAGGACTCGGCGACCGCCGAGGACGTCGTCAACCTCACCCGGGCCACCGGCCTGTCCCGGTTCCCCGTCTACCGCGAGAAGATCGACGAGATCGTCGGGATGGCCCACCTCAAGGACGCGCTGGCGGTCCCGGCGCACGACCGGTTGCACACCCCGGTCGGGCGGATCGCCCGGCAGGCGCTGCTGGTCCCCGAGACCCTTCCGGTCCAGCCCCTGCTGGCCCGGCTGCGCAGCGAACAGCCCATCGCGGTCGTCGTCGACGAGTACGGCGGCACGGCCGGCCTGGTCACCCTGGAGGACATCGTCGAGGAACTCGTCGGCGAGGTCCGCGACGAACACGACAGCCCCGACGCGCCCGAGCTCGCCGCCGCCCCCTCCCAGGACGGCAAGCCCGCGTGGGACGTCGACGGCAGTGTCCGCGTCGACATCCTCCAGCGGATAGGGCTGGACGTGCCGGAAGGGCCCTACGAGACGGTCGCCGGACTCGTCGCCGACCTGCTCGGCCGTATCCCGGCGCCCGGCGACCGCGCGGAACTGCCCGGCTGGCGCCTCTCGGTCCGCCGGGTCGGCCACTACCGGGCCGAACGCGTCCGGCTGGTCCGGATCGCCCCCGTCACCGCGGAGGCCGCCCGATGAGCGTTCTCCAACTGGTCTTCGCCGGGCTGCTCGTCCTCGCCAACGGCTTCTTCGTGGGCGCGGAGTTCGCGCTGGTCTCGGTCCGCCGCAGCCAGATCGAACCGCTGGGCACCGCACGGGCCCGCCAGGTGCTGTACGGCCTGGAGCGCCTGCCGCAGATGATGGCCGCCGCCCAGTTCGGCATCACCGTCTGCTCGCTGACCCTGGGCGCGGTGGCCGAACCGACGGTGGCGCATCTGCTGGAACCGCTGTTCGAGGCGGCCCGTCTGCCCGAGGGCGTGATCCATCCTCTGGGTTATGTGATCGCGCTGGCCGGAGTCGTCTTCTTCCACCTGGTCATCGGCGAGATGGTGCCGAAGAACCTGGCGATGGCGGCACCGGAGAAGGCGGCGCTCTGGCTGAGCCCCGGCCTGGTGGCGTTCGCCCGGGTGTGCCGGCCGATCACGGTCGCGCTCGGCGCCTGCGCCCAGGGCATCCTCAAGCTCTTCCGGGTGGAGCCGAAGGACGAGGTCGAGGCCGTCGTCACCAGCGAGCAGCTCAACCGGCTGCTGGAGGACTCCGGCCAGGCGGGGCTCCTCGACCCCGAGGAGCGGGAGCGGCTGGAGGACGCGCTGGAGCTGGGCTCCCGCCCGGTGACCGACGTGCTCCTGCGCCGTGAGTCCCTGATCACGGTCCCCCCGTCGGTCACGCCGGGCCAGATCGTCGAGCTCACCGCCCGCACCGGCTTCTCCCGGTTCCCGGTCGCCGCCGAGTCCGGCGCCTTCATGGGCTACGTGCACGTGAAGGACGTACTCGACCTGGAGGACTCGGACCGGGCGGTGCCGCAGCAGATATGGCGCCCGATGACGACACTGAGGGCGGAGCTGCCCCTCGACGACGCGCTGACGGTGATGCGCCGGGCGGCGACCCACCTCGCTCAGGTGGCCGACGGGAAGGGCAGGGTGCTGGGGCTGGCGGCGCTAGAGGACGTCCTGGAGCTACTGGTCGGCGAGGTGACGGACCCGGCGCACCGGGACCGGCCGCCGGCACCGAGGCCACCGGAGCCGAGGGTGAGCGGGGAGCCGGAGGAAGTGCCGGTGGGCTGAGCGCCGTGGCGAGCGGGTGGCCGGGGGCTGAGCGGCGTGGGAAGCTGCGGGCCGGTCGGGGCTGGTCGCGCAGTTCCTCCCCCAGCCTTCGGCCGGGGGTCCCCCAGCGCCCCTTTGGGGCGCGTTGCCCGGCCGTGTCTTTCACCTGGGGAGGGTGGGCGCGGGCGGCGCGCGGCCGGCGCCGGTGAGCGTCCCCACCCCCGGCCCCAGCCCACCCGCACCTACATCCCGGCCGACGGGTCCTGCGGTCCCCGGCCCGACAGCACCTCTCCGTACGCCTGCATCAGGTCCGGCAGGCGCAGTGTCGCCAGGTCGTCCCTCGTCAGGACCCCGGGGTACGTCGACAGCCGCAGGTCCCGGTACGCGCAGCTCTTCTCGTACAGCGTGCGCAGGAACCGGCCGTTGCCCAGTTCGTCGATCCAGCCCTGGTCGACCACGTGCCCGGCGATGGAGCGCAGCTCGTCCAGCGCCTCCTCGTCCCACGCGTCACCGTTCTCCGCGGCCAGCACCTCCCCGATGGAGGTCAGCTCCAGCGGACGGTAGGACGGGAAGTCCACGCGGGAGGTGAAGCGGGAGGAGAGCCCCGGGTTGGCGGCCAGCAGCCGGTCCATGCCCTCCGGATAGCCCGCCAGGATCACCACCAGGTGGTCCCGGTTGTCCTCGGCCCGCTTCAGCAGCACCTGGAGCGCCTCGTCCCCGTACGCGTCGCCCTTGCCGTACCCGGAGTTGGAGAGGGAGTAGGCCTCGTCGACGAAGAGCACACCGCCGATCGCGGAGTCGATGAGCTCGTTGGCCTTCACGGCGGTCTGGCCGAGGTACTCGCCCACGAGGTCGGCCCGCTGCGCCTCCACGAGGTGGTCGCCGCCCAGCAGCCCCAGCGCGTAGAACACCCGGCCGAGAATCCGGGCGACGGTGGTCTTGCCGGTCCCGGACGGTCCGGAGAAGACGAAGTGGCGTTTCGGCGGCTGCACCGGCAGGCCCTGCCCGGCCCGCAACCGGGCCATGTTCAACTGCGCGGACAGCGCCTTGACCTGCCGCTTCACGGGCTCGAGCCCGACCATGCGCTCCAGTTCGGCGAGCGCCTCCTCGAGTAACGCGGGGTCGGTCGGCCCGGCCGGCAGCGGCGGCGACGCCACCACCTTCTCGCGCACCGCCGGGTCGATCACCGACGGCATCGCCCCGGCCGGCGGTTCGGCCTCGCCGAACCGCAGCTCCCGTCCCTCCGTGCCGAACAGCGGGTCGAGCAGATCCGGCCCGTCCACGACGTCCTGCCCGGCCCCGGTGAGCGTGATCGACGCGAAGTCGGCCGTGTCGTCGTACCCGTCGCCCTCGGCTATCGCGGCCAGCCGGGCGGAGGTGTCCATGAAGGCCGGGTCGACCCGGTGCACCGCCCGATAGAGCGGGAGCGCGGCGGCGCTGCGGCCGGTGCCCTCGTGCGCCCGGGCCAGCCAGTAGCGCAGCTCCTTGCGCTGCGGCTGCTCGCTGCGGCACCGCATCAGCGCGGCCGACAGCAGGGGTTCGGCCTGGCCGTACATCTCGAGACGGACGCGGGCCATGCCGCCGAAGAGGCCCGCCTCGATGCCGAGCAGGGGATCGTCGAGGAGCGGGTCGGTGTGCCGTACCAGCTGTTCCCAGTCCTTGACCAGGTAGGCCCGGCAGGAGTGCAGGAAGCGGACGTGGTGGTCGGCGTCCACGGGCGGCAGTCCGGCGAGGGCCCGGTCGAGTTCCGGGACGTGTCTGCCGTCGAGCCAGTGCGAGGCGTGGGCCAGCAGCAGGTCCCGCGGGCTCTCCAGTACCGGCTGCACCCACCAGCCCAGCCAGTACCAGGAGTTGAGCGTGCGGCGGTGGCGGCCGCGCTGTTCGCCGAAGCGGTCCCGGTGCCGGAACATCCGCAGCAGCGCGGTCGTCGTGTCGACGCGCAGCGCGTGCAGGCCGAGCCAGGCGTCGGCCATCCCGGGATCCATCCGCACCGCGGTGCGGAACTCCTCCTCCGCCTGCGGATAGGCGCCCATCGTGTAGGCGTCCACGCCTCGCAGCCAGGCGAGGTCGGCCGGGGCCTCGGGGCCCTGCGTGCCGAATTCCATCACGTCCCCCACAAACCGTGCCCCCGTTGTTGGCCCCCGGGCTCCCCCCGATGGCCGCCGTTGGTCGAACCGCTGTGCCGCGGACCGGAGTTGCAGGTGCGCGAAGCAGCCGTTCGAAGGTCGCACCGAGGGCATCGTACCTGCGGTTCCACCGCCTGCCGAAGGGTGACGTACAGGCCGTTTGACGAGGTGGGAGCAGATGGGGCGCACACCGGACGGTGACCGTGGGTGAGCAGCAGGGCGCGCGTGAGAGGCGCAAAAGGGGTAAAAGGCAGAACGAAGCCCCCGATCACGGGGGAACAACCGGGGGCTTCGCGTCTGTGGGCGGCTGCGAACGGCCGCTCCTTGAGAACGTAAGACCTGTACGACCCTTGGGTCAAGCCGAGTTGAGGTACTCGGGCAACTTCTTCGGGGCGCGTCTTCACAAGTTCAGCACACTGCCGACGGCCCGTCACGGTGGGTGACGCCCTGGTACGGTCCAGCTGTCGATCCTGGCCCCGGCAGCACCTCGTACCCCTGCTGTGTCCCCGTCACCAGGAGGTCGGCGTGCGGTCTCGACGGGTCCTCGGCGAAGTGGTCGCGTTCCGCGGCGACCCACCTGACCCAGAAGTCCCGCTGTTCCGCGCCGTCCCGGATCCTGCCCCGCGCCCACGACTCCTCGTGCGGCAACTCCATCCACAGCAGCCGCGCCAGATACGGGCGCAGGGCCCGGCGCCCGGCGCCGACCCCCTCGACCAGGACCACGGGGGCGGCCGGCAGCGGGCGGGGCGGACCGAACCGGCGGGTGCGCCAGTCGTAGGGGGAGTAGTGCGCCGTCTCGCCCCGGCCGAGCGGCTTGATCACCTGGGTCAGCAGGCGGCCGGTCCAGTCGAACAGTTCCTCGTGGCTGGCGATGTCGTCCAGGTGCAGCACCGGCGCACCCCCCAGCGCGGCGGCCAACCGCCCGGCGAACGTGGTCTTTCCGGAGCCGGCGTGCCCGTCGACCGCGACGAGGCGGACCGGACCGCAGGAGGGCGGCAGGCCCTGGAGCGCGGTGGCGAGGTGGTGAATGACGATTCCCGAGGTGTGCTGCGGTGGGCGGCGTTTTCCGGAAACATTCTAGTAGTGCGGCGCATAGCGGACGTCCGCGGCCCCGAAGAAGTAGCGCATTGAACCAATTTCTGGCCGATCTTCGTCGGCCCCATTAATATTTCCGACCGGCTGACCGATATGTCGAATTCGGACGTTCCCGCCCTCCCCGGCCGTGAGTAGGGTGCCTTCAGCGTGCACGCGTCGTACGGGGACGGACAGGGGAAGATGGCCGCGGAGTTATTCGAGGGGCAGTACGTATGGCATCCGGCGGCCGATGACCGCTTGCTGGCGAGCGTTTGCGTCGACGTACGCGCCGGAAGATATCTGAGTGCCCGCGAGGCCCTGGCCGAGACGCGTTCCGACTTCGCCCTGCGCGCCCACCGCTCCCTGGTCCTGGCCTCCGAGGCGGCCGGCACCGATCTGGTCGAACGCTGGCTGGCCGAGGAGCCCGGCCCCGAGGCCGCCCTGATGTGGGCCCGGGTCGCCGTGCAGCGCGCCATCCGGGCGGCCGACGCCCACGACGAGCGGGCCGAGGCGCTGGAGCGCATCGCGCTCACCGCCTGCGAGCGGGCCGCCGCCATGAACCCCGCCGACCCCACGCCCTGGGCCGCCAAGCTGGCCATGGCCCGGCTGCACCGCCCGCACGACCCTGCCCCCGGCGGCCTGCTGACCTCCCCGCCCGGCCCCTGGCGGCTGTTCGCGCACACCCTCAGCCTCGACCCCTGGCACCGCGAGGCCCACCACCGCTTCCTGTCCTTCTTCTTCGCCCGGTACGGCGGCTCGGTCAACGCGGCCTGGGACGTCGCCGCCTTCCTCGCCCAGCGCGCCCCCGCCGACTCCGTGCTGCGGCTGCTGCCCCTGGTCGCGCTGGTGGAGAGCCACAACCCCACCCAGCTGCTCGCCGAGCGGGTCTGGGAGCAGCCCCAGTGGCGCGCCACGGCCCTGTCGATCTACCGCAACTGGCTGCCCGCGGTGGCCGGCTACCCCTTCACCCCGGTGCTCGACCTGGCCTACCTCGCGCACGCGCTGGTCATGGCCCGGCGCGAGTTCGAGGCCCGGGCGGTCTTCACGGCCATGGGGCCGTACGCCTCCCGGATGCCCTGGAGCGTCTTCGGCGAACCCGCCGACCAGCTCTCCCGGGCCCGCCGCGCCTGCGGCCTGTCCGTTCCCTCCTAGTCACGCCCAGCGAAAGGCCGGCAAGTGTCAGAACGCACAGCGGATCCGATCGTGCTCGACGACGACGCGACCCTGCACGCGATGGGTTATCCGCGGAAACTCACCCGCCGATTCCACGCGTTCGACAATTTCGCGATCTCCTTCACCATCATCAATATCCTCTCCGGAATCTTCTCCTCTTTCGGATTCGGTATGAACGCGGGCGGCCCCCGCATTCTCGTGTTCGGCTGGATCGGCGTCTGCGTGATGGTGCTCTGCATCGGCGCCGCCATGGCGGAAGTCGCCTCCGCCTATCCGACGAGCGGTGCGCTGTATTTCTCCGCCGGCAAGCTCGCCAAACGCCACAAGGGTGCCTGGTCCTGGTACACGGGCTGGCTCAACTTCGTGGGCCAGATCGGCGGTACGGCCGCCACCGGATACGCGGCGGCCACTTTCATCCAGGCGTTCATCGCCCTCCAGTGGACCTCGTACACGCCGACCGCCCACCAGACGGTGCTGATCACGGCCGTGATCATCGTGCTCCAGGGGCTCGCCAACACCTACACCGTCCAGCTCGTCGCCGTGCTGAACCGGATTTCCGTGTGGTGGCTGCTGATCGGACTCGTGGTGATCGTGAGCACACTGATCGTGATGCCCGACCATCATCAGTCGGCGTCCTTCGTGACGCATTTCGTGAACAACACCGGCTTCACCAACGGTCTTTACGGCGGCATGCTCGGCCTGCTGGTCACCAGCTGGACCTTCACCGGCTTCGACGGCAGCTTCCACATGTCCGAGGAAACGGTTCAGGCGACCGTCAACGCCCCCAAGGGCATCATCCGTTCCATCGGCTATTCGGCGGTCACCGGCCTGATCCTGATGCTCGCCCTGGTGTACAGCATCGGTGACTACGCCAAGGTGGCGAGCTCTTCCGCGCCGCCCGTCCAGATCCTCATCGACGGACTCGGCCTGGGCTGGGCCAAGGCGATGCTGCTCGTCGTCATCGGCGCCATGCTCTTCTGCGGTCTCGCCAACCTCACCAGCAACACCCGGCAGATCTTCGCCTTCTCCCGGGACGGCGCCATGCCGGGCTCCCGGCTCTGGCACTCGGTCTCGCCCCGCACCCGGACGCCCGTCAAGGCCGTCTGGCTCGCCGTGGCCTGCTCGCTCGCCCTGGTGGTGCCGGGCTGGTGGTCGCACACGGCGTTCACCGCGATCGTCAGCGTCAACGTCGTCGGCCTGTTCCTCGCCTACGCCATCCCGGTGTTCCTGCGGCTGCGCCTCGGTGACGAGTTCCAGCCGGGGCCGTGGAACCTGGGCCGCTGGAGCAGGCCGGTCGGCTGGCTGGCGGTGGTCTGGATCCTGCTCAGCAGCATCCTGTTCATGCTGCCGCAGGCCTCGCCGATCACCGTCGACTCCTTCAACTACGCGCCGATCGCGCTCGCCGTCGTCCTGGTCGTCGCCACGGTGTGGTGGTTCGCCACCGCCCGCCGCCGCTTCCAGGGTCCGGTCAGCTACGGCGGCCCCGACGAGGTCGCCGCGATGGACCTCATCTGACCCCTGCGCGAGTACACGCCCGTACGGGCACCCCGTACAGGCACCCCGTACGGGCACCCCGTGCGGGGACGCCCCGGTGCCGGCCCCGCGCCGGCCCCGGGGCCTTTCAGTGGACAGGACCAATATTGGTGGGCGTGGCTCGGGCGGAAGTGCTGGTAGGGGCCAGATGACTGCTTCATAGTGGGCGCACAGTCCCGCACCCGGACCAGCCGCGACGCGCACCCTGGGGGTCTTTCACCCATGAGCAGAGCCGAACAGCCGTCCCGCAGAACCGTGCTGGCAGCCGCCGCCTCCGTCGCCGCGGCCGCCGTGGCGCAGAGCGTGGTCCCCGCCGTCCCCGCGGCCGCGGCGACGGAGAGCGACCCCGACGCCGACGGCACCGGCCGGGCCGACCCGAGCCAGGTCGAGTACTGCTGCTGGACCACCTACAGCGACTGGCGGACCGGTACCGCGGCCGGCGTCGAGGCCGTCGCCGGCGACCGGCCCGGTGTGGTCGTCGGCACCCCCGCGGGCAGCACCTCCTACACCGACCCCCACACCGGCAAGACCGCCACCTGGGAGTACGGCACCTGGACCGGCCCCGTGCACCGGGTCGCCGTCCCCGCCACCGAGGTCATCGCCTCCTGGAACGCGGACACCCCGGCCGGCACCTGGATCAAGGTCGAACTGCACGGCACCTACTCCGACGGCACGGACACGCCCTGGTACGTGATGGGCCGCTGGGCGGCCGGTGACCAGGACATCAGACGGACCTCCGTGGACGGCCAGGGCGACGGCAGGAGCAGCATCTCCACGGACACCTTCGCCATCGGCGACGCCTCCACCGGCCTGCGCCTCGCCTCGTACCAGCTGCGCCTGACCCTCTACCGCAAGCCGGGCACCCAGCTCACCCCGACCGTCTGGCGGCTCGGCGCCATGGGCTCCGACGTCCCGGACCGCTTCACCGTGCCCGCCTCCACCCCGGGTCTCGCCCGGGAACTGAAGGTCCCGCGGTACTCCCAGGAGATCCACAAAGGCCAGTACCCGGAGTACGACAACGGCGGCGAGGCCTGGTGCAGCCCCACCTCGTCGCAGATGATCGTCGAGTACTGGGGCGGCCGGCTCACCGCCGCCCAGCTGGCCTGGGTCGACCCGTCGTACGCGGACCCCCAGATCTGCCACGCGGCCCGCTACACCTACGACTACCAGTACGCCGGCTGCGGCAACTGGCCGTTCAACGCCGCCTACGCGGCCACCTTCCAGGACCTCCAGGGCGTGGTGACCCGCCTGGGGTCGCTCACCGACCTGGAGACCCTGATCGCGGCGGGCATCCCGGCCATGACCTCCCAGTCGTTCCTGTCG
This sequence comes from Streptomyces arenae, assembly GCF_022343545.1. NCBI lineage: Bacteria > Bacillati > Actinomycetota > Actinomycetes > Kitasatosporales > Streptomycetaceae > Streptomyces > Streptomyces arenae. The sequence continues at coordinate 448,468 of NZ_JAKQYH010000064.1, forward strand.
AGCGAGCTCACGGGGGCCGGCTACGGCACCTCGGGACACCTCATGACGGTGATCGGCTTCACCGCGGACGGCGACGTGATCGCCAACGACCCGTTCTCGCCCGACGACGACGCGGTCCGGCGGGTCTACGCGCGGCGGGAGTTCGAGAACATCTGGTTGCGGACCAAACGCTACAACGCCAGCGGCAAGGTGACGTCCGGCACCGGAGGGGTCTGCTACGTGTACTTCCCGGCGGCCCCGACGCCCGCCCAGACCAAGGCGCTCGCGGCGGTCGGCCTGCGCTGACCAGCCACGACGGTGGCCCCGGGCGCTCCGGGGGCCACCGTCCTGTGACCAAGCTCTCCGCCGCAAAAGCCGCAATCGGTGGCATGGTGGACGTCATGACCACGCACTCCGCCACCGCCGCCCGCGCCCGTACCGGCGGCCCGAAGGACGACGGCCCGAAGGTTCTGGAACATGTCATGGGCTGGACCCTGGTCGTGGTCGTCGCCATGCTGGTCACCCAACTCGGGCTGCTCTGACCTGACGCGCGACCCGAGCTGACATACTGCGGATGTCCCGCAGCCTGTTGAGACCAGGGTCGAATTTGAATATCAGTCAACAACGTGCCACCGCCCGCCCGCGGGCGCGCGGCACCGAGCGCTCGGTGGCCCGTCGCGCCGAACTCATCGCCATCGGGCGGAAGTTGTTCGCCGACACCTCGTACGACGCGCTCTCCATGGACGACATCGCCAGGCAGGCGCATGTCGCCAAAGGGCTGATCTACTACTACTTCCAGTCCAAGCGCGGCTACTACCTGGCGATCATCCAGGACTCCGTCGCCGACCTGGTCACCTACGCCGCCAGCGGTCTGGAACTGCCTCAGGTGGACCGCGTCCACCGCACCATCGACAGCTATCTGCGGTACGCGGAGCACCACCAGGCCGCGTACCGCACGATCGTCAGCGGCGGGGTCGGCTTCGACACCGAGGTGCACGCCATCCGGGACGGGGTGCGCGAGGCGATCGTCGCCACCATCGCCGAGGGTGCCTACGGCCGTACCGACATCGCCCCGCTGGCCCGGATGGGCCTGCTCTCCTGGCTGTGCAGCGTGGAGGGCGCCACCCTCGAGTGGATCGACCGTCCCGGGCTCTCCCGCGACACCATGTGCGAGCTGCTGGTCAAGACCCTCGGCGGCACGCTCCGCGCCATCGAGGAGCTCGACCCGTCCTACCCCGCCCCGGCCCCGGCCCGCCGGGACGGCTGACGCACGAAGGGCGGAGGTCTCGTGGTACCCCCGCCCCAGGCCCCCGTGCGGGGGGCTAGTTGATGGCCTTGATCAGCTCACCGCTCGCGGTGTCACCGCTCAGTTCCCAGAAGAAGGTGCCGCCCAGGCCCTGCTGGTTCTTGTACGTCATCTTGGTGCCGATGGTCGCCGGGGTGTCGTAGCTCCACCAGTCGCTGCCGCACTTGGCGTACGCCGTGCCGCCCACCGTGCCGGTCGCCGGGCACTTCGTCCTGAGCACCTTGTAGTCGTCGATGCCCGCTTCGTAGGTTCCCGCCGCCGGGCCGGTCGCGGTGCCGCCGGGGGCCGCCTGGGTGACGCCGGTCCAGCCGCGGCCGTAGAACCCGATGCCGAGCAGCAGCTTGGCCGCCGGGATGCCGAGGCCCCTGAGCTTGGCGATGGTCGCCGAGGTGTAGAAGTTCGCCGTCGGGATCCCGGAGTAGGAGTTCAGCGGCGAGTGCGGAGCCGTCGGGCCGGTCGAGGCCCAGGCGCCGAAGTAGTCGTACGTCATCGGGTTGTACCAGTCGACGTACTGGGCGGCGCCCGCGTAGTCGGCCGCGTCGATCTTGCCGCCGCTGGTGGCGTCGGCCGTGATCGCCGCCGTCACCAGTGCACTGCTCCCGAACTTCGCGCGCAGCGCCGCCAGCACGTTCCGGAACGCGTCCCGCCCGCTGGTGTCGCAGGTGTTGCCGCAGGCGTTCGGGTACTCCCAGTCGATGTCGATGCCGTCGAAGACGCCGGCCCACTTGGAGTTCTTGACCAGGTCGTAGCAGGACTGGGCGAAGGCCGCCGGGTTCCTGGCGGCCTCGCCGAAGCCGCTCGACCAGGTCCAGCCGCCGAAGGACCAGAGGATCCTGAGGTTGGGGTGCTTCTTCTTCAGCTTCAGCAGCTGGTTGAAGTTGCCGCGCAGCGGCTGGTCCCAGGTGTCCGCGACCCCGTCCACCGACTCGGCGGCGGTGTAGGCGCGGTCGGTGGCCGCGTAGGAGTCGCCCATCGCGCACTTGCCGCCGGTCACGTTGCCGAAGGCGTAGTTGATGTGCGTGAGCTTCGCGGCCGAGCCCGAGGTCTCGACGTTCTTGACCAGGTAGTTGCGCTGGTAGGTGCCCCATTCGGTGAAGTAGCCGACGACCTTGGAGCCGGCCTTGACCTGCGGGGCGGACGGGGCGGCCGCGGAGGCGGTGCCCGCGCCGGCCAGCAGGCCGGCACCGAGGACGGCACAACAGGCCGCGGAGAGCAGCGCCCGGAACCGGGAGCGGTGGGGAGTGTGCATCGGGTGTCTCCTCCTGGGGGAGAGGGGAACGCGCGCCGATTGGCATGAACGCGGTAAAGCGTTGGTCATGAACCTTAGGAGGACTAGACCAGTAGGGTCAATGGTTCGGACCAATTTCGATGCGGCGGGATGTTGGCCTGGAATTCCGGAAGTAAGCGGTCGTTAACTGGTGACGGGAGGTCCCCGATCGGGCATACTCACTGCGCAGCCGCAGGTCAGCAGCTTCCGAGACCCGGAAACGTCCCTTCGGCCGCACCCGAACGACAGGCGGAGCAGCCCCTACCCGATGGGCCGTGACCGCTGGTGCCCGACAGGGAGGAGACCGACGCCATGTCCGACCGCGACCCGCAGCCGGTGGAGCGTCAACTGCCCACGGAAGAGGCGAGAGACCTGCTCTCGCTGGTCCGGGACATCGCCCGGCGCGAGATCGCGCCGGAGGCGGCCGAGGAGGAGGACGCCGGACGCTTCCCGCGCGGGGTCTTCACCCTGCTCTCCGAATCAGGCCTGCTCGGCCTGCCGTACGACGCCGAGTACGGCGGCGGCGACCAGCCCTACGAGGTCTACCTCCAGGTCCTGGAGGAGCTGGCCGCGGCCCGCCTCACCGTCGGCCTCGGGGTCAGCGTGCACACCCTCGCGAGCTACCCGCTCGCCGCCTACGGAACCAAGCAGCAGCAGGTCGAGCACCTGCCCGCGATACTCGGCGGCGGCCTGCTGGGCGCCTACTGCCTCTCCGAGCCCGCCTCCGGCTCGGACGCCGCCTCCCTGCGCACCAGGGCCGTCCGGGACGGCGACTCCTGGGTGATCAACGGCACCAAGGCCTGGATCACCCACGGCGGCATCGCCGACTTCTACACGGTCATGGCCCGCACCGGCGGCGAGGGCTCGCACGGCATCACCGCCTTCCTGGTCCCCGGCGACGCCGAGGGCCTGAGCGGCGCGGTGCCGGAGAAGAAGATGGGCATGAAGGGCTCGCCCACCGCCCAGGTCCACTTCGACGACGTCCGGGTCCCGGACGAGCGCCGCCTCGGCGAGGAGGGGCAGGGCTTCGCCATCGCCCTGTCCGCCCTGGACTCGGGCCGGCTGGGCATCGCGGCCTGCGCGATCGGCCTGGCCCAGGCCGCCCTGGACGAGGCGGTCGCCTACGCCACCGGGCGGCGGCAGTTCGGGCACCCCATCGCCGACTTCCAGGGCCTGCGCTTCATGATCGCCGACATGGCCACCCAGATCGAGGCCGGACGCGCCCTCTACCTCGCGGCGGCCCGGCTGCGCGACGCGGGCCGCCCGTTCGCCCGGCAGGCCGCCATGGCCAAGCTGCACTGCACCGACACCGCGATGAAGGTCACCACCGACGCCGTCCAGATACTCGGCGGCTATGGCTACACCGCGGACTTCCCGGTCGAGCGCTACATGCGGGAGGCCAAGGTGCTGCAGATCGTCGAGGGGACCAACCAGATCCAGCGGATGGTCATCGCCCGTCATGTGGCAGGGCCGGAAAGCCGCTGAACTGCCCCCGCACGACCGTCGGAGCCGCCAGCCTGACCCACTCCGGGTCGTGGCGGCCCGGCAGGGCGCGGCCTCGGTCGGCCCAGACCCGCATCAACTCGCGGTAGATCGGCGGATCCTGCGGCGCGGGCGGCGGGAGCGAGGCCCCGGGCGGGGGGACGAAGATCCGGCGCTGACGGCCGAGGACCGAGTACGTGGTCGTCATGCCCGGCCAACGCGGCGGCGGCCGCCCAGGTCACCGATCCCGCGAATCGCGCGTGAGTTCGCGGACGTCCGCTCCCGGATCTGGCCTCCCGACGCCTTCTGACGTACCGTCAGCCGGACCGTCTCCAGCCACCGGGGGAGGCCTGCCGTGGCCGACGACCGTCCCGTACCGCTCGACGAGTACCCCGTGCACCAGGTCCCGCTCTCCATGCGGCACGTCGCCACCGGAGACCGCAACGCCTACGACCGCTGCATCTTCCACGTCCTCGACCACTCCGGCGCCGCCCTGCTCGTCCTCGGCCTCGGCGTCTATCCGAACGTCGGTGTGATCGACGCCTACGCCACCCTGCGCACCGGGGACACCCTGCACGCGGTCCGCGCCTCGGACGCCCTCGGCGAGGACCGGATGCGCCTGACGGTCGGCCCGCTGCGCATCGAGGTGGCGGAGCCGCTCCGACGCTTCCGCCTGGCCTGCGACGACGACCTGGTCTCCTACGACCTCACCTGGACCGCCGGCTTCCCGCCCCTGTGGGAGCCGCACCACCTCCAGCGCCGCGGTGACCGGCTGACGCTGGAGGGCCGCAGGTTCGTGCAGGCCGGGGAAGTCTCCGGGGTGATCCGGGCCGGCGGCGCGGAGTTCCGCGTCGACCCGGGCGGCTGGACGGGCACCCGGGACCGCAGCTGGGGTGTCCGGCCGATCCCGGGGGAGGAGGGCGGCCGGCTCGCCGAGGCGCACCCGACCGAGGGCTTCCACTGGATCTGGTCCCCGGTCCGCTTCGAGGACCGCTTCCTGATGGTCGTCGTCCAGGAGGACGCCGACGGTTACCGCACCCTCAACGACGCCACCCTGCTCCGCGACGGCCACCCCGATCGCCAACTCGGCTGGCCCCAGGCCGAGATCCGCTACCGCAGCGGTACCCGGCACCCGGAGCGGGCCGTCGTCCACCTCGGCGGCCCGCGCGAACCCCGGGACCTGGAGGTGGAGATCCTCGCCTCCTCGCCGCTCGCGGTCGGCGCCGGCTACCCGCCCGCCGACGACTGGCAGCACGGCACCTGGCAGGGTCCGGGGTGGACCGACCGCCGTACCTACGACATGACCGCGGCGCATCCCCGCGCCGCCTACGGCGTCACCGACCACTCCGCCCGGTTCCGTCTGGACGGCCGCGTCGGCTACGGGATCTTCGAGCACGGCTCGTTCGGCAGACACGACCCGAGCGGCTTCACCGGCTTCGACTCGGTGGCGCCCTGAGCGAGGAGGCCGGCATGGCCGCGAAACCGCGCCCGCGCACCACGACCCGCGATCCCGCCGAACTCGCGCGGCGGCTGACTGCCTGGCTGGACGCCCGGCTTCCCGGCGCCAGAGCCGTCGACGTCACCGTGCCCGCCTCCAACGGCCTCTCCAGCGAAACCCTGCTCTTCGACATCGAGCACCCCCGACCGCCCGTCCGGGCATGCGCGTTGAGGCTGGCGGCGGACCCGTCGGCGTACACGGTCTTCCCCTCGTACGACATGACCCGGCAGTACCGCACCATGCGGCTGGTCGGCGAGCACACGGACGTGCCCGTGCCGCGGGTGCTGTGGCTCGAAGAGGACCCGGAACCGCTCGGCGCGCCCTTCTTCGTCATGGCACGGGTGGCGGGGCGGGTCCCGCCCGACGTCATGCCCTACACGTACGAGGGGAACTGGCTGCACGCGGCGACCGACGGCGAGCGCGAGCACCTCGAAGCGGCGTCGGTCGGCCTGCTGGCCCGCGTCCACGACCAGGTCCCCCTGGCGCGGGCCGGGTTCCTCGCGCTGCCGGGTGAGGGCGACGCGCTGAGCCGGCACGTCCGTTCCCAACGCGCCTACTACGACTGGGTGGTGGACGGACTCGCCCGCTCACCCCTGATCGAGGCCGCGTTCGACCGGCTGACGGAACTGTGGCCGCACGAGCCCGGCACCCCGGTCCTCAACTGGGGTGACGCACGTATCGGCAACATCGTCTACGACGGCTTCGACCCCGTCGCCGTCCTCGACTGGGAGATGGCGGCACCGGCCCCGCGCGAGGTGGACCTCGGCTGGACCGTGTACCTGCACCGCTTCTTCCAGGACCTCACGGCCGCCTCCGGGCAGCCGGGTCTGCCCGGCTTCCTGCGCCGCGACCGCGTCGAGGCCCGTTACGCCCGCCTGACCGGCCACACCCCGCGGGACATGGAGTTCTACACCCTGTACGCCGCCCTGCGGCACGCGATCGTGATGCTGCGCATCGCCTACCGGCAGGTGTACTTCGGCGAGGCCGCCGTCCCTGCGGATCCGGACACACTGATCCTGCACCACGGCAGCCTGCGCGCCATGGTGCAGGGCAGGTACTGGAGTGAGGTGCGGTGACTCAGGCGGCCTGACGGCTGACGGTGCCGCCGCCGAAGCGCATCGCCGGCACGCGCATCGGGCGTGAGCCCGGGCCGCCGACGTGCGAGAAGGGCTGCGTCCGCCAGTCCAGACCCTGCGGGAGGGTGAGCAGGAGGGCGGTGTCCTGCTCCTGCGGCTCGGCCGACTCGTCCGCGGACGTGGCGTCGGCGGCCGCGCGGCCCGTACCGGCACAGACCGTCAGGCCGAACGGGTTCCACGGCGAGGCGCACAGCGCGTGCTCCGGCAGGAACTCCTCGTCCGCCAGCAGCGCGATGGGCTGCGCGCAGTCCGGGCAGACCACCCGGAACATCTCGAAGGTGTCGTAGGCGTCCAGTTCCTCGGCCTCGTAGAGGTCGGGTTCGACGCCCTCCGGCTCGGGCTCGACGACCAACTGCGGGCGCTTGGGCGTGGTGCGACCAGGGCGCTGAAGACTCTGCATGGGTACTCCCCCTCGGGCTGGGCCGTGACGGCACTGCGGCCTCGACCACAGCAAGCACTTCCCGTCCGGTCTCGGCGGTAATCACGAGACCATCACAGAGCCCGCCCGGGGGCTGTGTCGTTCGTCACATGCCGCTCGCAGGTGCCCGGTGCGGTGTTTTTGTCCCTCAGTCGACCCACAGCCTGCCCTCCGTGACATCACGAACCGGCTATGACCTGCGCCGCTGAGGTATCCGACGAGATCGGGCGCCCTGTAGCTTTTGCGCCATGGAGGAGCTCGACCGTCAAATCGTGCAGCTGCTCGTCAAGGACGGGCGGATGAGCTACACGGACCTGGGCAAGGCCACGGGCCTTTCCACGTCGGCCGTGCACCAGCGGGTGCGCCGGCTGGAACAGCGGGGCGTCATCCGCGGCTATGCCGCGGTCGTCGACCCGGAGGCCGTCGGGCTGCCCATGACGGCGTTCATCTCGGTGAAACCGTTCGATCCCAGCGCCCCCGACGACATCGCGGACCGGCTGGCCGGCGTCCCCGAGATCGAGGCGTGCCACAGTGTGGCCGGGGACGAGAACTACATCCTCAAGGTACGGGTGGCCACGCCCCATGAGCTGGAGGAGCTGCTGGCGCGGCTGCGCAGCCTGGCGGGGGTGTCCACGCGGACGACGGTGGTGCTGTCGACGCCGTACGAGGCACGGCCGCCGAGGATCTGAGCGCCGGTGAGGTGCCGGCCGTTCGCCGGGTGCGGGTGGTCTGTGGCTGGTCGCGCAGTTCCTCCGGGAGCCCCCGGTCCAACGGCTGACGGTGTGAGGCGCCAGACTGTTCCCTATGAGTGATCGCGCCGACCAGCACAAGACCGTTCTCCTCCGGCGTGGCGAGGTGCACAGTCCCGCCGATCCGTTCGCGACCGCGATGGTCGTGGAGCGGGGGCAGGTCGCCTGGGTCGGGTCCGAGGGAGCCGCCGACGCGTTCGCTGACGGGGTCGACGAGGTCGTCGACCTGGACGGTGCTCTGGTCACCCCCGCCTTCACCGACGCCCACGTCCACACCACGTCCACCGGGCTCGCGCTGACCGGGCTCGACCTGTCGGGTGCGGACTCGGCGGCCGAGGCCCTGACGCTGGTCAGGGACTTCGCCGCGGCCCGCCCTGAGGACCGGGTGCTGCTCGGGCACGGCTGGGACGCCTCCCGCTGGTCCGGTGGCCGGCCGCCGAGCCGCGCCGAGCTGGACGCGGCCACCGGCGGACGTCCGCTCTACCTCTCCCGTATCGACGTCCACTCGGCCGTCGTCACCACCGCCCTGCTGGACCTGGTCCCGGATCCGGCCGCCCGGCAGGACGCCCCGCTGACGGGCGACGCCCACCATGCCGTGCGCGCCGCGGCGTTCGCGGCCGTGACGCCCGCGCAGCGTGCCGAGGCCCAGCGCGCCGCCCTCGCGCACGCGGCCTCGCTCGGCATCGGCACGGTGCACGAGTGCGGCGGGCCGAAGATCTCCTCCGAGGCCGACTTCACCGGGCTGCTGCGCCTCGCCGCCGAACTCTCCGGCCCGCGGGTCGTCGGCTACTGGGCGGAGGAGGACGCCGAGAAGGCGCGGGAGCTGGGCGCGCTCGGTGCCGCCGGCGACCTGTTCGTCGACGGTGCCCTCGGCTCGCACACCGCCTGCCTGCACGAGCCGTACGCCGACGCGGACCACACCGGCGCCGCCTACCTGGACGCGGCAGCCGTCGCCGCCCATGTCGTCGCCTGCACCGAGGCCGGACTCCAGGCGGGCTTCCACGCCATCGGCGACGCCGCCGTGACCGCCGTCGTGGAGGGCGTGCGCACCGCCGCCGAGAAGGTCGGCCTCGCCCGCGTCCGGGCCGCCCGGCACCGGGTCGAGCACGCCGAGATGCTCTCGCCGGAGCACATCGCCGGCTTCGCCGAACTCGGCCTGATCGCCTCCGTGCAGCCCGCCTTCGACGCGCTGTGGGGCGGGGCGGACGGCATGTACGCCCAGCGCCTCGGCGTCGAACGGGCTCGCACCCTCAACCCCTACGCGGCCCTCCTGAAGGCCGGGGTCCCGCTCGCCTTCGGATCCGACAGCCCGGTCACCCCGCTCGACCCCTGGGGGACCGTCCGGGCCGCCGCCTTCCACCACACGCCCGAGCACCGCGTCTCGGTCCGCGCCGCGTTCACCGCGCACACCCGCGGCGGCTGGCGGGCGACCGGCCGGGACGACGCCGGCGTGCTGGTGCCCGGTGCGCCCGCCGACTACGCGGTCTGGCGGACCGAGGAACTGGTGGTGCAGGCACCGGACGACCGGGTCGCCCGCTGGTCCACCGACCCCCGCTCCGGCACCCCCGGCCTGCCCGATCTGACCCCGGGCCACGAGCTGCCGGTCTGCCTGCGCACGGTGGTCGGCGGCCGAACGGTGTTCGTACGACCGGGCGAGTGAGCGGACCGCATTCGTACGGCCGGGCGAGTGATCTCCCGGGGTGGCGTGGTCGTGATCATCGGCCGCCGGCCTGTCGCGCGACCTGCGCATCCTCCGCTCTGACCAGGGGTTTGTGGGTATTCATGCAGGTCAAACGGCTGTTGACAGCCAGCGGCAGGGGGCCGGTAGGTTCGGCGGAGTCCACCACCGGACGCCCGACCGGGGAGCAGTTCGCGCACTCGCCGCAAGCGCCGCTGGGTCAGGGACGGTGTGCCGCACCGGGGCACCGTCACTGGGAGCCAGGCTCAGCGCCCGCGCCGACGAGGGAACGTTCCGGCCGGTCGGGAGGTGCGACCCGGGTGGGGCCCGGAGCTCAGTAGACAACGGCTTTCGGTCGACCCGCAGCCAGCGGGCCCCAGGTCGGCCCGAAGAGCGCCGGGCCCCCATCCGCAGGCAGGACCCGGATGGCGGCCGCCTGAAACGGGCATCCTTACCCCGTTCTTGTGCAATCGACACCACCGTACGCACGAGCCGTCACGTCGGCGCAGGCCGTGGCCACTATGGTGGACCCCTGCGTACGACATGAAGGGGCAGCAGTGAACGACGGCGACGGGACCCTCGCGGCAAAGGCCCAGGGTAGGCAGTTCGGTCCGCTCGGCACGGCCTTGGTGATCATTCCGACCTACAACGAGGCGGAGAACATCAAGTCCATCGTCGGCCGGGTGCGCCAGGCCGTCCCCGAGGCGCACGTTCTGGTGGCGGACGACAACAGCCCCGACGGGACGGGCAAGCTCGCCGACGAACTGGCCGCCGAGGACGACCACGTCCAGGTGTTGCACCGCAAGGGCAAGGAAGGCCTCGGCGCCGCCTACCTCGCGGGCTTCCGCTGGGGCATGGACAACGGATACGGCGTGCTCGTGGAGATGGACGCCGACGGCTCCCACCAGCCGGAGGAACTGCCCCGGCTGCTCACCGCGCTGAAGGGCGCCGACCTGGTACTCGGCTCCCGCTGGGTGCCCGGCGGCCGGGTCGTCAACTGGCCGAAGTCGCGCGAGTTCATCTCCCGGGGCGGCTCGCTGTACTCCCGGCTCGCCCTCGACCTCCCGCTGCGCGACATCACCGGCGGCTACCGCGCCTTCCGCCGCGAGACCCTGGAAGGCCTCGGTCTCAGCGAGGTCGCCTCCCAGGGCTACTGCTTCCAGGTCGACCTGGCCCGCCGCGCGGTCAAGGCCGGTTTCCACGTCGTCGAGGTGCCCATCACGTTCGTGGAGCGTGAGCTGGGCGACTCCAAGATGAGCCGGGACATCCTGGTGGAGGCCCTGTGGCGGGTCACCTCGTGGGGCGTCACCGAGCGGGTCGGCAAGATCACCGGCAAGGGCGGCCGGCCCTAGCGGCCGAGCGCCGGCGGCCCTGGCGGACCGACGCCGGCAGCCCTGGCGGACCGACGTCGGGAGCCCTGGCGGCCGGGCGCCCGCAGTCCAGGGGGCGCAGGCCGCGGCCCCCATGGCCGGGGCCAGGAAACCTCACAGATGCGGCTGATCATCCCCTTATCCCGCACTGAGCCGGGCCCAGGCACACTGGGGGCATGACGACTGGCGCGCAGACCCCTCCGTACACCACCCGGCCCCGCCGCTCCCGGCTCGCCAGATATCTGCCGCTGGGTCTCGCGGCATGGCTGGTGCTGGAGGTCTGGCTGCTGACGGTGGTCGCGGGCGCGGCCGGCGGGATGACGGTGTTCCTGCTGCTCGTGGCGGGCCTGGTGGCCGGTTCCGTGGTCATCAAGCGGGCCGGCCGCCGGGCCTTCCAGAGCCTCAACGAGGCGATCCGGCGCGGCGGCTCCCCGGAGCGCGGCGGTGGCAACGGGCTGATGATGCTGGGCGGCCTGCTCCTCATGATCCCCGGCCTGGTCTCCGACGCCCTCGGTCTGCTGCTCCTGCTGCCGCCGGTCCAGAAGGCCGTCTCCCGCCGCACGGAACGCGCCCTGGACCGGAGACTGCGCGCCGCCGCCCCCGGCACCCTGGGCAACGCCTTCCAGCAGGCCCGTATGCACCGCCCGGACGGCAAGGTGGTCCAGGGCGAGGTGATCAGGAACGGCGGACCGGACCGGGGTGACGAGCCTGCGGGGGAGCGGCCGCCACTGACCCGCTGACCCCGCCGGCGCGGGCCCCGCGCCGGGATGCCGAGAACCGGAGAGGCCGAAGAGATCCGGAAACGCCGAAAACCGAGGGCGCCGTACGTTCACAGAACGTACGGCGCCCTCGATCGGTTGTGTCGGCTTCCCGTTAAACGGAACTATGCGGACTTACGGCTGTCCCTGGGATGAATCGCGATGTTCATCGCCCCGGAGCGCAGAACCGCAAGACGCTCCTCGAGGACCTCTTCGAGTTCCTCACGGGTCCGCCGCTCCATCAGCATGTCCCAGTGGGTACGCGCGGGCTTGGCCTTCTTCTCTTCAGGGCCGTCGCCGTCCACGAGGAGTGCCTGGGCCCCGCAGACCTTGCACTCCCACTCCGGCGGGATCTCCGCCTCGACCGAGAAGGGCATCTCGAACCGGTGCCCCTTCTCGCATGCGTACTCCACGGCCTGGCGCGGGGCCAGGTCGATACCGCGGTCCGTCTCGTAGCTGGTCACCACGAGGCGCGTACCGCGAAGAGCTCGCTCACTCATGAATCGTGCCTCCCGGGCTTGTCGCCCACAGGACAGGTGTCGCTGTCGTCGTCATCCGGTCAACGTCCGGTCGGCGGTAAAGATTCCCGTTCTGGGTCATGCGTCGCCGTCGTAGCCGCCCCTTGTTGTACCCACCAGCGCCCGGTTTGTCACATCTGCTAACAGATGTCACCCAGCGTTTCGGCATCTTTGACGCGCAGTAACGGTACGCCTGGCAGGCCAAACGCGTACACTACCGCCCTTTCGCGTTGAACGCTAAATCTTCCGTGCTAGATCCTGTGCGGAACCGGATTGCCGGCCTCACGGATCGCCCTCCGTACCGGTACCCGCGCGAGCAGCGCGAACCCGATGACGAAGAAGGCCACCAGCGAGATGATCGCCGAACGGTAGCTTCCGCTCAGCTGGTAGGTGATCCCGAACAACAACGGTCCCAGCCAGCTCATCCCCCGATCGCTCACCTCGTACGCCGCGAAGTACTCGGCTTCTTTGCCGGGCGGTACGAGATGGGAGAACAGCGAGCGCGACAGGGCCTGGCTGCCGCCGAGGACGAGACCGATCCCGCCCGCGAGCACGAAGAACCACACCGGTGCCCCGGCCGGCAGGAAGTACCCCGCCGCCAGCGTCACCGTCCACGCCACCAGTGAGCCGAGGATCGTGCGCTTCGCCCCGTACGCCCGGGCGAGCCGTCCCATCGTCAGGGCGCCCGCCACGGCCAGCACCTGCACCATCAGCACGGCACCGATGAGCGTCGACTGACCGAGCCCGAGTTCCTCGGAGCCGTAGACGGAGGCCTGGGAGATCACCGTCTGGATGCCGTCGTTGTACACGAGGTACGCGAGCAGGAAGGACAGCGTCAACGGGTGACGTCGCATGTCCCGGACGGTCGAAGCGAGTTGACGCAGCCCCGGCGCGGTCGCCCCGGCGGTCCGGCCGCCCCGGTCGCGCAGCCGCCGTAGCGGCATCAGGGCGAAGAGGCCCCACCACAGACCGGCACCGGCCAGGCAGATGCGGACCGCCTCCGTCTCGGAGAGGCCGAACGAGTCGTGCGCCGAGTAGAGGACCAGGTCGGCGACGAGCACCAGGGAACCGGACGCGTACCCGAAGGCCCAGCCCCGCGAGGAGACGGTGTCGCGTTCCTCCGGCGGCGCGATCTGGGGGAGGTAGGAGTTGTAGAGCATCAGCGCGACGCACTGGGCCGCGTTCGCGACGATCAGCAGCAGGCCGCCCAGCAGATAGCGGTCGCCGTCCAGGAAGAACATCCCGGTCGTCGCCGCGGCCCCGGTGTACGCGGCCACGCCGAGCAGGTGCTTCTTGCGGCCGGTGCGGTCGGCCGCGCCGGCCACCAGGGGCATCAGCACCACGGCGACGATCACCGACAGGGAGACCGAGTAGGCGAAGAAGGAGCCGGACCGGACCGGGATGCCGAGCGGGTGCACATAGCCGTCGGCGTCCGCCGCGTGCTCGGCCACCGACGTCAGGTAGGGACCCAGGAACACGGTGAGGACGCTCGTCGAGTAGACCGAGCAGGCCCAGTCGTAGAAATACCATCCGCGCTGTTCGCGCCGCAGTTCGGTGGCCTCGTCCAAGGCCTCCGTCCGCACGGTCTCGGTGCCCACCCGTGCCCTCGCCCTCTCCGCAGCGGTGCGGCCGCGCTTCTCAGACCCAGACGCCCCGGTCCCTCATGACCTCGCGCAGCGTGTCGATGTGATCGGTCATGATGCCATCGACACCCAGGTCCAGGAGCCGGTGCATCCGCTCCGCCTCGTTGACCGTCCACACGTGGACGTGCAGCCCGCGCGCGTGGGCGGCGCGCACGAACCGCCGGTCGACCACCGGGACCCCCGACTGGGACTCGGGCACCTGCGCCGCGACCGCCGAGCGGCGCACCGCCGCCGGCAGCCCCCAGGAGCGCAGCCGCAGCCCGACCACACCGCGGGTGCCGAACGAGGTGGCCAGCCGCGGCCCCGCCAGCCGCTGGGCGCGCAGCACCCGCGCCTCCGAGAAGGAGCCGACGCAGACACGGTCGTAGGAGTCCGTCTTCTCGATCAGGTCGAGGAGCGGGCGGAGCGCCGGCTCGGCCTTGGCGTCCACGTTCCAGCGGACGTCCGGGAACTCCTCCAGCAGCTCCTCGAACAGGGGAAGCGGTTCACGGCCCCCCACGCGCGCGTGCCGTACGTCCTCCCACGGCAGGTCGGCGATCCGGCCGGCCCCGTCGGTGACCCGGTCCAGGGTGTCGTCGTGGAGGGCGACGAGCCTGCCGTCCGCCGTGGCGTGCACGTCGGTCTCGATGTAGCGGTAGCCGAGGCCGACCGCGCGCCGGAACTGCGCCACGGTGTTCTCCAGGCCGTCCGCGGCCCCGCCCCGGTGGGCGAAGGCGATGGGGCCGGGGTGGTCGAGGTACGGGTGGCGGATCAGCGTGCTCACTTGCGCAGTATGACCTGCCCGGGTGACCCCGCGGCAACGACCGTGCTGCGGCCGGGTGCCGCCGGGACGGCGAACACCTTGAGGAACAGCTGTGCGAGTGGTCCGATGGCCACCGCGTACAGGAGGGTGCCGACTCCGATCGTCCCGCCGAGCGCGAAACCGGTGACCACGACGGCGACCTCGATGGCCGTCCGGATCAGCCGGATCGACCGGCCGGTACGACGGTGCAGCCCCGTCATCAGGCCGTCCCGCGGCCCCGCCCCGAAACTCGCCGCGATGTACAGACCGGTCGCCGCTCCGTTCAGCACGATGCCCGCCGCCATCAACGGGACCCGAACGGCGAACGCGTGCGCCACCGGGACGACGGCGAGGGTGGCGTTCATGGCGAGGCCGATGACGAACACGTTGGAGACGGTGCCGAGCCCCGGACGCTGGCGCAGCGGGATCCACAGGAGCAGCACGGCCGCACCCACGACGATCGCCACCGTGCCGATGCTCAGCCCGGTGTGCCCGGCGAGCCCCTGGTGCAGAACGCCCCACGGCTCCAGACCCAGACCGGCCACGACGAGAAGGGCGGAACTCACGCCGTACAGCGTGAGCCCGGCATAGAGCTGGACCAACCGTCGCCCGAGACGGCCTTGCGTGGACAAGGGGGACCCCCCGATGGGAAAGGTGGAAAAGGTGGACTGACCCGTGTCACTCTGTGGCTTGGGAGGGAGAGCCATCCATGGCCAATTCGGGGAAGGTGGACTGATTCTCATGGCGCAGTGGACTTCGGCGGTGGGAGCCGCGCAGCTCGCCCGGCTGCTCAACTCGCAACAGGACCGCCCGGCCGGCCCCGGCACCCGGCGGCCGCCCGCCTACCGCGCGCTCGCCGACGGCGTCCGGCTGCTGGTGCTCGAGGGCCGCGTCCCGGTCGCCGCCAGGCTGCCCGCCGAGCGCGAACTGGCGCTCTCCCTGTCCGTCAGCCGGACGACTGTCGCCGCCGCTTACGAGGCGCTGCGCGCGGAGGGGTTCCTGGAGTCCCGGCGGGGCGCCGGCAGCTGGACCGCGGTCCCGGCGGGCAACCCGCTGCCCGCCCGGGGTCTGGAGCCACTGCCCCCCGAAGCGCTCGGCTCGGTGATCGACCTGGGCACCGCGGCCCTGCCGGCCCCGGAGCCCTGGCTGACCCGGGCCGTTCAGGGAGCGCTGGAGGAACTGCCGCCGTACGCCCACACCCACGGTGACTACCCGGCGGGGCTCCCGATCCTCCGCTCGATGATCGCCGAGCGCTACACCGCCCGCGGGATCCCCACCATGCCCGAGCAGATCATGGTCACCACGGGGGCGATGGGCGCCATCGATGCCATCTGCCATCTCTTCGGCGGCCGGGGCGAGCGCATCGCCGTCGAGTCCCCCTCGTACGCCAACATCCTCCAGCTGATGCGGGAGGCGGGCGCCCGGCTGGTGCCGGTGGCGATGGCCGAAGGGCTGGGCGGCTGGGACGTGGACCGCTGGCGTCAGGTCCTGCGGGACGCGGCGCCCCGGATCGCGTACGTGGTCGCCGACTTCCACAACCCCACCGGGGCGCTCGCCGACGACGACCAGCGGCGCCGGCTGGTGGACGCGGCCCGCTCGGCGGGGACGGTGCTGGTCGCCGACGAGACCATGAGCGAGCTGTGGCTGGACGAGGACGTGACCATGCCCCGCCCGGTCTGCGGCTTCGATCCGGCGGGCTCGACGGTCATCACGGTCGGCTCGGCCAGCAAGGCGTTCTGGGCGGGCATGCGGATCGGCTGGGTGCGGGCCGCTCCCGATGTCATCCGCAGCCTGGTCGCCGCGCGCGCCTACGCCGACCTGGGGACTCCGGTACTGGAACAGCTCGCGGTGAACTGGCTGTTCAGCACCGAGGGCTGGGCGCACGCCGTCGACCTGCGCCGGGCCCAGGCGCGCGAGAACCGGGAGGCGCTGGTGACCGCGGTGCGTCGGGAGCTGCCGGACTGGGAGTTCGAGGTGCCGAAGGGCGGGCTGACGCTGTGGGTGCGGACCGGCGGACTCTCCGGCTCCCGGCTCGCGGAGGCGGGCGAGCGGGTGGGGGTGAGGGTCCCGTCCGGGCCCCGCTTCGGGGTCGACGGGGCCTTCGAGGGGTATGTGCGCCTCCCGTTCACCGTGGGGGGAGCGGTGGCCGAGGAGGCGGCGATGCGGTTGGCCGCGGCGGCACGTCTGGTGGAGTCGGGGGCCAGCGGGGGGAGCGAGTCGCCTAGGTCGTTCGTGGCGTAGGGGCCCAGCCGGGGTTCGTTCTTGGCGTAGCGGGCCGGCCGGGGTTCGTTCGTGGCGTAGCGGGCCGGCCGGGGTTCGGTCGTGGCGTAGCGGGCCGGCCGCGGGTGGGTGGCCAGGGCCGGTACGTCAGCCCTCGGCGACGGCCGCCTCCGCCGGCACCGCGTCCGCGGGCACCGCTTCCACCGGTATCGCTTGGGCGGGCGCGTGCAGGGGCGGCAGCAGCGCCAGCACCGCCTCCCGGTCCGCGTCGCTCGTCGCGTCGTCGTACGGGTCCGGTGTCGCCGGTACCTGGAGGCGCAGCACCGGACCGTGCCCCAGCCGGGCGTAACCCCGCCCCGGTGGCACATGAGTCAGCGGGGTCGTGTGCGGCGGCGCCCCCAGCACCGCGGCCAGCTCGTCCGGCAGCGCCGGTCCGAGGACGACACGCGCGCGGGTGTGCTGCCGTACCGCCTCGCTCAGCGCGTCCGAGGCGTCGAGGTGTTCGGCGACCGCCACGGTGACGTTCGCCGCGCGGCCGTGCCGGAGGGGGACCTGGAGGAGGGCCTGCGGGTCCTGGTGGCCGTCGGCCGAGGCCAGGTGGACGAAGGCGCTCGGGCGGTCCACCAGGACCCACAGCGGACGTCGGCAGTCCTCCGGCGCCGGGTGGCCCCCCTGCCGCGCCAGGTTGAGGGCGATGAGCCGCCGTTCCGTCTCGTGCGCGGCCCACTCCAGGGCGGCCAGCGCCCCGGTCAGGCCGCACTCCACGGCGAGGACCCCGTCCCGGCCGCCGAGGCAGGCGTACTCGCCGGTGCCGCCGCCCTCCACGACGAGCACGTCACCGTACTGGAGGGCCTGCAGGGCGACGGAGCGCAGCAGCGTCGAGGTGCCGCTGCCGGGGCGGCCCACGACCAGCAGGTGGGGTTCGGTGGAACGGGCGCCCGTGCGCCAGACGACCGGCGGCACGTCGCGCTGCTCCTCGCCGTACGCGAGCGGGAGGGTGCGCAGGACCTCGGTGGGGTCGGTGAAGCCGAGGACCGTCTCGCCCGGCGCGGTGACGAAGCGCTGGGCCGCGATGTCGGTGGGCAGCGGGGCGAGGACGGTCACGGTGAGCTGGTTGGCCTCCTCGTCCCACGCGAAGTGGTACTCGCGGCCCCGCCCGGACTTCGCGGTGAGCAGATGCTCGATCTGCGCGCGGGCCGCGGGCTCGCCGTCCGGGAAGTACGCGGGGTAGCGGAGCACCAGCTGGCCGATCCGGCCCGTGTCGTCGAACTCGTGGGCGAGGAAGGCCTTCTCCCACTCCCCGCCGTGTGCGTACAGCGGCGCCGGGTCCTCGGCGGCCGAGAAGTACGGCACCAGGGCCTCGTACAGGGACTGGAGCCGCTCGGTCTGTGACTCGTCGGGGCCCTCCGGCGGGGGCGGGGTGCGGTCACGGCCCTGCCAGGCGCTCGCCGCCATCAGGGTGATGACGGCGAGCAGCGGTCCGTACGGCACCAGCGCCACGACCAGGACGACCGAGGCCACCAGGAAGAGCAGTGGCCCGCGCTTGTCCTTGGGGGTCTGTGCCCACCTCTGCCGCCCGGCCGAGGCCAGCCTGCCCAGTCCGCGGGTGACGGTGATGAGCGGGTGAAGGACGTCGGTGGCGTTGTCGGCAGCCGTCCGGGCCAGCTCCCGGCTTCGGGCGAGCTGCGCGGTGCCGTTGCTCAGGATGCGGGGGAGGGGGCGCCGGGCCACTGCTGTCTCCTGGTGGTGCGTACGGGCGGGAGGACCGTCAGAACTTGATGCCGCCGAGCAGGCTCGCGAGGCTCTCGCCGCCCGCCTTGATGCTCGGTGCGATGGCCGTGCTCGCGAGATAGAACCCGAAGAGCGCCGAGACCGTGGCGTGCGACGGCTTCAGTCCGTCCTTGCGGAAGAAGAGGAAGACGATGATGCCGAGCACGATGACGCCTGAGATGGAGAGGATCATGTGAGATCTCCTGGTGTCGAGGGGGGACAGTCACCATGAGTTCTTCCAGCATCACAGCAGGTATCCATATGATTAAAGGTGCGATTGGGTGAATTTCGGTTGATTTCACCCGGCTGGCGGAGCATTCTCGACGTGTGGCTGCCGTGATCTTTACCTCGGACAGATCCGGTCATGTGCACCCTGAACCAGTACGCTGGCGAATCACTCGTACGGCCGTGCGGCCCGTCCGTTGCCGTACGCTCCCTCCGTCCACGCAAGTCCGCGCAAGTCCCCGCAGTACACAGGAGAGGCGGTCCCGGCGATGAGCGAAGCCCCCGACCCCGAGGTCGTGGAGCTGGCGACCAAGATCTTCGATCTGGCCCGGCAGGGCGGGACCGAGGCGCTCGTGGCGTACGTCGACGCGGGCGTTCCGGCCAACCTCACCAACGACCGCGGCGACTCCCTCGTGATGCTCGCCGCCTACCACGGGCACGCCGAGGCGGTGCGTGAGCTGCTCGCCCGGGGCGCCGAGGCGGACCGGGTCAACGACCGAGGGCAGACGCCGCTCGCCGGAGCGGTCTTCAAAGGTGAGGCGGAAGTGATCAAAGTGCTCCTCGAGGCGGGCGCGGACCCGGCGGCGGGCACTCCGTCAGCCGTCGACACCGCCCGGATGTTCGGCAAGACGGACCTTCTGGAACTGTTCGGTACCCACTGACCCATCTGTTCTGACCAGCTAAAAGACACAAAACGGGGGAGGCGGTACAGGGCCGCCGAAATTTCGGTCGCGGCAGGTCGAAGTGCCGGGTCATCATGACGTCGTGATTCACGGACGCGATGGCTGGGCAGGTGTTGCCGCACCGCGCGGGCCGTGATCGGCCCGCATGGGCCACTGACGAGAGGCAGAGAGAAATGGTCTACAGCAAGCAAGAGACGGCGGGCGCTCCGACGTTGTGTCACGCGGCCAGGTAGTGCGTGTTCTCCGGTTGCGTCGACGCTTGATGTGAGGCTGTTTCCCATGTTCGATCCGGTCATAGCGCCCAGCGGCACGCTGCTCGGCCTGCTCCAGCGGGGCCGAGGCGACGGCACGCTGCACGCGCTCACCGCCCCGCGCGCCGAGGCGCTCGCGGCTCTGAACCACTGTGTGCTGAGCGACCCCCGCCACGACTGGCAGGTGGAGAACCGCTCCCTTTACTACGCCCGGCTCTACCTCGACCTGAACGGCGGGCTGGACGCCATCGAGGCGCACCTCTTCGACCCCGAGGACGTCCTCGACCCCGAGGAGTCGCGCACCGGCCTCGCGCTGGCCGTGCTCGGGCACCTCGCCTCCTACGGCAGGCGGGACGCGCTCGAACTGCTGCGCAGGTACGCGGCAGTCGGCACCAACTGGGCCTGGGCCCTGGACGAGCTGGCCCTGCGGGACGACGACGCGGGCCTGCGCGCCCTCGCCGCCCCGGTGCTCGCCCGCTTCGCCACCGACGCCGAGGGCGAGGCCGAGCTGGCCGCCGCCGTACGCGACGCCTTCGAACCACGTCCCTGGCGACTGTGGGCCGAGGATCCCCGCGCGTCGATCGCCACGCGCGTGCGTGCCGCTCAGGAGACCGGCTGCTTCGACCGCTGGCAACGCCAGATGCGACCTGCCGGGCCCCGTCCGGGCTGGAGCGTGCAGGCGGTCTTCGAGTGGGCCCAGCAGGGCATCGAGCGGGGGGCGGCACTCCATGTGCCCGCCGCCCGGTGTCTGGTCGCCGTGGCCGGACCCGAGGACCGGCCGGAGATCCTCCGGGCCGCCCGGAGCGGCACCGACGGAGCCCGCTGCACCGCGCTGCGCTACCTCGCCGACAGCAACGACCGTGACGCGCTCGCCCTGATCGAGGGCGCGGTCGACGACGGCACGGCCACCGTGGTGGAGGCCGCCGTCGACGCCTTCGAACGCATGCGCAGCATCGCCGCCGTCGACCGGGCCCGCGGCTGGGCCCGCCGGCCCGACGCCCTCGGCGCCGCCGCCGGCCGGATGCTCGCCTGCCGGGGCGGTGCCCAGGACAGTGAACTGGTCCTCGCGGCACTCCGGGAGGCCGTACGCGGCGAGGGCCCCGACGCTCCGACCCTCTGGACGCTCGTCGACGGCACCGGACGGCTCGGCATCGCCTGTGCCGCTCCCGTCCTGCGCCACGTCTACCGCGAGACCGCCTCCTCCCACCTCCGCGGCCGCGCCGCCCGCGCCCTGGCCGCCACCGACCCCTCCTTCGCCACCGGCTTCGCCGTCGAATGCCTCTGGGACTGCGAGGAGACCACCCGCGAGATCGCCGCCCGGCACGCCGAGACCGGTGACGCCCGCGTCGTCGAACAACTCCGCCGGCTCGCCGCCGACCCCGCCGAGGAGGCCGAGGTCCAGACGGCCGTACGCAGCCGCATCGGACCGGACACGCCCGCCGTGTGACACGACACCACGGGGGACACGGCTGCACGGGAGACGCGGCTTCGCGGGGACGCGGCTTCACGGGGGACAGGGCTTCACTCCGGGAACCACTGGGGATCCCGCGCACGTCGTACGCGCGTATGACCGCCCGACGGGTGAACGAACGGTGACCGGCGGATCAGCCGGGCATGGACACCGGCTGGACCGCTCGGGTGTGCAGAGCAACGCTCATGGGACGTTTAACAACCGGAAAGATCCACTTTGACGCGCCCACGTCCAGTGCGGCGACAACACCGGTATGCGTGTCGTCATCGTGACCGAATCCTTTCCCCCCGATGTGAACGGCGTGGCCCACTGCGCGCTTCAGACCGCCCGACACCTCGTCGACCGCGGTCACGCTCCCCTCGTCGTCGCTCCGGCCCCCGCCCCCGGAAACAGGCTTGCCGCGGCCGCCGCGCCCTGCCCTGTCGTCCACGTCCCCTCCCTTCCGCTCCCGGGCTATCCCCAGGTCCGCGTTGCTCTCCCCAGCCGCAGGCTCGCCGCCGCGCTGATCGAGCACCGCCCCGACGTGGTGCACCTGGCCAGCCCCTTCATCCTCGGCGTCCGCGGCATGGCCGCCGCCGCCCGGCTCGGTGTCCCCACCGTCGCCGTCTACCAGACCGACCTGGCCGGATATGCCCGCACCTACGTGGGCGCCGGCGAGGCGGCCGCCTGGCGGCGGATCCGGTCCGTCCACGGCGCGGCCGACCGCACCCTCGCCCCGTCCACCGCCTCGATCGGCGACCTGGAGGCCCACGGGGTGCCCAGAATCCAGCTGTGGCAGCGGGGCGTGGACACCGTCCGCTTCCGCCCCGAGTTCCGCGACGAGGCACTGCGCCGGGAGATCGCCCCGAACGGCGAGGTCATCGTCGGCTACGTCGGCCGGCTCGCCCCCGAGAAGCAGATCGAACTCCTCTCCGGGGTGTGCGGCCTGGACGGCGTCAAGGTCGTGATCGTGGGTGACGGGCCCAGCCAGGCCCACCTCACCGAGGCCCTGCCCGGCGCCGTCTTCCTCGGCCGCCGCACCGGCGAGGACCTCGCCCGGATCTTCGCCTCGTTCGACGTCTTCGCCCACACCGGCCCCTTCGAGACCTTCTGCCAGACCGTGCAGGAGGCCATGGCGAGCGGCGTCCCGGTGGTGGCACCCGCCGCCGGCGGACCCATCGACCTGGTCGACCACGGCCGCACCGGCTTCCTGGTGCCGCCGCGCGACGCCGGCGCCGTACGGGAGGCAGTCGCCTCCCTCGTCGCCGACGCCCGCCTGCGGACCGCGTTCGGCGCCGCCGCCCGTGCCACCGTCGAGGGCCGCACCTGGGCCGCGGTCGGGGACCAGCTGATCGGCCACTACGAGGACGTGCTCGCGGCGCGCCGGCCGGTGGTGGCGGCATGACCACCTCAGCGTCGCCCTCCCCGTCGGCCTCCGCTTCGGCCTCCCCGTCGGCCTCCGCGTCGCCCTCCCCGTCGGCCTCGCCGTCCAGCGGGCCGGCTCCGCTGCGCATCGTCCGGCTGGCCAACTTCGTCGCCCCCTCCTCGGGCGGGCTGCGCACCGCGCTGCGCGAGCTCGGGAAGGGCTTCGTGACCGCCGGCCACGAAACGGTCCTGATCGTGCCCGGTGAGCGCTACTCCGACCGGGACGAGGAGCAGGGCCGGGTCATCACCCTGCCCGGCCCGCTGCTGCCCGGCACCGGCGGCTACCGCGTCCTCGTCGACAAGCGGCGGGTGCGGACCCTGCTGGAACACCTCGCTCCGGACCGCCTGGAGGTCTCGGACCGCACCACCCTGCGCTGGACCGGCCGCTGGGCACGGCGTGCCCGGATCCCCGCCGTGATGGTCTCCCACGAGACCGCCGACGGGGTCCTGCGCACCTGGGGCATGTCCGAGAACATGTCCCGGCGCACCGCCGACGCGCTCAACCTCCGTACGGCGCACACCTACGCGCGCGTGGTGTGCACCACCGAGTTCGCCGAACGGGAGTTCATCCGGATCGGAGCCCGCAACGTCGTACGCGCTCCCCTGGGTGTCGACCTGACCGGCCGCCACCCCACGCTGCGCGACCTCGACCTGCGGGCACGCTACGCGCGCGAGGACGAGACGCTGCTCGTCATGTGCTCGCGGCTGTCCGTGGAGAAGCGGCCCGGCACCGCGCTCGACGCCCTGGAGGCGATGGTGCGGCGCGGCCGCCGGGCGGTGCTGCTCGTCGCCGGTGACGGGCCGTTGCGGGAACGTCTCCAACAGCGGGCGCGGGACCGCAGGCTGCCGGTGACCTTCCTCGGGCACGTGTCCGACCGGAACACCCTGGGCGCGCTCCAGGCGTCCGCGGACGTCTGTCTGGCGCCCGGACCGGCCGAGACCTTCGGGCTGGCCGCCCTGGAGGCGATGGCCTGCGGGACGCCCGTGGTCGCCAGCGCCTCCTCCGCGCTGCCCGAGGTCATCGGGTCCGCGGGGGCCGTCGCGGCCGACCGTGGGGAGGCGTTCGCCGACGCCGTGGAGATGCTCCTGGAGCGGCCCGCCGCCGAGCGCCGGGAGGCCGCACGCGCGCGTGCGGAGTGCTTCGACTGGGGGACGGCCGTGGAGGCGTTCCTGAACGCCCACGACGCGCCGGCGCCCGGCCGCCGTGACGAGAGCGGGACGGCGGTACCCGTCCGCCGTGTCGTGCCGGAGGGCGTGGCATGAGAACCGTTCGGTTCGTGGCGCTCGGGGACTCGCTGACCGAGGGCGTGGGCGACCCCGCCGGCGACGGGTGGCGCGGCTGGGCCGCACTGCTGGCCGGCGGACTCGCCGTACGGGACGTGCACTTCACCAACCTCGCGGTCAGCGGGGCACAGACCCGGGACGTGCTGGAACGCCAGACCCCGGTCGCGCTGGAACTGCGTCCCGACATCGTCGCCGTCGTCATAGGCGTCAACGACACCCTGCGCTGCACCTTCGACATCCAGGCGGTGGCCGAACGGCTGGACCAGGTCTACGCGGCCTTCACCGCGTCGGGCGCGACCCTGCTCACGGCCTGTCTGCCCGACCCCGGCTCGATGCTCGGGCTCCCGGGCGCCCTGGCCCGCCCGCTGGCCCGCCGGCAGCGTGCCGTGAACACGGTGGTGCACGCGCTGTCCGACCGGTACGGGGCCGTCCACCTGCACGCGTCCGAGGGGGCCTGGCTGGCCGACCGCGCGATGTGGAGCGCGGACCGGCTGCACCCGGGGGAGCGCGGCCACCGGCAGCTGGCCGCCCGCTTCCACGCCCTGCTCGCCCCGCTGGGCAAGGCCACCGGGACGGCGCCGTCCGCGGAACCCGAGTTCCCGGCGCCGACCAAGAAGGCGAGCCTGGTCTGGCTGGCCACCGCAGGTACCGCCTGGGTGGTCAGGCGCTGCCGCGACCTGCTGCCCCAACTGCTGCGCCTGGCCCTCGACGAGATGCGGCACCGCCGCAAGGGCACCAGCGCCCGCCTGGACCTCAGCGCGTCGGCCGCCGTCTCCGCCGCGCTGGCCGCCCTCCAGCCACCGGAGCGCCCGGCCGACGCCGCGTGAGGAGGGCGCCGGGGCGGCTCAGCGCCGGCGCACGGCCACGAAACGGACCGGGATGCCCGGGGCCGCCTGGGCCGCGGCGGGGAGGTCGGTGGTGCGGACCACCGCGATCACCGGATAACCGCCGGTGGTCGGATGGTCGGCCAGGAACACCACCGGGCGGCCGTCCGGCGGGACCTGGACGGCGCCCAGCACCATCCCCTCGCTGGGGAGTTCACCGGGACGGGCCCGCTCCAGGGCGGGGCCTTCCGTGCGCAGCCCGATGCGGTTGCTCGCCGACGACACCCGGTACGCGCGCGAGGTGAACACCCGGAAGGCCTCGGGTGTGAACCAGTCGGCGCGCGGTCCGGGCGTCACCCGCAGCACCAGTTCCGCCGGCGGGGACGGCTGCGGGGCGACGTCCACGCGCGCGTGGGGTCCCGCCGGAGTGCCCAGCGGCAGCACCGTGCCGTCGGTCAGCGGGGCGGGACCGAGCCCGGAGAGCAGGTCCGTGGCCCGGCTGCCCAGCACCGGCTCGACGGCGATCCCGCCGGAGACGGCCACGTAGCTCCGTACCCCCGACACGACCGCTCCCACCTCCAGGAGTTCCCCGGCCGGCACCACGACGGGCGCGCCCCACGCGGCCGGGCGTCCGCCCACCGAGACCGGGCACGGCGCGCCCGCGACCGCGGCCACCACCGCGGAACGCGGCCGCAGGGCACAGCCGTTGAGAGTCGTCTCCAGGACCGCGGCCTCGGGCGGGTTGCCGGCCAGCCGGTTGGCGAGGGCCGCGGCGGGCGCGTCCAGGGCCCCGGACCGGGGAACACCGAGATGCGCGTGCCCGGCCCGCCCCCGGTCCTGCACGGTGGTCAGTGCCCCGGCCCGTACGACGACGAGCGCGCGGTCCGTCATTCGTCCCCCACCGGCACGAACCGCACCCGCGTCCCCGGCGCCAGCAACGCGGCCGGTACGCGCGCGTGGTCCCACAGCACCGCCTCCGTCGTCCCGATCAGCTGCCAGCCGCCCGGCGAGGAGCGCGGGTACACGCCGGTGTACGGCCCGGCCAGTGCCACCGCGCCCGCGGGAACGGCCGTGCGCGGGGTGGCCCGGCGCGGCACGTCGTAGCGGGCCGGAAGTCCGGTCAGGTAGCCGAAGCCGGGCGCGAAGCCGCAGAAGGCGACGGTGAACTCGGTGCCCCCGTGGATGCGGGCCACCTCCAGCTCGGACACCTGCCAGTGGGCGGCGACGTCGGCGAGGTCCGGGCCGTCGTACCGCACGGGAAGCTCGACCGCGGCAAGCGCGCGCGGGGGAGTGCGGGTGAACTCGGCGGTGGTCAGCTCGGCGGCCCGGCGGGCGGGGTCGTCGAGGCCGTCGAGCAGGACCGTGCGGGCGGCCGGCACGATCTCGCGGACCGTCAGCGAGCCCTCCGCGCGGCGGCGCACCAACTCGGCGTGCAGGGACTGCGCTTCCGCGCCGGAGCCGACCTCGATGAGAAGGGCGTCGTCGCCCACGAGGTGGGTGGTCATGGTCATGGGGATGATGCTTCCGGCTCCGGCTCCGGCTCCGGCTGTGGCTCCGGCTCCGGCTCCGGCTCCGGCTGTGGCTCCGGCTCCGGCTCCGGCTGTGGCTCCGGCTCCGGCTCCGGCTGTGGCTCCGGTTCGGGTGCCGGTCTCCGCTGGTGTGTTCATGCGAAGGCCGCCACGGTCACGCCCGCCTCCGTGAGCCGTGCGCGCACCTTGTGCGCCAGCTCCACGGCGCCCGGGGTGTCGCCGTGCAGGCAGAGTGAGCGGGCGCGTACGGCGATGCGGGCGCCGGAGTGCGCGGTGACCGCCCCGGAGCGCGCCAGTTCCACGGAGCGCTCCACCACCGCCTCCGGATCGCTCACCACCGCGCCCTCGTGCCCGCGCGGCACGAGTGTGCCCTGGTCGGTGTAGGCGCGGTCGGCGAACGCCTCCGTGACGGCCGGCAGCCCCGCCTGCCCGGCCAGCGCCAGCAGCCGGGAGCCGGGCAGCCCCAGGACGGGCAACGAGCCGTCCGCGAGGCGCACCCCGTCGATCACCGCGGCGGCCTGCTCCTCGTCGTGCACGACCCGGTTGTAGAGCGCCCCGTGCGGTTTCACGTACGCCACGCGCGAGCCCGCCGCGCGGGCGAAGACCTCGAGGGCGCCGATCTGGTAGGCCACCTCGGCCGCCAGCTCGGCGGGCGGCACGTCCATCGCGCGCCGCCCGAACCCCGCCAGGTCCCGGTAGGACACCTGGGCACCGATCGTCACCCCGCGTCCGGCCGCCAGCTCACACACCCGCCGCATGGTGGCCGCGTCCCCGGCGTGGAAACCGCAGGCCACGTTGGCGCTGGTGACGACGGACAGCAACTGCTCGTCGTCGGTGAGCCGCCAGCGGCCGAACCCCTCACCGAGGTCGGCGTTCAGATCGATCGAGGTCATGGATCCGCTGTCTCTCCTGTCAGGCCACGCGGAACTGCTCGTCGCGGGCGTCGCTGATGAACATCTGACCTGGCGCGTGGGTGATCGCGAACGGCGGCCGCGAGGCCATCACCGCCGCCTGCGGGGTCACCCCGCACGCCCAGAACACCGGGATGTCGTCCGGATCGGCGTCCACCGGGTCGCCGAAATCGGGACGGCCGAGATCGGCGATGCCGAGCGCCGAAGGATCGCCGCAGTGTACGGGGGAGCCGTGCACCGCGGGGAGCAGACTGCTCTCCCGGATCGCCGCCGACAGGTGCCGTGGCGGCACCGGACGCATCGACACCACCATCGGCCCGCGCAACCGCCCGGCCGGGCGGCACGGGCGGCTCGTCACGTACATCGGCACGTTCCGGCCCTGCTCGACATGACGGATCGGCACCCCGGCGCCCGCCAACGCCCACTCGAACGTGAAGCTGCACCCGAGCAGGAAAGACACCAGGTCGTCCCGCCAGTACGCCGTCACATCCGTCGGTTCGTCCGTCAACTCCCCGTCCCGCCAGACCCGGTAGCGCGGCAGGTCGGTGCGCAGGTCCGCGCCCTCGGCGAGCACGGTGCCCGTGGCACCGGCGTCGGTGACGTCGAGCACCGGACAGGGCTTGGGGTTGCGCTGGCAGAACAGCAGCATGTCGTAGGCCCAGTCGGCGGGCACCGAGATCAGGTTGGCCTGCGTGTGGCCGGCCGCGACGCCGGCGGTGGCGCCCGTGAGGCCCTCCCGGAAGCGGGCCCGGGCGGTTTCCGGGCGCCACGCGTGCGCGTGCCCGTCGGTCAGGACGACAGGGCGGTCCTCCGTCACGAGGACGGGTTCCGTGCGGTTCACTCCAGCTCCTTTCCGCGCGTCTCGGGCAGTCCGAGCAGCGCCAGGGCGGCGAGTCCGTAGCCGGCCGCGCCGAAGACCAGCGCGCCGCCGACGCCCCAGCTGTCGGCCAGGAAGCCCACCAGGGTCGGGAAGACCGCGCCGACCGCGCGGCCCGCGTTGTACGTGAAGCCCTGCCCGGTACCGCGGACCGCCGTCGGGTACAGCTCGCTCAGGTACGAACCGAAGCCGCTGAAGATCGCCGACATGCAGAACCCGAGCGGGAAACCGAGGAGCAGGAGCAGCGTGTTGGCGCTGGCGGGGATGTTCGCGTACGCCAGCACGCAGACCGCCGACAGCAGCGCGAACAGCCAGATGTTGCGCCGCCTGCCCAGCCGGTCGGTGAGGTGGCCGCCGGTCAGGTAGCCGAGGAAGGCACCGGAGATCAGGAAGGTCAGGTAGCCGCCGGTACCCACGACCGACAGCCCGCGCTCGGACTTGAGGTACGTCGGGATCCAGGTCGCCAGCGTGTAGTAGCCGCCCTGCACGCCGGTGGACAGCAGACCCGCGAAGACCGTGGTGCGCAGCAGACCGGGTGCCTCGGCGGTACCCGGCCGGAAGATCGCCGTGAACGAGCCGCGCTCCGCGTTCTGTTCGCGCACCGCCGTCGCCTGCGGGGCGTCGTGCACCCGGCGGCGCAGCCACACCACGAGGAGCGCGGGCAGCGCGCCGGTCCAGAACATCACCCGCCAGGCCATGTCATCGCCGACGAACGAGTAGACCAGCGTGTAGACGATCGCCGCGAGGGCCCAGCCGACGGCCCATGAGCTCTGCACGGCGCCCAGGGTGCGGCCCCGGTGCCGGGCGCTCGCGTACTCGGCGACCAGGATCGCGCCGACCGCCCACTCGCCGCCGAAACCGAGGCCCTGGAGCGCGCGGAACACCAGCAGGGTCTCGTAGGTGGGGGCGAAACCGCAGGCCACCGTGAAGACCGCGTAGGTGATCACCGTGATCATCAGGGCCCGGACCCGGCCGACCCGGTCCGCGAAGACGCCCGCCACGGCGCCGCCGACCGCGGAGACCACCAGGGTGACCGTGGTGAACAGGCCGGTCTGGCCGCTGTCCAGACCGAAGTACGCCGCGAGCGCGACCATGCTCAGCGGCAGGGTGAAGTAGTCGTACGAATCCAGGGCATAACCGCCGAAAGCACCGGCGAACGCGCGTCGGCCGCGGGGGCCGAGGGCGCGCAGCCAGCCGAACGCGCCGTCCTCGGCGGTGCGTTCGCCCCTGGCCGGGGATGTGTCGGAGGTCACGGCCTGCGGTGGAGGGGTCGTGCTCATGAGCACCTCGCAGTTGAGGGACGGAGGGTGCGGGAACTGAGCAGTGCGGAGCCGTTCCATGAGGAGCGTGATGAGCACCGTAGAGGATTGTTCAACGATCCCTCAATACCTACGTTGTTTCGTTCTTGGGTCTGCGGTTGAATTCCGGGCATGGCAGAGCAGCTGACGGGACTGGCCGACGACCGCGCCCTCCTCGGGCGGACCAGCACCGCCGAACGGGTCTCCGACATCCTCAGGAGCCGGATCGCCGACGGCTTCTTCCCGCCGGGCACCCGCCTGTCGGAGGACGGCATCGGCGGCGCCCTGGGGGTCTCCCGCAACACCCTGCGCGAGGCGTTCCGGCTGCTCACCCACGAACGGCTGCTGGTCCACGAGCTCAACCGGGGTGTGTTCGTGCGGGTCCTGACCGTCGAGGACGTCGAGGACATCTACCGCACCCGTGTCCTCGTCGAATGCGCCGTCGTGCGCGGCCTCGGCGAGCCGCCGTACGCCCTGGACGCCCTGTCCGCGGCGGTCGCCGAGGGGCAGTCGGCGGCCGCCGCGGATGACTGGAAAGCGGTGGGCACGGCCAATATCCACTTCCACCGGGAACTCGTCGCCCTCGCTGGCAGCGAACGCACCGACGAACTGATGCGCAGCGTCTTCGCCGAACTCCGCCTGGCCTTCCATGTGGTGGACGACCCCCACGCCCTGCACGAGCCGTACCTGGCCCGGAACCGCGAGATCCTCCAGGCGCTCCGGACCGGCGACCGGCGCGGGGCGGAACGCCTGCTCGAGACCTACCTCACGGACTCCCTGGAACGCGTGGTGGACGTCTACCGCCGCCGGGTCGACAGCGCCCCGTGAGGGGCGCGGGGAACTGCGCGATCAACCCCCACCGAGCCGCACTCCGAGAACCGGGCTGTGGTACCCGGCGCTCCCGGCGGAGCCACCCGCGCCGTTTGGGCCGTTGTCAGACCAAGGACCTAGTCTGTGCACCGTGACTTCGCCTGCACCGACGGACAGCGTTCCGCCCCAGCTCAGCGCGGGGCCGCGCCCGGCACCGGGCCCGGCCGCCGACGAAGGGCTGGCGCGGCGGCTGCGCGCGCTCGCGTGCACCGCGCCGCTGCACGACCTGGACGCGCGCAAGGCGAACCTGGCCGGCGAGTACTCGGTGTACGGCATGGCCGAGGTGGCCCTCTCCGCCATCGACCTGGTCACGCTGAACATGGACTTCGACACCGGCGCCGACCACGAGCAGATCGTCGCCCGGCTCATCCCCCGCATCTCCGCCCAGACCCCGCACCGTCCCACCGCCGAGCACGAGCGGGTCGCCCGCTGGGTCCTGGAGAACCTGATCAACGTGGGCAGCGTGGACCGCGGCTTCCGCGCGGTGTACGGCACCTTCGCGCCCGACGGTTCGTACGTCCGCCGGGACTACGACTTCAAGCTGATCGAGGAGGTGCCCGGCCCCGGCGGTACGGTCTACCTCCGCACCACCGACGAGGCCGTCAACGTCCTGGTCGGCGCCCTCGACACGGACGTCACCAGCGCCCAGATCGCCGCCGAGGTCAAGCTGGAGGTGCTGATCAACCGCGGCCGGCTCGCCGACGCCCAGCTCGCCGCGGAGCAGGCCCGCTACCGCACCGTGCAGTACTCGGAGACCCTGCGCCGCGCCCTGGAGGCCACCCGGCGCAACGTGCGCGCGGTGGACTGGCTCAACGCCGTGCCCGACATGATCGCCGAGGCGCTGGACCACGTCGCCGACCGGTACCGGCACGAGAACGCGATCCTCACCAACATCCGCAAGGCCCGTGACGAGACGGAGGACGCCGAGAACAAGCGGCGCGCCGCCGAGCTCGTCGACATCGTCAAGGACTGCATCCGACGCCACACCCAGTTGCAGTCGCGACTGCTGGAAGCCGGGCCGCTGTTCCGCGCGGAGCAGGACCGGCAGGCGTTCGCGACGCCCATGACCACGTCCGGGACGGACCTGTACGGACATCTCCTGGCGCCGCTGCTGCCGTTGCCGCTGGAGCAGGCGAGCCGGGTCACGGGGGCGTTCTTCGCGCGCGGGACCGGGCTGCGGACGCCGGTGTCGGTCCGGGTGGGCGACCTCGTCGACATACTGCTCACGCCGCCCGTGGAGCGGGAGCACCTGGGCGCGGAGATGCCGGAGCCGGACCTCATCGCCACGCCGGACGACAGCCGGTTCAGCGAGGAGCAGCTGGCTGCGGCGATGGAACTGCTGGATCTCCCGGCCGACGCCCCGCGGAGGCTGTCGGGGCTGCTGGCGGAGGCACGGCGGTCCGATCCCGATCTGCCCTATCTGGTGGCCTTGTTGGCCGTACACGCGGCCAGTCCTGCGGTGGGTACGGCGTATCGGCAGGGCGAGGAGAAGCTGCTGTTCGCGGTGGACGACGGGACCGAGCTGGACGATCCCGAGTTCGGTGGGGCGGATCTGATCGTGGGGACGGCTTTGCTGGACGCGGTCGGGATGGCTGCGGATCGGACCGAGGCGGCCTGATGCCGGGCGCCGGATGCGAGTCCGTTGTGGCTGGTCGCGCCCACGCGGCGGTAGCCGCAGATCCGACACGGCCCCGCGCCCCTTACGGGGCGCTTGCGCCGACCGCTGTTCTCAAGTCAAGGGAGTTGTCGTTGTGAGCGAGTACGTCGAGGCTGAGGCGTCCGCCGGGGCGGCGCCCGCTGCCGTCACGCCGGCCGATGCCGCCGACGCCGCGCGGCTCGTCGCCTTCGGGCTGCAGCCCAAGCTGCAGCCCGCCCGTGATCAGGAGTACACCGAACTGCTGCGGCGCTACCGTGAGGACCCGGCCTTCGCGCGGCTCGCGGACGCCGTGGCCGCCGGGCTCGGGCTGGTGGTGCTGGAGGTGTCGCCCCGCGCGGGGATGGCCGTGACCGCCGCCGAGGACTCGGTGTTCGCCGTTCGCATGGGCGACTACGCACGTCGGACGTCCGCGGACGGGGGCGACCGGTTCCTGCACGGGCTCGCCCATCTCGCCGTCGCCGCGCTGGCGTTCCCGCGCCCCGAGGACCTCGCCGACGACGGTTACATCGGACGGATCACGGTCAACGGCGTCGACGCCTTCGTCCGCCAGGCCTGCCGCCGTCTGGAGGAGCGTGCCGAGGAGCTGGGGGAGAACACCGACCCGGCCACCGACGCGCCCGGCCTGGAGGCCGCCTGGCGGATCTGGGCCAGACGCAGCGCGACCGGCGCCACCAAGGACGCCCGCAGGCTGGCCGGTTCCACCACCGGCATCATCGGCAAGGCGGTCGCCTTCCTCACCGACTCCGGCTTCCTCCAGCGCACCGGCGACGACCAGGGCGGCACCTACCGCACGACCGCCCGCTACCAGCTCCAGGTGCGGGACATGGCCGGCGGTGCCGCCATGACCGAGCTGCTGGAACTCGGCGTCGTCCCGGTCACCGATGGCACGGCCACGCTGATGCCCGCCGAGCACACCGAGGACCTGGACCTGGTCGCCGACGCCGGGCTGCCGTTCCACTCCTGAGCCCTCAGAACCCTTTCCCACGTCTTACGAGAGTCCACCATGTACGAGCTGTCCCGGATCCGCCTCTACTCGATCGGGCCGGCCGGTGCGCGCTACGCCGACACCGTCCTGGACCTGCGGGGCGTCGGCGAACCGGTGCCCGACCCCGCGCCCGCCCAGGCGGAGTTCTTCGAGGAGGAGCCGGTCGGCCCGCCGCGCCGGCCCGCGCCCGCCGGCGTGCTCTTCCTGGAGAACGGCGGCGGCAAGTCGGTGCTGCTCAAGCTGATCTTCTCGGTGATGCTGCCGGGGCACCGCAACACCCTCGGCGGCGCGAGCTCGGGCGTGCTGCGCAAGTTCCTGCTGGCGGACGACTGCGGGCACGTCGCCCTGGAGTGGCAGCACACGCTCACCGGTGAGTGCGTGGTCGTCGGCAAGGTCAGCGAGTGGCGGGGGCGGCAGGTCTCCAACGACCCGCGCAAGTTCGCGGAGGCCTGGTACTCGTTCCGGCCCGGGCCGGGCCTCTCCCTGGACAGTCTTCCGGTCGCCGAGTCCACCGCCGTACGGCCGCCCGTGGAGGGCGCCTCCGGAGCGCAGGGGCGGCGGCGCACCATGAAGGGCTTCCGGGACGCCATCACCGAGGCGGGCAAGTTCTACCCGCACCTCGAAGTGCACTGGGAGGAGATCCACGACCGCTGGATCGAGCACCTCGGCGACCTCAGCCTGGACCCCGAGCTCTTCCGCTACCAACGGGAGATGAACGCCGACGAGGGCGAGGCCGCCGGCCTGTTCGCGGTCAAGAAGGACTCCGACTTCACCGACCTGCTGCTGCGCGCCGTCACCGACACCCGGGACACGGACGGGCTCGCCGACCTGGTCGGCGGGTTCGGCAACAAACTGGGACGGCGCGCCGAACTGATCGCCGAACGGGACTTCACCGCCGGCTCGGTGGACCTGCTCGGGCGGATCGTGGAGGCCGCCGAGGCACGCTCCCGCGCGCGTGACATCCACGCGGGCGCCGAACGCCGTACCCGCACGCTGGCCCGGCGGTTGTCCGCGCGGGGCGTCGAGGAACGGACGCGCGCCGCCGACCTCGCCCAGCGGGTCACGGCCGCCGCCCACACCGTCACCCACTCCGAGGGCGCCCGCGAGCGCAGCGCGCTGATCGCCGCCGAACTCGCCTACCGGCACGCCTCACTGGCGCTGGCCGCGGGCGAGAAGTCCGCCGCCGCACAAAAGCGCGAGCTGGCCGACGCGCGCACCCTGCACTCCGCCTGGCAGGCCGCCGAGGCCGTACTGCGGCACCGCGCCGCCGCCGACCGCGTCGCCCGGGTGGCCGCCGCCATCCAGGAGGCCGAACGCGACGCGGCCCCCGCCCTCGCCGCCCGCGCCAAGGCCGCCGTCGACCTCGTACGGGCCCTGCACGCCGCCGCCGAGAACGCCGAGAACCTCGCCAACGAGGAGGAGGAGCGGTCCGCCGCGCTCCAGGAGGTCAGCGACTCCGCGTACCGGGACTCCACCGCCGCCGCCACCGAGGCGCAGCGCGCCCGTAGCGAGGTGGGGCACCTGCGCCAGCGCCTCAGCGAGGTCCAGCAGGAGACCGCCGAGGCGGTCCGCGCGGGCTGGCTCGACGACAGCGCGCCCGACGCCGACCCGGCCCGGGCCGCCCTGGCCGCGAGCGACGCCGAGAAGAGCGCCGTGGCCGCCTGGGACACCGCCCGCGAGGCCTCCCACAGGTCGGCCGAACTCGCCCGCGAGGCGGCCTCCGCCGAGTCCCGCGCCGAACTCACCGCCGCCCGCGCGGCGGACGCGGCGACGGCGGCCGGGCGCTCCTACGACGCCGAGAAGCGGCTCGCCGAGGGCCTGGCCGCGGAGGAGCGGCTCGCCGAACTGCTGGGCCTCACCGGCTCCCGTACGACCATTCCGCGGCCCCGGCACGAGGGCGGCGACGACACGCTCACCCCCGAGGAACTGGACCGGTTCGCCGACGAACTGCGCGAACTCCTCGACGACGCCGTGGGCTCCGCCGAGCGCCACCTGTTCGAGCTGCGCACGGCGGCCGCCGACGACTCCCGCATCCTCGGCGCCCTCGGTGACGGCGGCCTGCTGCCGCCCGGACCCGACGTGCTGGCCACCGTCGAGTTCCTCGGCGAGCACGGCATCCCGGCGCTGCCCGGCTGGCGCTATCTCGCACAGGCCGTCGACCCCGCCGACCACGCGCGCGTCCTCGCCGCCCGCCCCGAACTGGTCGACGGCGTCATCATCACCGACCCCGACACCCACGCCCGGGCCCGCGAGGCGCTGGGCGACGCGGCCCTGCTGCCGCGCTCCGCCGTCGCCGTCGGCACGGCCGCCGCCCTGCTCGCGCCGACCCCGCCCGCCGACGCCACCCCCGGCGACGTGTTCCTCGTACCGCCGAACCCGGCCATGCACGACGAGCACGCCGCCGACGAGGAGCGGCAGGCGCTGCGGGCACGGGCGACCGAGCGGGACGAGGAGATCCGGGCCCTCGCCGCCCGGCTCGGCAAGGACCGTGAACTGGCCGCCCGGCTCGCCTCCTGGCGCACCGGCTGTCCGGCCGGACAGCTCGTCGAGCTGGCGCGGGCCGCCCAGGAGGCGCGGGTGTTCGCCGAGGAGTCCGAGGCCGAGCTGGCCGAGGCCCGGACCGTCCGGTCCGAGGCCGAGGAGGCCGCCGCCGAGGCCGCGCGGCTGCGCGACGAACGGCAGGAGGCCGCCCAGAAGGCCCGGCGTGCCGCCGACGCCCTCGCCGGCCTCGCGTTCCGGCTGCGGGAGCGGGCCGGCTGGCAGGTCAAGTTGCGCGAACTCGCCGACGAGGCCACCGAGTCGGAGGCCCGCGCCCAGTCCTGCCTGGAGCGCGCGCGAGCCGCCGACGAGGACCGGCGCGGCGCCCAGCGGGCCGCCGACGACGCCCGCCGTACCGCCCGTGCGCTGCGCGCCGAGCGCTCCGAGATCGCCGGCGCCCCCGACGACGTACCGGAGGCGGACGAGGACGCCCCGAAGTCCTCACTGCCCGCCCTCCGGGAGGCCTACCGGACCGCCTCCCAGGTCTACGAGAAGGTCGGCGTCGGCGCCGACCTCCGGGCCGAGCAGGCCCGCGCGGAGAGCGACGACAGCGCCGCCCTCGCCGAGCTGAACCGGCTGAGCAACAAGGTCCGCACCCGCGCGGAGCAGTTGCTCCAGTCGCCGGACGGCTCCGACGGGCCCTCCCGGCAGGCCGCCGCCGCCCGCGCGGAGGAACTGGTGCAGCTCCTGGAGACGCGCATGTCCACCGCGAGCGAGCAGCTCGGGCGGCTGCGCGGGGAGGCCGAACGGCACGCCCCCGAGGACGGCGAGGCCCACACCGAGCTTCCCGAGGAACTCCAGCCGCGCGACGCCGAGCACGCGCAGGCCCTGCTGCGCACGACCACGGCCGAACTGGCCTCCCGCACCGAGGCGCTGACCCAGGCCCGCGAAGCCCACGCCGAG
Organism: Streptomyces arenae; assembly: GCF_022343545.1. Taxonomy (NCBI): domain Bacteria; kingdom Bacillati; phylum Actinomycetota; class Actinomycetes; order Kitasatosporales; family Streptomycetaceae; genus Streptomyces; species Streptomyces arenae. The sequence continues at coordinate 484,751 of NZ_JAKQYH010000064.1, forward strand.
CTGCTCGACGCCCACCGGGCGGCCGAGGACGCGGCGGGCGGCTTCGACGAACTCGCCGCCATGCTCCGCGACCTGCTGCGCGAACACAGCGCCGAGGACGAGCCGGGGGAGACCGAGCCCTATCCCGGCAGCCCGGAGGAGGCCCGGCAGGCCGCCGCCGAGGCCCGCAGGTCGCTGCGCGGCTGCGCCGGTGACCTGTCCGCCGCCGAGGCCGCCGTACGCGAGGCGAGCGACATCCTCGTACGGCACGCCAACTCCACCCGCTACGAGGCGGTGCGCACCCCCGCCCGGCAGCAGATCCGTGAGCTGCCCGCCGCCGCGCTGCCCGAGCACGCCCAGAAGTGGGCCGACGCCTTCGCGCCCCGGCTGCGGGTACTCACCGACGAACTGGCCCAGCTGGAACGGAACCGGGACTCGATCGTGGACCGGCTGCGCGGGCTGGTGGAGTCCGCGCTGGCCACCCTGCGGTCCGCCCAGCGGCTGTCCCGGCTGCCCGAGGGGCTCGGCGAGTGGTCCGGGCAGGAGTTCCTGCGCATCCGCTTCGAGGAGCCCGACCAGGCCACCCTCACCGAACGCCTCGGCGAGGTCGTCGACGAGGCGACCCGCGCGGCCGTGAAGAAGAACTCCGATCTGCGACGGGACGGAATGTCCCTGCTGCTGCGAGGTGTCGGCGCGGCCCTGCAACCGAAGGGCATCGCCGTCGAAATCCTCAAGCCGGACGCGGTGCTGCGCGCGGAGCGGGTGCCGGTGGGGCAGATGGGCGACGTGTTCTCCGGCGGGCAGCTGCTGACCGCCGCGATCGCCCTGTACTGCACGATGGCCGCGCTGCGGTCCAACGACCGGGGGCGGGACAAGCACCGGCACGCCGGCACCCTGTTCCTCGACAACCCCATCGGCCGGGCCAACGCCACCTACCTGCTGGAGCTCCAGCGAGCCGTGTCGGACGCGCTGGGCGTGCAACTGCTCTACACGACCGGTCTGTTCGACACCACCGCGCTGGCCGAGTTCCCGTTGGTCATTCGCTTGCGCAACGACGCCGATCTACGGGCCGGTCTGAAGTACATCAGCGTGGAGGAACATCTCCGGCCCGGGCTGCCGCAGCAGCCGGGGGCCGGCGAGGCGGTGCACAGCGAGATCACGGCCACTCGGATGTTCAAGAAGCCGTCGGCCTGAAGTCCTTCTGCCGGACTCCGGGCCGCCGCGACGGCCTCAGGGGTGGGACAGCTGCCCGGTCCGGCCGCCGCGCCGCCGTATCCGCTCCTGCTCCCGCTCGGCGGCGCGTTCCTGCCGCCGGGCCGCGCGCCGCTCCCGGCGCAGCGTCCGCGCCGTACTGCTCGGTTCCGAGACCACGCCGTTGCGCTGGTTCCACACCTGGCGGGTCACCCAGACGTCGACCACGCTCCAGGTGGCCACCACCGTGCTTGCCACACTGCTGATCACCATCGGGAACGCCAGCCAGGACTCCGCCATCGTGCAGAAGAACGCCACCATGGCCTGGATCAGCGTCACCGAGATGATGATCAGCGCCCGCACCCCCGCCGTGCGCACCGGATCCGGCATCCGGTACCGCTTGGCGGGCTCCTCGACCCACAACGGCCGGTACTGCGCCTGCTGTTGCACCGTCGAGCGCGTCGCCGCACCGTCCTCGGACGCCAAGCGCTGCTGAGCCGTCCCCATCAACGTGTCACTCCCCACCGCCGGCAGACCTTTGCCCCGGGGTCCGATGACCCCGACTCCCCAGTGGCTGCCCGGCTTACGTTGTTTTACGCCGCCCGGGTACGGGATGCGGCTCCTGTGGCCGATTCCATACCCGTCACCCATCAACAAGGACGAACGAACTCGCCCGAAGATTCCCAACCAGCGAAAAATTCCGGCCAACTGATCCTTCGTGCCGTTCCCGACCTACTCGCGCGAAGTCGACGCGATCGCGGTGGCAATCTCCCGCAATGCCCGGACAACTCCTCCTGTCTGTCCTGTCTGTCCGCCATGTCCCGGCCCCGATGCGGAAGTTCACCGTCCGGACAGGTCTTCGAGTTATCCATGTGGCGGTAGTAGGCTCGCGCCGTTTGTTGACGCACATATGTACCCCCGTGCGACGGGGGTCGAGCTGGGGGAGGCCATGCGCTTTCGCGGGAAGTCGATCCGCCGGAAGATCGTGGCGCTGCTTCTCGTGCCGCTGGTGTCCCTGACCGCCGTCTGGGGCTTCGCGGCCGTGCTCACCGGACGCGAAGTCAGCCGGCTGTTCCAAGTGTCGACCGTCGTCGAGGACATCGGCTACCCGACCGACGACGCCATTCAGGTCCTGCAGCAGGAACGCCGGCAGACCCTCGTCTATCTCGCGGACCCGCGCGCCGCCGACGCGCTGGCCGCCCTGCGCCGCACCCGCACCGCCACCGACAGCGCGGTCGCCGAGCTCCGCGGCAACTCCAAGAAGGAGAACGTCCGCGACGGCCTGAACGCCGACGACAGCGAACGCCTCACCGCCGTGCTCGACGCGTTCGACGGGATCGCCCCCCTGCGCCGCAGCGTCGAGGGCGGCACCGTCGCCCGCGCCCAGGCCTTCGACCTGTACAACCGCCTCGTCGACCCCTGCTACGCGCTGCTCACCAGCCTCGACGGCATGAACGACGTCGCGATGGAGAAGCAGGGCCACGCCCTCGACAACCTCACCCTCGCCCGGGAACTCCTCTCCCGCGAGGACGCCCTGCTCGGCTCCTCCCTGGTGGTCGGAAAGGTCTCCCGCGACGAGACCCGTGAGATCTCCGACCTCGTCGCCCAGCGCACCCTCCTGTACGACACCAGCCTGCCGCTGCTGCCGGCGTCGGAACGCGACCGCTTCGACCGCTTCTGGAAGGACGCCACCACCGCTCCGCTGCGGGCCGCGGAGCAGTCCGTGATCGCCCTCGGCTCCGGGACGCCCGACGACGTCAGCGCGAAGAGCTGGGACACCGCCGCCGGCAACGTCCTCAAGGAACTGGGCACACTCGACGACCAGGTCGCCGACGGCTACCAGAACCGCATCCGGCCCGTCGCCGTCAGCGTGATCGTCCAGGCCGCGGTGGTGGGCGTCCTCGGTCTGGTCGCCGTCCTGTTCTCGCTGGTCATGTCGGTCCGGGTCGGCCGCGCCCTCATCCGCGACCTGCGGCTGCTGCGCCAGGAGGCGCACGAGGCCTCCGGGGTCCGGCTGCCGAGCGTGATGCGACGGCTGTCCGCGGGGGAGCAGGTCGACGTGGAGACCGAGGTCCCGCGCCTGGAGTACGACAGGAACGAGATCGGCGAGGTCGGCCAGGCCGTCAACACCCTGCAGCGCGCCGCCGTGGAGGCCGCCGTCAAGCAGGCCGAACTGCGGTCCGGAGTCTCCGAGGTCTTCGTCAACCTCGCCCGCCGCAGCCAGGTCCTGCTGCACAAGCAGCTCACCCTGCTCGACACCATGGAACGCAGGACCGAGGACACCGACGAACTCGCCGACCTCTTCCGCCTCGACCACCTCACCACCCGGATGCGCCGGCACGCCGAGGGCTTGGTGATCCTCTCCGGCGCCGCCCCCTCGCGGCAGTGGCGCCGGCCCGTCCAGCTGATGGACGTCGTGCGCGCCGCCGTCGCCGAGGTCGAGGACTACGAGCGCATCGAGGTACGCCGGCTGCCCCGCGTCGCCGTCACCGGCCCCGCCGTCGCCGACCTCACCCACCTGGTGGCCGAACTCCTCGAGAACGCCACGGTGTTCTCGCCGCCGCACACCGCCGTGCAGGTCGTCGGCGAACGCGTCGCCAACGGCTTCACCCTGGAGATCCACGACCGGGGTCTCGGCATGGCCGCCGAGGCACTGCTCGAGGCCAACCTCAGGCTCGCCGAGACCCCGGAGTTCGAGCTCTCCGACACCGACCGGCTCGGCCTGTTCGTGGTCAGCCGCCTCGCCCAGCGCCAGAACGTCCGCGTCTCGCTCCAGCCGTCCCCGTACGGCGGCACCACCGCCGTCGTCTTCATACCCGACGTGCTGCTCACCGACGACGTCCCCGACACCAACGGCATCGGCTTCCGCCTCGACCGCGATCACTCCGCCGTGGAGCCGGCGGCCGAGGAGAGCCGCGCCACCGCCCTGACCCAGGTACCGGCGCAGCGGCCCGGCATGCCGGCCGCTCTGCTGGACGGGCCGGTGGAGCTGGAGGCCCCCGTCGACCTGGACGCGCTGGACGGCTTCCCGGGCGCCCTCACGGGTGACGACAGCGAACGCGGCGGACTGTTCCGCCCTCGCCGCTCCCGCGCGCGGGCCGGAGACGACACCGGGGCCGCCGTGAGCGAGCTTCATCAGCACGAGCCCGAGCCCGGGACCGAGCTCAGGAGCGCGGACGGCTTCCACGACGAGCGCCCCGGCGAACCCGTGCCGCTGCCCAGGCGGCGGGCGCCCAAGCTGGTCAGCTCGCACGGCAAGCCCGTCACCGAGCAGCGCTCCCGCCGCGCCACGCCCGACGAGCGGGAACCGGCCGACCCGGCCCGCCCCGAACCGGGCGGACTCGCCCCGCTGCCGTCCCGCCGCCGCACCGATCCCGCCGCGCACGGCGCCACCGGCCCCGCCGAGCGAGCCGCGGACCACCCGGCGGCTCCGGCAGCACCCACCGGGCCCGCCGCCCTGCCCCGGCGCGCCCGCCGCTCCGAGATCACCGCCGGCAGCGGCACCGACGACTCCGTCCCGCCCCTCGGCAGCACATCCCCGGAGGCCGAGTCCGGCACCCGTCCGCTGCCCCGGCGGGTACGGCAGGCCAACCTGGCCCCACAGCTGCGGCAGGACCCCGCACGACCCGCTCCGCGCGAACCGGAACCCGTCGAGCGCGACGCCGACGAAGTCCGCAGCCGCATGGCCTCGCTCCAGCGCGGCTGGCAGCGCGGACGTGAGGAGAACGCCACGGACGACGGGTCCCGGAACGGCACAGCACAAGGAACGACTAAGGGGGACGGTCGATGACCGATCCGAAGACGACCGGCCACACGGCGACGAACAAGGGCGAGCTGAACTGGCTCCTGGACGAACTCGTGGACCGGGTGGCCAGCATCCGCAAGGCCGTCGTGCTCTCCGGCGACGGCCTGCCCACCGGTGTCTCCAAGGACCTCACCAGAGAGGACAGCGAGCACCTGGCGGCCGTGGCCTCCGGCTTCCACAGCCTCGCCAAGGGCGTGGGCCGGCATTTCGAGGCGGGCAGTGTCCGGCAGACCGTCGTCGAGCTCGACGACGCGTTCCTGTTCGTCACCGCCGCCGGCGACGGCAGCTGCCTCGCCGTCCTCTCCGACGCCGACTCCGACGTCGGCCAGGTCGCGTACGAGATGACTCTGCTGGTCAAGCGGGTCGGCGTACATCTGGGGGCCGCTCCACGCACCGATCTGCCCGCGGGCGGGTAGTGAGATGACATGAGCGGAGACGTCCAGGGAAGAAGTCACTGGTTCGACGACGAGGCCGGACCGGTCGTCCGTCCGTACGCCATGACGCGCGGCCGCACCACGAGTGCGGCCCAGCACCGCCTCGACCTGATCGCGGTGGTCGTCACGGAGCCCCACGCGGACGACCCCGAGGACGACCGGATGCTGTCCCCGGAACACGTCGACATCGTCGAGCTGTGCCGCGACGTCCCGCAGTCGGTCGCCGAACTGGCCTCGGAACTCGATCTGCCCATCGGAGTGGTCCGGGTCCTCATCGGCGACCTCGTCGACGGTGAACTCGTCCATGTCAACCGGCCGGTACCCCCGGCCGAGCTGGTGGACGAGAGCATTCTGCGCGACGTGATCAACGGCCTCCGGGCGCTGTGACCGGCACGGAAGCGGAGTAGTGACGTGACAGGCTGGCAGTTCTGGGTCGACCGCGGCGGTACGTTCACCGACGTCGTGGCGCGGCGCCCGGACGGCCGGCTGCTCACCCACAAACTGCTCTCCGACAACCCCGCGCGGTACGCCGACGCCGCCGTGGCGGGCGTCCGTGAACTCCTCGCCGGCTCCGGCGACCCCGTGGACGCCGTCCGCATGGGCACCACCGTGGCCACGAACGCGCTGCTGGAGCGCAAGGGCGAGCGCACCCTCCTGGTCATCACCCGCGGCTTCGGCGACGCCCTGCGCATCGCCTACCAGAACCGCCCTCGCATCTTCGCCCGCCGCATCGACCTGCCCGAGCTGCTGTACGAGCGGGTGATCGAGGCCGACGAGCGGATCGCCGCCGACGGAACCGTCCTGCGCCCGCCCGACCTGGACGCCCTGGCGGGCCCGCTGCGGGAGGCGTACGACGACGGGATCCGCGCCGTGGCCGTCGTCTGCCTGCACAGCCACCTGCACCCCGCCCACGAGCGGGCGATCGGCGACCTGGCCGCCCGTACCGGCTTCCCGCAGATCTCGCTGTCCAGCGAGGTCAGCCCGCTGATGAAGCTCGTCCCGCGCGGGGACACCGCGGTCGTCGACGCCTACCTCTCGCCCGTACTGCGCCGCTACGTCCGCCGGGTCGCGGACGAACTCGAAGGTGTGCGGCTGATGTTCATGCAGTCCAACGGCGGCCTCGTCGAGGCCGGACAGTTCCGCGGCAAGGACGCCGTGCTGTCCGGACCGGCCGGCGGGATCGTCGGCATGGCCCGGATGTCCCGGCTCGCCGGCTTCGACCGGGTGATCGGCTTCGACATGGGCGGCACCTCCACCGACGTGTCCCACTTCGCCGGTGAGTACGACCGGGTCTTCACCACCCAGATCGCGGGCGTCCGGCTGCGCGCCCCCATGCTGGACATCCACACCGTGGCCGCGGGCGGCGGCTCGGTGCTGCACTTCGACGGCTCCCGCTACCGCGTCGGCCCGGACTCGGCCGGCGCCGACCCCGGCCCGGCCTGCTACCGGGGCGGCGGCCCGCTCGCCGTCACCGACGCCAACGTCATGCTCGGCCGTATCCAGCCCGCCCACTTCCCGCAGGTGTTCGGACCGGACGGGGACCAGCCCCTGGACGCAGGCCTCGTCCGCGCCCGCTTCACCGACCTCGCACGAGAGATCCGCGAACGGACCGGCGACGACCGCACCCCGGAACAGGTCGCCGAGGGCTACCTGAGCATCGCCGTCGCCAACATCGCGGGCGCCGTGAAGCGGATCTCCGTCCAGCAGGGCCACGACGTCACCCGCTACGCCCTCACCACCTTCGGCGGCGCCGGCGGACAGCACGCGTGCCTGGTCGCGGACTCGCTCGGCATCCGCACCGTGCTGGTGCCGCCGATGGCGGGCGTCCTGTCCGCGCTGGGGATCGGGCTCGCCGACACCACCGCCATGCGCGAACAGTCCGTCGAGGTCCCTCTGGAGCCCGCAGCCATGCCCGGCGTCCGCAAGACCGCCGACGACCTGGAGGCCGCAGCCCGCGCCGAACTGCGCGCCGAGGACGTACCCGAGGACCGTGTCGAGGTCACCCGCCGCGCCCAGCTCCGCTACGACGGCACCGACACCGCCCTGACCGTCGAACTCGGCGAGCCCGACGCGATGAGACACGCCTTCGAAGAACGTCATCGCGCCACGTACTCCTTCACGCTCGACCGCCCGGTCGTCGTCGAAGCCCTCTCCGTGGAAGCCACCGGCATCACCCCACCCCCCGATCTGTCCGCCCTCGCCCCGTACGAAGGCCGTCCCGCCGCCCCGCTGAACGTCCACCTGCACACCGGCGGTGCCTGGCGCGACGTCCCCCTCCACCGCCGTGAGGAGCTGCCTCCCGGCGTGTCCGTCACCGGCCCGGCGATCATCACCGAGGCCAGTGCCACGACCGTCGTCGACGACGGCTGGCGGGCCGCGGCGACCGACGACGGGCATCTGCTGTTGGAACGCACGACGGTCACGCAGAGTTCCGATCTCGACACGGAAGTCGATCCGGTCCTGCTGGAGGTCTTCAACAACCTGTTCATGTCGATCGCCGAACAGATGGGTGCCCGCCTGGAGTCCACGGCCCAGTCCGTCAACATCAAGGAACGCCTCGACTTCTCCTGCGCCCTGTTCGACCCCGACGGAAACCTGGTGGCCAACGCCCCGCACATCCCCGTCCACCTGGGGTCGATGGGCACCAGCGTCAAGGAGGTCATCCGCCGTCGCGGCGCCTCGATGCGTCCGGGCGACACCTACGCCGTCAACGACCCGTACCACGGCGGCACGCACCTCCCCGACGTCACCGTGATCACGCCCGTCTTCGGCACGGAGGGTGACCGGATCCTCTTCTACGTCGCCTCCCGCGGCCACCACGCCGAGATCGGCGGCATCGCCCCCGGTTCGATGCCCGCGAACAGCCGGACCATCGACGAGGAGGGCGTCCTCTTCGACAACTGGCTGCTCGCCGAGGACGGCCGGTTCCGGGAGGCCGAGACCCACCGGCTGCTCGCCGACGCCCGCCACCCCTCCCGCAACATCCGCACCAACCTCGCCGACCTGCGCGCCCAGATCGCCGCCAACCGCAAGGGCGTCGACGAGGTCGGCCGGATGATCGAGGAGTTCGGCCTCGACGTCGTCCAGGCCTACATGCGGCACGTCCAGGACAACGCCGAGGCCGCCGTCCGCCGGGTCCTCGACACCCTGGACGACGGCGAGTACGCCTACGAGACCGACTCCGGCGCCGTGATCCGGGTGCGCGTGCGCGTGCGCGTGGACCGCGACAGGCGGCGCGCGACCATCGACTTCACCGGCACCTCCGCGCAGCTCGCCACGAACTTCAACGCCCCGCTCTCCGTCGTCAACGCTGCCGTCCTGTACGTCTTCCGCACCCTGGTCGCCGACGACATCCCGCTCAACGACGGCTGTCTGCGGCCGCTGGACGTCGTCGTACCGCCCGGCTCGATGCTCGCGCCCGAGCCGCCGGCCGCCGTCGTCGCGGGCAACGTCGAGACCTCCCAGGCCCTCACCGGCGCCCTCTACGCGGCGCTCGGCGTCCAGGCCGAGGGCTCCGGCACCATGAACAACGTCACCTTCGGCAACGAGCGCCACCAGTACTACGAGACCGTCGCCTCCGGATCCGGAGCCGGTGACGGATTCCCCGGTGCGAGCGTCGTACAGACCCACATGACCAACTCCAGGCTCACCGACCCGGAAGTCCTGGAGTGGCGACTGCCCGTCCGCCTCGACGAGTTCGCCGTGCGGCGGGGCAGCGGCGGCGCGGGCCGCTGGCACGGCGGGGACGGCGCGGTCCGCCGTATCCGCTTCCTCGAACCCATGACCGTCTCCACCCTCTCCCAGCACCGCCGCGTCCCGCCGTACGGTATGGCGGGCGGCGCACCCGGCGCGCTCGGCGCCAACCGGGTGGAGCGGGCGGACGGCACGGTCACCGAACTCGGCGGCAGCGACGCGGCGGACGTCGGCCCCGACGACGTACTCGTCATCGAGACCCCGGGCGGCGGCGGATACGGACCTCCGCCACCCGGCTCCGTCAAGAACGAATAGCAGCAAGCAAACGACCCGCAGCAAGCAAACGACCCTCATCAAGCAGGAGAAGAGATCGATGATCTTCGGGCGATCTGAGCGCGGCAAGCCCCCGGTCGAGCCCGTCACGCTCAAGATCCTCGTGGCCGGCGGCTTCGGCGTGGGCAAGACGACGCTGGTCGGCGCGGTCAGCGAGATCAGGCCGTTGCGCACCGAGGAGTTGCTCACCGAGGCCGGGCGACCGGTCGACGACACCTCCGGCGTCGAGGGCAAGCACACCACCACCGTCGCCATGGACTTCGGCCGCATCACCCTGCGCGAGGACCTGGTGCTCTACCTGTTCGGCACCCCCGGACAGGAACGGTTCTGGTTCATGTGGGACGAACTGTCCGAGGGCGCGCTGGGAGCCGTGGTGCTCGCCGACACGCGCCGTCTGGAGGACTGTTTCGCCGCCGTCGACTACTTCGAGCGGCGTTCCATACCGTTCCTCGTCGGCGTCAACTGCTTCGAGGGGTCCGACCGTTATCCGGTGGACGACGTGCGCCGCGCCCTCGACCTCGACCCGGACGTACCGGTCGTCCTCTGTGACGCCCGGGACCGCGGGTCGGTCAAGGAGGTGCTCATCGGCGTCGTACAGCACGCGATGGCCTACGCGGCGGCGCACCGGCAGGCCGTCACCACCTGAGCGGCGGCGGCACGGCCCGCACCCCCGCCGACCGGGGTACGGGCCGTGGTCCCAAGGGGGTCAGGCGTCGTCCTCCGCGAGCCAGCCGAAGCTCTTCTCAACCGCCTTGCGCCAGTTGGCGTACTCACGGTCGCGCACCGACGCCTCCATGGCGGGCGTCCACTCGACGTCCCTCTGCCAGTGCGACTTGAGTTCGTCCAGGTCGTTCCAGACGCCGGTGGCCAGGCCGGCCGCGTAGGCGGCGCCCAGGCAGGTCGTCTCGGAGACCCGGGGCCGGATCACCGGAACCCCGAGCACGTCGGCCTGGTGCTGCATCAGCAGGTTGTTCCCGGTCATGCCGCCGTCCACCTTCAGGGTCGTGATCTGCACCCCCGAGTCCTGGTACATGGCGTCCACGACCTCCCGGGTCTGCCAGCTGGTCGCCTCCAGGACCGCGCGGGCCAGATGTGCCTTGGTGACGTACCTGGTCAGCCCGGTGACGACGCCACGCGCGTCCGAACGCCAGTAGGGGGCGAACAGACCGGAGAAGGCCGGCACGATGTAGGCGCCGCCGTTGTCGTCGACGCTCGCGGCCAGGGTCTCGATCTCGTCGGCGGTGCGGATGATGCCGAGCTGGTCACGGAACCACTGGACCAGGGCGCCCGTGATGGCGATCGAACCCTCCAGGCAGTACACCGGCGCCTCGTCACCGATCTTGTAGCCCATCGTCGTCAGCAGCCCGTTCTTGGACGGCACCGGCCGGTCGCCGGTGTTGAGCAGCAGGAAACTGCCGGTCCCGTAGGTGTTCTTCGCCGTGCCGACGTCGTAGCAGGCCTGCCCGAAGACGGCCGCCTGCTGGTCGCCGAGCGCGGACGCCACCGGCACGCCGGCGAGCTGGCCGACCGCGGTGCCGTACACCTCGGCGGAGGACCTGATCTCGGGCAGGACCGCCGCGGGGATGTTCATGGCAGCGAGGATGGCGGGGTCCCACCGCAGGGTCTCCAGGTCCATCAGCATGGTGCGCCCGGCGTTGGTGACGTCGGTGACGTGCCGGCCGCCGTCGACGCCGCCCGTGAGGTTCCAGATCAGCCAGGAGTCGATGGTTCCGAAGGCGATCTCGCCGCGCTCGGCCCGGTCCCGGAGCCCGGGCACGTTGTCCAGCAGCCAGGCCGCCTTGGGCCCGGAGAAGTAGCTGGCGAGCGGCAGTCCGGTCTGCTCGCGGAACCTGTCCTGGCCGTCGCTGCCGCCGAGTTCGTTGCAGAGCGCGGCGGTGCGGGTGTCCTGCCAGACGATCGCGTTGTGCACGGGTTTGCCGGTGGCCCGGTCCCACAGGACCGTCGTCTCGCGCTGGTTGGTGATGCCGAGCGCGCTCAGCTGGTCGGCGCGCAGCCCCGCGTTGGCGAGCGCCCCCGCCACCACGGCCTGCACCTTGGACCAGATCTCGGTGGCGTCGTGCTCCACCCAGCCGGGCTTGGGGAAGATCTGGCGGTGCTCACGCTGGTCGACGGCGACGATCGCGCCGCCGTGGTCGAAGATGATGCAGCGGCTCGACGTGGTGCCCTGGTCGATGGCGGCGACGTACTTCTCGGCGGTGTCCGGCATGGCTACCCCTTGGTCGCTGGATCAGAAGGCTGCGTTGTAGATGAGGCCCGCGAGCGCCCCGCCGACCAGCGGGCCGACGACCGGGATCCAGGCGTAGCCCCAGTCGGAGGTGCCCTTGTGGGGGATCGGCAGGAAGGTGTGCACGATCCGGGGGCCCAGGTCGCGTGTCGGGTTGATGGCGTAGCCGGTGGGCCCGCCGAGCGACAGCCCGATGCCGACGACGAGCAGCGAGACGATCAGTACGGTGACGCCGGACTCGCCAAGCCCTTTGGTCAGTCCGAACGCGAGGATCGGCAGGACCAGCGCCACCGTCGCGATGATCTCGGTCACGAGGTTGGCGACCGGGTTCCGGATCTCCGGGATGGTGGAGAAGATGCCCAGCGTCGGCGTCGGTTCCTCGCCCGACTCCGGGTCGGGCACGTTGGCCTGGAACTGGGCCAGGTAGACCAGGTACGTCAGGACGGCGCCGAGTATCGCGCCGACGAACTGGCCGAGCAGGTAGATCCAGACCTTGCCCCACTTGCCGGTGTCGACGGCGATGCCGATGGTCACGGCGGGGTTGAGCTGCCCTCCGGACAGCGGGGCGGCGGTGTAGGCACCCGCCAGCACACCGAAGCCCCAGCCGAACGCGATCACCACCCAGCCCGAGGCCCGGGCCTTGGAGTGTCTGAGCGTGACCGCGGCGCAGACACCGGCACCGAACAGGATCAGGATGGCCGTACCGATGACCTCGCCGACGAATATGTCTCCGTTGCTCATGGCGGCTCCTAGGGCGCTGGCCGGGGATCGACCCCGGTGCTTAGAGCAGGAACGGTTCCCTTGGCGACGTCAGCCGAAGGCAGGGAAGGTCCTGCGCCCCGCCCGGCGTCCGTGACGAGCGTGCCGTAGCAGCCGAATCGCCCATGGGAGAACGGGCCTTCAGACAGGAGCAGCCCATGGCGCAGTGCCTGATTACGCCGAGAATGTACGGCGATGTCGACCGACACGGGAAGTTTTCACCGGCGCCCAGGGAGCGTCAAGGTCGTCGACCGCAACGATGACAGGCAACCCGTCGGAGAACCGTTCTCACGGTTCCACCACCGCGTAACCGGCCTGGGCCCAGGACGCGCCCGAGCCGTGCCGGATCTCGTACCCGGGCAGCCCTGCCCGCCCCAGCACCCAACTCGCCCCGGGCAGCGCCTTGGCGGCCTTCTTCAGCGGCGCCAGGTACGCGGCCGCCTGCCGGTGGTCGGCCACACTGCCCGGACCGCAGACGACGGTGGCCAGGGAGAGCGAGACCGGACGGCCGCCCGCCGACCAGGGCAGATCGAGGACGGCGGCGACCGGACCCAGTCCCGTCTCGTCGGCCAGCACCAGGAAGTCGTCGCCGCCGATGTGCCCCACGCGCGCGTGCCCGGTGGCGGCCTGCTGGAGCGCCCGTCCCACCGAGCGGATCAGTTCGTCGCCCGCGGCGAAGCCGGCCCCGTCGTTCACCTGCTTGAAGTGGTCGATGTCCAGCCAGCTGAGCGCGAAGCCCCGGCCGCCCGCGACCCGCCGGTCCGCCTCCTGGGTGATCGCGTCCGAACCGGGCAGCCGCGTCAGCGGGTTCAGTCCGGCCGCCTCCTCGACCCGGGTCTCCGCGAGCGCCCGCAGCAGGTCGGCGAGGCGTACGACGCCCACACAGCGCCCCAGCCGGTCGACGACGGCCACATCGTCCGAGGCGCGGTCCCGGCCGCCGACGGCCACCACGTCCAGCACCTCCCAGGCGGTCGCGTCGACACCGACCGTGCGGGGTGCGTCGCCCAGCTTGACGGCCGGACGGTCCGCGTACAGGGCGTGCCCGTAGCGGCCGGACATGGACAGCAGGAACCGGGACCTGTGCACCGACCGGACCGGGGCTCCCGCCTGGTCCACCAGGAGGACGCCGGAGACGTCGGGGGAGCCGGTCAGCAGCGTCCGCACCTGCAGTGCCGACGCGGTGACCGGCAGCAGCGCGGCGGGTCTGACGAACTCCCGTACGAAGGGTCCGGAGCGCGCCGTCGGCGCGGCGGCGGGGGAGCGCGGCGGAACGTATACGTCCGCCACCGGGATCCGGGCTGGCGGTGCGAACAGTTCGCCCTGGGCCAGCTGGGCCCCGGCCGAGAGGGCCGCCGCGTACTGGCGTTCCGTCTCGACGCCCTCGACGGCCAGCAGGGCGCCCAGTTCCTCGCACAGGGTGCGCATGGCCCGGACCGCGGCAGGCCGGCCGAGCAGCGAGGCGTCCAGCTTGACCAGGTCGGGGGAGAGGTCGGTGAGCAGCCGCAGGGGCACGTCCCCGTCGCCGATGCCGTCCGCACTGATCCTGAAACCCTGACCGCGCAGCGCCGTGACGGCCTCCAGCAGGGCCCGCTGCGGCACGTGCGCGTACGGCGGGACGATGTCCAGGGTGACCTCCCAGGGCATCCGTCCGGCTTCGCGGATCGCCCCGGGCAGCGGGCCGATGCCTCCGAGGTCGGCGAGCGTGGCCGCGAACACGTTGATGTGCAGCGGCAGGAGGGTCTCCTTGCGGGCCGCCGCGCGGAAGGCCAGCACGGCCAGCCTGCCGTCGAGTTCGGGGTTCCGGTGCGCTTCGGCGAGGATGTCACCGGTCTCGGGGCGGGCCAGGATCTCCAGTGCGGCTGTCGCGCCGGTCGTCAGGTTGACCACGGGCTGGAAGGCGAAACGGAGAGCATCCGTCCAGGAGGGCACGGCAGCATGGTGGCCCACCGGGCCTCCGCCCAAGGGCAGTTCATGAGACGTTCACGCACCCTTTTGGGGTGGTCACGCCCAGTGTGCGAGCTGTGGGGTCCGCTCCGGGCCGGCTAGCGCACCGCTATCACGGACGAACCGTGCCCGAACAGCCCCTGGTTGGCCGTGATCCCCACGCGCGCGTGCGCCACCTGCCGCTCACCCGCCGCATCTCGCAACTGCCAGGTGAGCTCGCAGACCTGGGCGATCGCCTGGGCCGGTACCGCCTCCCCGAACGAGGCCAGACCGCCGCTGGTGTTGACGGGTATGCGTCCGCCCAGGGCCGTCGACCCCTCACGCAGCAGTTTCGCCGCCTCGCCCTCGGCGCACAGCCCCAGATCCTCGTACCACTGCAACTCCAGTGCGGTGGACAGGTCGTACACCTCCGCCAGGGACAGTTCCTCGGGGCCGATGCCCGCCTCCTCGTAGGCGGCCCGTGCGATCGACGCCCGGAAGGTCCGCGCCGGCGGGCCGGTCACGGCCGCCGAGTCCGTGGCGATGTCCGGCAGGTCCAGCACCGTGCTCGGATAGCGCGGTGTGACCGTGGACACCGCGCGGATCCGCACCGGCCGCGCCACCCCGCGCCGGCGGGCGAACTCCAGGCTGGACAGCACCAGTGCGGCCCCGCCGTCCGAGGTCGCGCAGATGTCCAGCAGCCGCAGCGGATCGGCGACCACCTGGGAGGCGGCGACCTCCTCGGCGGTGACCCGCTTGCGGTAGCGGGCGTACGGATTCGCCGCCCCGGCCGCCGAGTTCTTCACCTTGACCAGCGCGAAGTCCTCGGGGGTGTCCCCGAACACGGCCATCCGCCGACGGGCGTACAGCCCGAAGTAGGCCGGGTTGGTCGCCCCGAGCAGCCGGAACCGCAGCCAGTCGGGATCGTCGGGGCGGTCTCCGCCCGCGGGCCGGAAGAAGCCCTTGGGCGCCGCGTCCGCACCCACCACGAGCACCACATCCGCGAGCCCCGCCAGGATCTGAGCCCGTGCCGCGGCGACGGCCTGGGCCCCGGAGGCGCACGCCGCGTAGACGCTGGTGACCCGGGCCCCCTGCCAGCCCAGCGCCTTGGCGAAGGTCGCGCCCGCGACGTAGCCGGGATACCCGCCACGCACCGTGTCCGCGCCCACGATCGAGCCGATGTCCCGCCACCGGAGCCCCGCGTCCTCCAGGGCCGCGCGGGCGGCGGCCGTCCCGTACTCGGCGAAGCCGCGACCCCACTTTCCCCAGGGGTGCATGCCCACGCCGAGCACCGCCACGTCGGTCGTCATGCCGCCACCCCCATCGGCCGCCAGTGCCAGGTCGTCCAGGTCGTCTCCGCGTCCTCGTACAGCACGCCGGGGACGACCTCCACCTCCGTGCCCACCGCCAGGTCGGCGACGGTGATCCCGGGAACCGCCTGCCCCAGCACCACGATCCGCTCGGACTCCAGCTCCACAGCGATCAACGTGTACGGCTCCCACGGAAGTTCCGGGTCGCTCACATAGGGTGACGGCGGCCGGTATCTGCTGTCGGTGAAAGACCAGATCCGTCCTCGCCGGGACAGCGGGACCTCCACCAGGTCGCCGCCCTCGCACCCGGGGTTGCGGCAGTGGACGTCCTCACGCGGGAAGAAGACCGCGGCGCAGGCCGCGCAGCGGGTGCCCAGCAGCCTGAAGCCGTCTCCCTCGCCGGTGAACCAGCCGTCGACCGCGGGCGTGCCAGTACGCGACATGGTCCCTCCAGGGCACTGGATCTGACGGAACGTCAGAAGTGTGCCACGGGTCGCCCGAATTGGGCAGGCCGCGCCGTCGAACGGTGCCCCCCGGCGGGTGTCCCGGTCACTCAGTGTCGCTTCACTTCCGGAAGGAGGCGTTCCCCCGACCGTAGGACGACGTTCTCGTGATCGGATAAAGTCCGCGCGTGTCCGAAAATCAACACCCCCTTGCCAACTCCGCTCCGGGCTCGCACTGTTCGAGCTGCGGAGCGGCCTACGGAGACGGCATCTCCGGCTGGCCCCGCACCTGCCCGGCCTGCGGCCACACCGCCTACCGCAACCCGCTGCCGGTGGCGATCGCCCTCCAGCCCGTGTACGACACGAAGGGCACCGCCCTGGTCGTCATCACCCGCACCGTCGCCCCCGCACGCGGCGGCGTCGCGCTGCCCGGAGGCTTCGTCGACGACCGCGAGGACTGGCGGCAGGCCGTCGTCCGCGAACTCAAGGAGGAGACCGGCATCGACGCGGCGGCCCGCGACGTACGCCTCGTCGACGCCATGAGCTCCCCGGACGGGCACCTGCTGCTGTTCGGCCTCCTCCCGGAGCGCCCGGCCGAAGGCCTCCCGGCGTCGGGCGCGACCGACGAGACGGAGGGCTGGCACCTGCTGCGCCGTGCCGAGGAACTCGCCTTCCCCCTGCACAGCGTGGCCGTCCGCGCGTGGTTCGAGGGCCGCTACTGAGCCCTCCGGCTCAGCTCAGCCCCCTGACCCGGACGGGGCGGGACGGCTCGCTCACGCCGTTCTCCCCCTCGCGCCGGACCACCACCCGCCTGCCCTCCCAACGGGCGACATAACGCTCGAGTTCCGGCTCGTCCCAGCCGTCGCCCGCGTCCGGTACGACCAGCCCGCCGCCCGTCCGGCCCCGGACGGGCGCCCACACCTCCAGATGCGTCCCGCCGTCCTCGCCCCGTACGGGAAGGACGGCACCCGCGCGCGCGAGCACCGGGATCCGGGACAGCGGGGCGTCCACGAGGACCTGCCCGGGACCCTCGTAGGCCCGCTCCGACCGCGTGTCGTACCAGCGCCCCCGGGGCAACTGCACCGCACGCCGGTCGGCGCCCGGATCCAGCACCGGCGCCACCAGCAGAGCGTCGCCCAGCAGGAAGGCGTCCTCGCAGTCACGCAGCGCCCGGTTCTCCGGCGCGCTCCACCACAAGGGCCGCACGTAGGGTGCGCCGGTGCGTCTCGCCAGCTGCGCCAGCGTCATGAAGTACGGCAGCAGGCGCCGCCGTTCGAGCAGCGCCCCGCGCGCGTGCTCCAGCACCTCGGTCCCGAACTCCCACGGCTCCCGGCGCCCCGCGCGCATGCTCGCGTGCGTACGGAACAGCGGCAGGTAGGCGCCCAGCTGGAACCAGCGCAGAAACAGCTCGGGCGACGGGCTCCCGTCGAACCCGCCCACGTCCGGCCCGGAGTACGGCACCCCGCACAGCCCCAGCCCCAGCACCAGCGACAACGACGCGCGCAGCCCCGGCCAGCCGGTGGCGACGTCACCCGACCAGGCGCCGCCGTAGCGCTGCATACCGGCCCAGCCCGAGCGCGAGAACAGGAACGGGCGCTCCTTGGGCGCGAGTTCCCGCAGCCCCTCGTAGGCCGCCCGGGCCATGCACAGCGCGTACACGTTGTGCGCCTCACGGTGGTCGCCGCCGCGCCCCTCCAGAGCGTGCCGTGCCGAGCGCGGCAGCGTCGACTCGCCGAAGGCGTTGAAGGACGTCGGCTCGTTCATGTCGTGCCAGAACCCGGCGAAGCCCATGGCGAGCCGCTCCTCGTACAGACCGCCCCACCACTTGCGTACGCGCGCGTGCGTGAAGTCGGGGAAGACCGACTCCCCGGGCCACACCACGCCCTCGACCGGCCGCCCCGCCGAGTCCCGCACGAAGGCGTCCACGGCCGTCCCGCCGGCGTGGACCGGGTTGCCCGGCTCCG
The DNA here is from genome assembly GCF_022343545.1 of Streptomyces arenae. Classification (NCBI taxonomy): domain Bacteria; kingdom Bacillati; phylum Actinomycetota; class Actinomycetes; order Kitasatosporales; family Streptomycetaceae; genus Streptomyces; species Streptomyces arenae. The sequence goes on from NZ_JAKQYH010000064.1 coordinate 502,830, forward strand.
CCTTCACCGCCGGGTCCACGATCGACACCAGCCGGATCCCGTCCCGCCGTAGCTCCTCCGCCAGGGTCGGCAGCTTCGGGAAGCGTTCCTGGTCGACGGTGAACACCTGGTGGTCGTCGTAGTGGTCGATGTCCAGGTGGACGGCGTCCAGCGGCAGATCACGCTCCTGGTAGCCGGCGACGATCCGCCGTACCTCCTGCTCGCTGCCGAAGCCCCAGCGGGCGTGGTGGTGACCCAGGGCCCACGCGGGCGGCAGCGCCGGCGGACCCGTCAGCGAGGCCCAGGTGTGCAGCACGCGCGCGGGGGTGCCCACCATCACCCAGCAGCGCAGCGGCCCACCGTCCATGCGCAGCTCGCTCCGCCCGGTCCGGTCATGACCGGAACCGGCACCCTCCTCACCCGCCCGGAGGGTCACCGTCCCGTCCCAGGAGGTGTCGTGGAACACCAGGTGCGCGGCCGCGTCGGCCAGCACGAACTGCACCGGCATGGTGATGTACAGCGGATCGTCCCCGGGGCCGAAGGCGTGCCCCGGATCGGTGTTCCACAGCCGGTACGTCCCGTCCCGCAGCCGAGGTCCCGAGGGCCGCCCGCCGAGCCCGAAGAACCGCGCGTCCGCCGCCACCTCCGAGCGCTGCACCCAGCGTGCCGCACCCCCGCCCACCGGCTCCCACCACCGCGGCGGCAGATCCCGCCGCAGCATCACGCCGCCGGGCGTGCACACCTCGATCGCGCCGTGCCGCGAGACGCTGACCTTCACCCGCTCCGCCACGACCCGCCAGCCGCCGTCCGTGTCCGGTTCGAGGACCGCCCGCGGGTCGGGCTCGGGACCGCGGCCCGCGAGCGCGTAGGACGGCTCGGGACCGGCCCCGTCCCAGCCCCAGAAGACCGCTCCGTTCACGGCGACCGTGATCCGCAGCTCGGAGCGGCTGAAGCGGATCACTCCGCCCCCCGGGCCGGGCTCCGCCCCCAGCACGGGCCCGGGCACCCGGGCGCGCTCCGCCCCCCGCGCGGGCAGCCCGGCGGCGTCGATCCGCCGCCTGCGCCACGCGGCCCGTACGGTACGCAACCCCAGAGCCGCCTTCCTCGAACCGACCACTCTCACCGAACGCACCAGGTCACGACCGTCCATGCTGCTCACCCTGCCACTCCACGCTCCACACATGCGCGCCGTTCAACTGCCGTTCACCCGTGCCGGGACCACATCTTCACGACGCGGACCATGTGGAGCGCCCTGGTGCAGAAGTCGATCACATGGCATCGTCCCTGTCAGCCGCGTCACGCGCACACCCCAGCCCGTGCGCGTCCCACGCCCACCAGCGCAGAAGCCCGGGAGCCGCCCCATGTCGACCGCGAACCCCCAGCCGCTCTGGCAGCCCGATCCGGAGCGGATCGCCCAGGCACGCATCACCAGGTTCCAGTCCTGGGCGGCGGACCACCACGGAGCACCCGCCGACGGCGGGTACCCGGCCCTGCACCGCTGGTCCGTCGACCACCTGGACACCTTCTGGAAGGCCCTCACGGACTTCTTCGACGTGCGGTTCTCGACGCCCTACGCGCGCGTGCTCGGCGACCGCTCCATGCCGGGCGCCGAGTGGTTCCCCGGCGCCACCCTGAACTACGCCGAGCACGCCCTGCGGGCCGCCGCCACCCGCGCGGACGAGCCCGCGCTCCTGTATGTCGACGAGACCCACGAACCCCAACCGGTCACCTGGGCCGAACTGCGCCGCCAGGTGGGTTCGCTGGCCGCCGGGCTGCGCGCCCTGGGAGTCCGCCCCGGCGACCGCGTCAGCGGCTACCTCCCGAACATCCCGCAGGCCGTGGTCGCCCTCCTCGCCACCGCCGCCGTCGGTGCCGTCTGGACCTCCTGCGCCCCCGACTTCGGCGCCCGCAGCGTCCTGGACCGCTTCCAGCAGGTCGAGCCCGTCGTCCTGTTCACCGTCGACGGCTACCGCTACGGCGGCAAGGAGCACGACCGCCGCGTGACCGTGGCCGAACTCCGCGCCGAACTGCCGACCCTGCGCGCGGTCGTGCACATCCCGCTGCTCGGCACTCCGGCGCCGGAGGGCGCCCTGGACTGGTCGGACCTGACCGCCGCCGACAGCGACCCCGAGTTCGAACAGGTCCCGTTCGACCACCCCCTGTGGGTGCTCTACTCGTCCGGGACCACGGGTCTGCCCAAGGCCATCGTCCAGTCGCAGGGCGGCATCCTCGTCGAACACCTCAAACAGCTCGGCCTGCACTGCGACCTCGGCCCGGAAAGCCGTTTCTTCTGGTACACCTCGACCGGCTGGATGATGTGGAACTTCCTCGTCTCCGGCCTCCTCACCGGCACCACGATCGTCCTGTACGACGGCAGCCCCGGCTACCCCGACGTCAGCGCCCAGTGGCGGGTCGCCGAACGCACCGGAGCCACCCTCTACGGCACGTCCGCCGCCTATGTGATGGCCTGCCGCAAGGCCGGCGTCCACCCGTCCCGCGACTTCGACCTCTCCCGCGTGCAGTGCGTCGCCACCACCGGTTCGCCGCTGCCCCCCGACGGCTTCCGCTGGCTGCACGACGAGGTCCGCGCCGACCTCTGGATCGCGTCCGTCAGCGGCGGCACCGACGTGTGCTCCTGCTTCGCGGGGGCGGTACCCACCCTCCCGGTCCACACCGGCGAACTCCAGGCCCCCAGCCTGGGCACCGACCTCCAGGCCTGGGACCCGCACGGCAACCCGGTCGTCGACGAGGTCGGCGAACTGGTCGTCACCAACCCGATGCCCTCCATGCCGATCCGGTTCTGGAACGACCCCGACGGCAGCCGCTACCACGACAGCTACTTCGACACCTATCCCGGCGTCTGGCGCCACGGCGACTGGATCACCGTCACCGCGCGCGGCTCGGTCGTCATCCACGGCCGCTCCGACTCCACGCTCAACCGGCAGGGCGTCCGGATGGGCTCGGCCGACATCTACGAGGTCGTCGAGCGGCTGCCCGAGATCAGGGAGTCCCTGGTCATCGGCATCGAGCAGCCCGACGGCGGCTACTGGATGCCCCTCTTCGTCCACCTGGCGCCCGGCGCGGTCCTCGACGAGGCCCTGCTGGACCGCATCAAGCAGGCCATCCGTGAACAGCTCTCTCCCCGGCACGTCCCCGACGAGGTCATCGAGGTGCCGGGCGTCCCGCACACCCTCACCGGCAAGCGCATCGAGGTCCCGGTGAAGCGGCTCCTCCAGGGCGCCCCCCTGGAGAAGGCCGTCAACCCGGGCTCCATCGACAACCTCGATCTGCTGGCTTTCTACGAGGACCTCGCCCGCAAGCGCGCCTGACCCTCGCGCGGCGCGCGGTCAGCCGCCGTAGGTGGCCTCGGACTCGCCCAGCACCGCGGCGAAGTCCGAGGCCAGCAGCACCGCGTCGGCAGGCTCCAGACCGGCGGTCGAGATCCGTACCGCCGGGCCGGACGACAGCCGGAAACGCGCCCCGGCCGCCACCCACCAGCCGTACGACCGCAGGCCGTTCACCACGGCCGACTCGTCGCGCACGGGCACCCACAGGTTCATCCCGCTCGCCCCGTGCGAGGCGATCCCACGCCCCGCGAGCTCCGCGGCGATCGTCTCCCGGCGCACTGAGTACGCCGCACGCGCACGCGCCACCAACGCGCGCGTGTCCGTGTCCGTCATCAGCCCGAGAACCGTCTCCTGCAACAGGTGGCTGACCCAGCCCGACGTCAGCAGCAGCAGACCGTCGTGGCGCGCGAGCGTCGTCGCGTCGCAGGCGGCCGCCGCCCACCGCAGGTCGGTGCCGAGGAACTTGCTCACCGTCCGCACATGCACCCAGCGCGCGAGGCCCGCGCCTGCCACCGAGTGCAGCGGGGCGTCGGTCACCGAGGACGCGTGATCGTTCTCGACGACCAGGACGTCGGACTCCTTGCGCAGCACCTCGGCCAAGGCGTCCCGGCGCGCGGCCGAGAAACAGCCGCCGTACGGATTCTGCGCCCGCGGGCTGTACACCACGGCGCGCACACCCGCGCGCAGCGCCCTGCTCAGACCGTCCGGACGCATCCCCTCGTCGTCCACGGCCACCGGCACGATCCGCAGCCCCAACGCCGGGACGAGGTCGAGCAGATGGTGGTACCCGGGGTCCTCCATGGCCACGGCGTCGCCGGGCCGCAGCTCCACGGAGAGAATGCGGCCGATCAGGTCCAGCGCCCCGTGCGCGAACGTCACGTGGTCCACCGGGACGCCGTCCGGCCGCAGCCAGTCGCGTACGGCCTCCTCCAGCCTCGCGAGCCGGGGTGCCGAACGGTGCGACCGGGCGCCGGGGGACAGTCGCGAGGGCGGCACCAGGCCGGGCAGCAGGGCGGCATCGGGATGGCCGCCGGCCAGATCGCGGAGCCCCGCGGGGACCCTGGGCGGCCGCCTGGACGCCACCGCCGGAGCGGGCGCGACGACCGTGCCGCCACGCCCGCGCGTGACCACGATCCCGCGCCCGCGCAGCTCCTTGTACGCCGTCGCGACCGTGCCCGGACTCACCCCCAGCTCCGCCGCGAGCCGCCGGACCGGCGGGAGCGCCGCCTCCGGGGCCAACGCGCCCTCTGCCACGCCCTGTTCCACGGACGCGGCAATCCCCTTGGCTGTCGTACCGGTGATCCCATATTGTGTTACCACGTTGGCAAGTATGTATCAGTACATAATTTCCGGCAAGGGGGAGCAGTGCAGAGAACGCCCGGCGCGACCGAACGGCCCGAACGCATACCCGGAGGCCGCGACGGGCGCAGAATGCTCGTCATCGCCCTGGTCGACCGCGTCGGCAGCGGGCTGTGGGCGTCGGTCTCGGTCCTGTACTTCACCTACGTCTCCGGACTCTCCCTCGCCGAAGTCGGCACCCTCGCCGCCCTCTCGGGTGCCATCGGCATCGCGGGAGCACCACTCGGCGGCCGCCTCGCCGACCGCCTGCCCCTCACCCGCGTCCTGATCGCCCTCCAACTCCTGCGTGCCCTCGCCTCCTTCGCTCTCCTCACCACCGACGACTACGCCCTGCTGCTCGCCGTCTCGGCCGTCGGCGCCCTCGGCGACCGCGCCGCCAACGTCCTCACCAAGCTCTACGCCACCCGCATCGCCGGACCCGACCGAGTCCGCTACCAGGCACTCAGCCGCACCCTCGCCAACGCCGGCTGGGCCCTGGGCGGGCTCGCGGCCGCGGCGGCCCTCGCCGTGGGCACCACCACGGCCTACCGCTGGCTCCTCGCGGGCGACGCCCTGTCCTTCGTCGCGGCGGCCCTGCTCACCCTGCGCTGCGGTGAGCCCCCCTCACCCTCCCGGATCGTGACCGGCTCCAGGACCGGCGCGAAGCCCCAGAAGCCCGCCAACCCCTGGCGCGACCGGACCTACCTCGCCTACGTCGCCACCGACACCGTCCTCTTCCTCGACGACGCCGTCTTCAAGATCGGCCTGCCCCTCGCCATCGCCCACAGCACCGACGTCCCGCACGGCCTCGCACCCCTGCTGCTCGTCCTCAACAACGTGCTGGTCGTGGCACTCCAGGTACCGCTCGCCCGCTTCGGCACCAGCAGCGAGGCCGCCCGCCGGCTCCTCGTCCCGCTCTCCGCCGCGTTCGCCCTCGGCGGCACCACGATGGCCCTCTCCGCAGCCGGCGGAACCCTCACCGCGGTCCTCCTGCTCACCGCCGCGGCCACCGCCTTCACCGTCGCCGAGATGCTGCACGCCACCATCTCCTGGGAACTCTCCGTCGCCCTGGCACCCGACAGCGCCCAGGGCACCTACCTCGGCGTCCACGGCCTCGCGCAGTCCGCCCAGCGCAGCATCGGTCCACTCGCCGTCACCGCCGCCATCGCCACCGGCCCGCTCGGCTGGACAGCATTCGGCGTCGCCATCGCCCTGACCTGCGGAATTCAGCACCGGATCGTCCGCGACCGACTGCCGCGACCCTCACTGTCAGTGGCGCCGGTTACGGTGAGTGAGCATTGATCGACCGATTGATCGACCGCACACAGGGGGAAAACCATGGCGCGCACCGACCACCGAGCACTGCGACGCGTCCTGCGCCGCGAGATCGCCGGGACCATCGGCCTGCTGACCGACGAACACGACTTCCGCGCCATGCGGCGCTACCGCACCTTCACCTTCGACGACCACCTCACCTACCTCCACCAGATCGAAGCCCTCCTCAGGACCCGCGCCTCGGAGGGCACCCACACCACCCTCGCCCTGTTCGACCCCGAGGAATACGCCGAGTTCTGCACCCACACCGGACTCGACCCGGACGCCTCCGCGAGCCGTACCCGCTTCACCGCCGAACTCGCCGCCACCGGCCCCACCATCCCCTACGACGGCCGGCCCCTCACCGACCTCGTCCCCGACCTCGTCGACGAGGCGGTACGCCAGGCCACCTGGGAGTACGCGAGCACCCTCCTCGCCCGCCTCGGCCCCTGCCCCACCTGCGGCGAAGACATCGGACGAGCCGCCTTCACCCGCGCCTCCCACCTCCTCACCCGCATCCTCGACACCGCCCCACCAGGCGACCGGCACCTCGTGTGCAGCATCTCCGGATCACCCGAAACCCTCGTCACCGTCCTCCACGCCGACCAGGACACCGAAGGCACCACCCAGCTCGACGAGGCCGAGACCCTCGAATTCACCAGCGTCCTGGCCCTCGGCCTCGCCACCCGCAGCCCCGGCGGGCTCGTCATGCGAACCAGCACCCCGGGCACCCCCGACCGCGTCTACGGCTGGCGCCTGCGCGGCGACACCCTCGCTCCGCTCACCGCCGGAGAGGTCTTCGACGCCTACTGCACCGACATCGAATCCGGCGACCTCATCTCCCCGGAATCCGACGTCGACTACTGCGCACCACCCGACCTCGGCACCCAGGAGAAGCCAGCGGGCCACCACCACTGAACGCGCCAGGGGCGCCCCACCCGCAGGTGGAGCGCCCCTGGAAGGACAGCCGAGCCCGGCCGCGGCCGGCTACTCGCCGGACAGCACCGCCTGAGCCGCCGCGCGGGCCTCGTCGGCACTGTCGGCCGCGCGCGCGGCCGCCGCGGCCCGCTCGCACTGGGCCAGGGTGTACTTCGCCAGCATCGCCCGGACATAAGGAATCGACGCCGCACCCATGGACAGGGAGGTGACACCCAGACCCGCGAGCACACAGGCCAGCAGCGGATCGGACGCGGCCTCACCACACACACCGCAGCTCTTGCCCTCGGCCTTCGCCGCGTCCGCCGACAGCGCCACCAGGTCGAGCAACGCGGGCTGCCACGGATCCTGCAGCCGGGACACCGCACCCACCTGACGGTCCGCGGCGAAGGTGTACTGCGCCAGGTCGTTGGTCCCCAGCGACAGGAACTCGACCTCCTGAAGGATCGAGCGCGCCCGCAGCGCGGCCGACGGGATCTCCACCATCGCGCCGAACTTGGCCCGCAGCCCGGCCTCCCGGCAGGCGTCCGCGAACGCCTTGGCATCGGCACGGTCGGCCACCATGGGCGCCATGACCTCGAGGTAGACGGGCAGCCCCTCCGCCGCCTTCGCCAGCGCGGTCAGCTGGGTGCGCAGCACGTCGGGGTGGTCGAGGAGAGTCCGCAGCCCACGCACGCCCAACGCCGGGTTCGGCTCGTCGGCCGGGGTCAGGAAGTCCAGCGGCTTGTCGGCACCCGCGTCCAGCACCCGCACGACCACCCGGCCCTCGGGGAACGCCTCGAGCACCTGACGGTAGGCCTCGACCTGCTTCTCCTCGGAAGGAGCGTTCTTGCTGTCGTCCAGGAACAGGAACTCGGTACGGAACAGACCGACGCCCTCGGCACCCGCGGCCACGGCCGCCGGCACATCCGCGGGCCCGCCCACATTGGCCAGCAGCGGCACCTTGTGCCCGTCAGCGGTGACGCCCGGACCGGTCGAGGCGGCCAGCGCGGCCTTGCGCGCGGCGGCCGCGGCCTCCAGCTCCGCCTTCTTCTCCGCACTCGGGTTCACGAAGATGTCGCCGGTGCTGCCGTCCACGGCGATGACCGTGCCCTCGGCGAGCTCACCGGCGCCCGGCAGCGCCACGACGGCCGGCACACCGAGCGCCCGGGCCAGGATCGCGCTGTGACTCGTCGGCCCGCCCTCCTCGGTGACGAAGCCGAGTACCAGAGTCGGGTCCAGCAGTGCGGTGTCCGCCGGCGCCAGGTCCCGGGCCACCAGGACATAGGGCTCGTCGCTGTCCGGGACACCCGGCATCGGAACCCCGAGCAACCGGGCGACGATACGATTCCGCACGTCGTCCAGGTCGGCCACCCGACCGGCGAGGTACTCGCCGGCGCCGGCCAGCAGTTCGCGGTACGCGGCGAACGCGTCGTACACGGCACGCTCGGCGGTGCTGCCGACGGCGATACGCCGGTCCACGTCCGCCATCAGCTCGGGGTCCTGGGCCATCATGGCCTGCGCCTCGAGCACCGCCTGGGCCTCGCCGCCGGCCAGGTTGCCGCGTGCCATCAGGTCGGCGGCCACCGCCTCCACGGCCTGCCGGGCCCTGCCCTGCTCCCGCTCCGCCTCTTCCGCCGGGATCTGCTTGGCAGGCGGCTCCAGCACCGCCGTTCCCATGTGCCGAACCTCGCCGATCGCCACTCCGTGGCTCACGCCGACGCCTCGCAGCGTTGTCTCCATCTCACCCGTCTCCGATAGTGCGGCGGGTCCCGCCGCCGCGATGGTTGTGGTGGTCGCCGCCCGCTCCGTCATATGACGGCACTGCGGCGAGGTCGTCCGTCTCGGACGGGTCAGTTCCAGGTGAAGAGACTGTCGCCGGCCTTCACGTCGCCGTCTTCGCGCAGGTCGCCGAGGGAGTCGGCGGTGGCCTCCAGAGCGACGACGGGGCACACCGGGGACTTGCCGGCGGCCTCGACGGCGGCCGGGTTCCAGCGCACGACGCCCTGGCCGCGGCTCACGGTGTCGCCCTTGTTGACGAGCAGCTCGAAGCCCTCGCCGTTGAGCTGGACGGTGTCGATGCCGAGGTGGGTGAGGACGCCGTGGCCGTTCGCGTCGACCACGACGAACGCGTGCGGGTGCAGAGAGACGATGACCCCGTCCACGGGCGCCACGACCTCTGAAGGCTCGCGCGCGGGGTCGATCGCCGTACCCGGGCCGACCATGGCCCCGGAGAAGACCGGATCGGGCACCGCGGCCAGTCCGATGGCGCGTCCTGCGAGAGGGGACGTCACGGTGGTCATGGGAAGCCTCCCAGGAGTGGAGCTGCTTACGGGCCGTCACTACCTGTCCCGGACGGCACTGAGCAGCAGCGTATGTCATGTGAAGTGGCGGTTCCGCATGGAAGCTACCAGCAAGTGGTCTAGACCACCAGTCCAATGGATTTGCATGGCCTTCGAGGCCCCGTGTACAGTCGTACTCCTGCTTGGGGCCGAGCGGCGCGGAAAAGCGTCCTCGGTCGGCAGAACCCAAACTCATCAGATCCTAACTTCGGATCATCTTCCGCATGCCTGCGGGAGGGTGGTCAGGAGGCCGGAAAAACACTGATAGAGTTTGGGACACCGAAGGGAAGCCCGGAGGAAAGCCCGAGAGGGTGAGTACAAAGGAAGCGACCGTTCCTTGAGAACTCAACAGCGTGCCAAAAGTCAACGCCAGATATGTTGATACCCCGTCTCCGGCCGACATCGGCTGGGACGTGGTTCCTTTGAAGAAATAACACAGCGAGGACGCTGTGAACGGTCGGATCATTCCTCCGGTCGTTCCGCTCTCGTGGTGTCGTCCCGATTACGGGAAAACATTCACGGAGAGTTTGATCCTGGCTCAGGACGAACGCTGGCGGCGTGCTTAACACATGCAAGTCGAACGATGAACCACTTCGGTGGGGATTAGTGGCGAACGGGTGAGTAACACGTGGGCAATCTGCCCTTCACTCTGGGACAAGCCCTGGAAACGGGGTCTAATACCGGATAACACTCTTGCAGGCATCTGTGAGGGTTAAAAGCTCCGGCGGTGAAGGATGAGCCCGCGGCCTATCAGCTTGTTGGTGAGGTAGTGGCTCACCAAGGCGACGACGGGTAGCCGGCCTGAGAGGGCGACCGGCC